>DDSG01000041.1:6067-6263 GCA_002343325.1 Phycisphaerales bacterium UBA2396 | reverse complement strand
CTCTTCCGATCTGGGAAGGCGGTGGCCCAGCCGGACTGGGCCGCGGTGAGGGGCGTGAGGTCGGCGGGCGTGAGCCCCAGGGCGGCGGCGTTGGCGGAGGCGTAGGTCACGAAGTTGGCCTGCCACGCCTGAAAGTTCGCATCGGGGCCGGGAATGTAATCAGCCATGGTTCTTACGTTCCTTCTCTGGGTTCGGC
>DDSG01000041.1:403-5680 GCA_002343325.1 Phycisphaerales bacterium UBA2396 | reverse complement strand
GCCCCACCGGGGCAACGGGCCGCCCCCCCACGCCACGGGTGGAGCGACAACCCGCGCTTCGTGGCTCCATTTCCCCCCTTCTTCGCCCCAGCAGGGCGACGGGCCGTCGCCACGGGCTGCGCTCCGCCCGCGTCCCCGTCGGCGGAGCGGACCCCGTGGACAGCGTGACACGGACCGGCCCGCCCCGGCCGGGGCGGAGAAAGGTCACACCCGCCGACCCCCGTGCGACCCGCAGAGGACACCACACCGCTCGTCCGCCTTGTTCGCCGATGCAGAGAGGGCCTGCCGCCCTCTCCGCACCTCTCCCCGCCCGGATGGGAACCGTCCGCTGGCCAGGAGGCTCAACGCGTAGGGGCGAGCGGACCCAGCCGACCCCGAATACCATGCGGTGTTTGAATGGAGCAGAGCCACCCGTGCCCATCGCCGAGACCAACGGAACCCGCCGCACCCGAACCGACGCCACTCGCATCCCGGCGGCGCGGGAGTACAGCGGCCCGGCCACGGAGCACACCCTGAACCTCGGTGACGCCAGGCGGCTCGATTGGGTCCCCGACGAGTCGGTTCATCTCGTGGTGACGTCGCCGCCGTACTTCAACCTCAAGGAGTACAACAAGCACCCCGGCCAGCTCGGCGAGATGGACGACTACGAGGCCTTCCACGACGCGCTCGACGAGGTCTGGAGGCACTGCTATCGCGTGCTGGTGCCCGGTGGTCGGCTGGTGTGCAATGTTGGTGACGTGTGCGTCGCGCGACGTGCGAACGGCGGGCGGCACCATGTGCTGCCTCTTCACGCCGACATCTCCGTCCGCTGCCGCCGCATCGGGTTTGATTACCTGACGCCGATCCTCTGGAACAAGATCGCCAACGCAACGTTCGAGGCGAGCGGCAGCGGGGGCGGCTTCCTCGGCAAGCCCTACGAACCCAACGCGATCATCAAGAACGATGTCGAGTACATCCTGATGCTCCGCAAGCACGGGAAGTACCGCAGTCCCACGGACGAGCAGCGGGCCACGAGCCGCCTCTCGAAAGAGGAGCAGGCCAAGTGGTTCCGGCCGATCTGGACCGACGTCACGGGGGCATCGACCAAGGACCACCCCGCCCCGTACCCCGTCGAGCTGGCCTACCGACTCGTCCGCATGTTCTCGTTTACCGGCGACACCGTCCTTGATCCCTTCGCCGGCACCGGCACCACGACGATCGCGGCCCTCAAGTGCGACCGCAACAGCATCGCCAACGAACTCGATCCCAGGTACCACGCGATGGCCCAGAAACGCATCCGCAAGGAACTGGAACAGGGACGCGTGTTCGCCGAACCGCCCTCGCTCGTCCTTCGCCGCTCTTGAGCGTTCGACGCGCGGGCGTGCGGCTACTTCCGGATCTTGAGCTGATCGACCAAGAGGCCGATCGCCACACCGATCTGTTCATCCCCCTGCGACGCGAAGCAGACCGCGTCGATGGCGCGGGACGCGAGTCTGCTCTGCACGTTCACGTGCTCGGCCGTGAACGGGTAGTAGACGACCGCCGCGAAGAGCGACTTCGGGTGTTTCTTCTTGAACTTGGTCGCCTTGTTGATGATCTCGTCGGCCCGCTTGTGGATGTCGCGCCGGGCCTCGATCCGCTTCACGTCGACGGCGACTTGGATGGGGCCCGTTTCGGGCGCGGCGGCGTCGATCTCGAACGACTCCCCACGCACCACAAACCGCCGCTTCTTGAACGTGTACCGCGAGAGCCGGTTGAGCGATTCAACGATCGCCTGCTCCCAACGTCCCTTGCGGGCGCGGATCTCCTTGTCAACGAAAAAGAACCGATCGAGCTCGCTCAGCGCGGGCACGGCCAGTTCCTGCGGCAGGAAGGGCTTGAGGTACCCCGCGATGGCCGCCGCGTGCGTCTCACTCAAGCGGGGTTCGTACGTATCCAGGCCGCGGATGTCGAGATCCCGCTCGACCGCCCGCCCCGCGACGTTGCAGCACGCCATGAGCGGCTTGAGGATGCTCGGCTCGGCCTGAATGGCCGCGGCAAGATCCATCGCGGTCATGGCCGAGAAGGTGATGACCTCGACCTCGCGGACTTCGACAAACCCGGCGAACGCCCGGACAAGCGTCGCCCGCACAAGGGCCGCCCGCGCGTCGGCGTCGGCCTTCACCCATCCCATGTAGTCGGCGTGAGAGTCGTATCCTTCCGGCATCGGGCACTCCCGGTGTGTCGAAGGGGAGTGTAAGCGATGCTGTGGACCTGGCCGGGGCCGCCTTGATCCGCCCGATGGCGGAGCGGGGGGTTCCGGGGGGCGGCAGCCCTCGGCTTATGGAGCGTAACGGACCACGGCGTTTGGCGGAGGTGTGCCGCCCTCGATCAGAGTTGACACCGTGGCCCATCGCCAGGTGTAGATAGGCGTCCCCTTGGGCGTATGGTCGGGCGGCGTGGGGATGTCGTGACGCGTCGCCGCGAGAAAGAAGCGCCGCTTTTGAGCCCTTGTGGCAAGCTGCAGTTCGGTGGACGCTCCCCCGGCCTGATGCGTCTGCTTCCCGCACAGCACGATTACGCAATCGCACCCCTTGATGCGCCGCTCGGCCTCCGCCGCCCACCCCTTGTCGATGGGCTTCTGGATCGAGCAGTCTTCGAGATCGAATGGGCACTCGGGCAGTTTCGACTGCCGGATGAGTTCGTTCTTCACTTCGACATCGTCGAAGTCAAAGGCGACATACACGCGTTTTCTGGCCATGCTGGGATCTTTCTGCTGTAATCAGCGCTCGCCGTAGTAGTGCGCCCGGACCTGCGCTGCCCACTTATGGAAAACGGCGCGGAGTGCCTTCTTTTCGGCGTACTCCACATTCACTTTGGGCATCGGATGGACGAACAGATCGGTGACACCGTTGTCAAACACACCACCGGCGATTCCGTTCTCGCGGAACACCAAGAGCGGCACGTCGAGGGCGAAGAGGATACCGGCTTCGAGATGGTTCCACGGCGTCGGGAACAGTTCAGGCCTGCCCTTCTTGACTGTGCGCTTGTAGGGCGTTCCCTTTTTTGACACTCCCGCCGTGGCCTCGAACTGCGAGAAGCCGAGGACGACGCCTCCGGAGCAGTGTTTGGCGAGCGTGAGCACTTCCCGAAGGGGGAAACTTGTGGGGTAGTCGGTTCGGCCCAGTGTCCGTGCTTCAAACCCCATCTGCCCCAACTCGCCCAGCAGATACCGGTGAGCCGCATCTTGAGCAGTGGTGAGTGCGTTGGGCGTAGAAACAAAGACGGGAATCAGCACGGTGCCTTCTCCGAGAAGACAATGGTACATCTACTCGGCAGTGGTGGGCTTCTTCGCCTGCTCCTCGCCCTTCGCATGGCGAGAATAGAAGTCGGCCCCCTCCCGCGTCCTAATCGCCTCAACCCGTTCAACAAAGAGCGTGTCCTTGTCGGCCACGCCCTTGTACTCACCCGCTCCCGCGTCGTATAGCCTGCGCTCCCGTTCTATGGCGTCCCACGACGCGCGGTAGGACAGCCAGTTCTCTTGGCATTTCAAATGGGATAGGAGAGCAGTCGCAACCCCGATGCTTGCTGAAATGGCAGCGCGTAGCCAACGGCACGAGTCTTCGGCCGTTCCCAGGGCGATCCAAAGAGTCAACACCGCGGAGATGAGGATCAAATAGATCGAGAGGCCACGAAACCAGCGTTTGGCCTTGACCGCCCCTCTGTCGTAGAACGCGACCGCCTTCGGGTACTCTTCATCCAAGAACTTCTTGATTGCAGGCTCGGGCATTGGGACGGCTCCAGAACGGGGATCGGGCTACCTCGCAATCTGCCGCATCGTCCGAACGATTTCGTCCACATCCCACATCACCCGCGGCTTGTTCTCCAGCGCCGCGGGGTAGTACCGCACTCGCCCGTCACCATACAGGCAGACCCCCATGATGGGCTTTCCAAGTTCGAGGCTCTTCCGCAGTTCCCAATCGACCCACTTGCTGGTGTAGGTTGTCGGCCCGTACAGGCACACCGTAGTCGAAGCCAACTTGAGTTGCGCGGTGATGCCGCGTGCGATGTAGTCCGCGTTGGTGCTGTCGAACGGCTCCTTTATGGAGTAGTCCGCAAACTCCAGATCGGAGTTCCTGTTCTTGGCCTGACCCCTGAACAGATTCACGAGGTTCAGGTCTTCTTCCACGAAGCTCAGAAACGCTCGAATCATGCTGATGCTCCTCGGTCTCGCGATGGCCCAATCTACAGCGTATCACCACCCGTCTGTCAAGGCGAAGGCACGGATCGCCTCGACGATCGATTTCGTGCTCCAGCCCACTATCACGTCCGCAGCATCCTGAATCACGCGAGGCATCCGCTCACTCCCCCACGGGTAGATTCCGATGATGGGCCTTCCGATGTACTTCGAAAAGTTGATCTCGAAGTCGATCCAGTTACTGTGCGCAGCATACATGCCGCCAATCACCAAGAACGCGTCGGCGGGCCGCATTTGGTTGCGGAGGAGTTTCTTCAGTTCATCCGTGTCGTCGGCGTCGATGCCCGCGTGGCTGGGAACGCTGAGGTTATGGAACTCGAAACATGGAGCGTCACGAAGGAACTGGACAAGCCTGTTGTAGTCCTGGTTGTATCGCCACGCATGGCTGATGAACAGTTTGTATTCTCGGAGCGAGGGCACGGTCCACAAATGTAGGCAAGGGGGGTGCCGTGTCTACGCGTGCCGCTGCGCACGGGATAACCCCGTTGGATGGCCCGAGAGCCACAGGTGGTCGCTTCCCTAAGGTTGCCAAAGCCCTGTCGACACGTGAACGTCGATCAACCTGCCTGCCGAAATGGCAGGCGGGCGCGCCGACACCGTAGATTGGTCAAGTTCCCAAGAGAACAAGTGTATCGGTGCGTGTTGATGTGTTGTCCACAGAGGCACGTGACGCATTCTTATGTCGGCACCTACGGGTCAATCTCCGTACCCCACCTCCGTTGCCCCCTACGCCGCCACCGTCGCCGACGTCACTTCAGACCACGGGCCTTTTTCGCCCCGCGTGCTGACCAAGCGGGTTGATCACTCCTCTGCCCCTCCGGGGCAGTCCGGCGCGGGGGAGACGGTTTTCACGCCTTGCGCCCGCGGGGCGTGGGATGCGTCCGTGGCGACACGCCAATGCCCCGGCGGGGCGAGGACCGGCGTCGACGCGATGCGTCTGTCCGGCGCCGCGGGGTCTTACGCCGCCACCGTCGCGCTGGCTGTTTCGCCCCAGGGGCCGGTCGCTCCGCTGGTGCTCACCCAGCGCGAGAGGTAGTGGGCCTGCATGCCGCCCTTGTCGG
>DDSG01000041.1:0-159 GCA_002343325.1 Phycisphaerales bacterium UBA2396 | reverse complement strand
GGGCCTGCATGCCGCCCTTGTCGGGCTCAAAGCTCAGCGTCGCCTCGCCGCGGGTGACGCTGCCGACGTAGCGGTAGTCTCCGGGGTGCGCGGGCGCGGGGCTGCCCGGGGCGGTGAGCGCGACGAAGACCTCGGCGCGCTGGGCGCCCTTGGGCCGGC
>DDSG01000085.1:27689-27810 GCA_002343325.1 Phycisphaerales bacterium UBA2396 | reverse complement strand
CTCGGGTTTTGGGTGTTGGGGGAGTGTCGGGTTTGGTCGCAGAAGAGAAGCAACACGGCGGAGCGGCCCAATAGCGGCCTGAGTCCGACGGAGACAGAAGCCATGATGATCCATGACATCA
>DDSG01000085.1:0-27483 GCA_002343325.1 Phycisphaerales bacterium UBA2396 | reverse complement strand
CCATGATGATCCATGACATCACCGTCCTGGCCGGGAAGTACAAGGCGCGCAAGCGCGTCGGCCGAGGCGAAGGCAGCGGGCACGGCAAGCAGTCGGGCCGAGGCCAGAAGGGTGCCAGCTCGCGTTCCGGTTATGCCGGGAAGCGCAGCTTCGAGGGCGGCCAGATGCCGTACTTCCGCCGCATGGCGAAGTTCGGCTTCACCAACGCCCCGTTCCGGACGCAGTTCTGGATCGTGAACCTTTCGGACATCGTCGCTCATCCGTCGTTCGCCAAGGGCGGCGCGGTGAACGCCGAGTCGATGGTCAAGGCCGGACTCATCCGCGATGACAGCCGGGACCTCAAGATCCTGGGCGACATCGGCGAAGAGGGCCTCAAGGTCAAGCTCGACGTGTCGGCGGCCCGGGTCTCCGGGAAGGCCCGCAAGCTCATCGAGGGCGCGGGTGGCAAGGTCAACGAGACCGGAACTCGTCGTGACTTCGTCCGCGGCGTGGACCGCAACAGCGAAGACAAGACCCCGAAGAACCTGGACAAGAAGCTCCGCCGCGGCGGCAAGAAGCCCAAGGCGGCCGCCGACGCGGGTTCGGGCGGCGAGGAAGAGGCTCCCAAGAAGTCTGGCAAGGGCAAGGCCTAAAGTTCGGCCGCTCGCGAGGCTCGACTCCCGCCAGGGGTCGGCACCGGATCACCTCCCGGGAACGCTCGCCACGCGAGCCCGGGAGTTTGTCTTTCACAGGTCGATTGCCGGGTGGTGGGGGGGCGGCCGCGTAGCCGGTCGTGATGGAAGGAAGTCTGAATGCTCCAGACGTTGGTCAACGTCTTTAAGGTCCCCGAACTTCGCAACAAGGTGATTTTCACCTTGAGCATGCTCTGTGTCTTCCGGATCGGGCATTGGATCCCGCTTCCCGGCGTGAACCAGGAGCAGATGAAGCAGATCTTCGACGCCTCGGCGGAGGGGTCGGCGTTCGGCAAGATCGCGATCTACGTCGCGACGTTCTCGGGTGGTGCCCTGTCGCACTCGACGATCTTCGGGCTTGGCATCGCGCCGTACATCACGGCGAGCATCATCTTCCAGATTCTGGCTTCGGCGATGCCGCAGCTCAAGAAGATCCAGGATGAAGGCCCGACCGGCCGTCAGAAGATCCAGGAGTGGACGCGGTACGCGACGCTTGCCCTGTGCATCGTGCAGGGGATCGGTTGGCTGGTGTTCCTCGATCGGCAGGGGACGATCTATCCCCAGGCGATGGCCAGCCCGCTGTGGTGGGTGATGGCTGTCGGCGCCCTGACAGCCGGAACCCTGTTCCTGATGTGGCTCGGCGAGCAGATCGACAAGTTCGGCATCGGCAACGGCGTGTCGATGATCATCATGGCGGGCATCCTGGCGACGATGCCCGTGGCGTTGATCGATATCTACCGCACGTTCGAGCCCGGCACGCCGGGCAAGATGGGCGTGCCCGGCTTGACCGGGATCGCGGCCGGTTTCGTGCTGGTGTGTGCCGGGTCGGTTCTGATGACGGTCGCGCAGCGCCGCATCCCGGTGCAGCAGGCCAAGCACACGCGCGGACGTCGCGTGTTCGGCGGGCAGCGCAGCTTCCTGCCGCTGAGGATCAATCACGGCGGCGTGATGCCGATCGTCTTCGCCAGCACGCTGATGATGTTCCCCGGAATTCTCTTCTCGTACATGCACGAGGTTGCGCAGGCCGGTCAGAGCCGAGGGTTCTTCTATCTCGCGGCGACGTGGCTGCACAACAACTTCACGACGGGGCAGTTCCCGTACGTGATCCTGTACGTGATCATGGTGTACTTCTTCAGCTACTTCTGGATCACTGTGCAGTTCAACCCCGAGGAAATGAGCAAGCAGCTCAAGGAGCATGGCTCGTTCATCCCCGGTCTTCGCCCGGGCCCTCGCACGGCGGAGTACCTCGAGACGGTGATGGTCCGCATCACGTTCGTCGGGGCGGCGTTCCTCTCTGTGATGGCGGTGCTGCCCATGGTCATCAACAAGAGCCTGGGCGTGGCCGAGAGCATCACGCACTTCCTCGGCGGCACCGGGCTGCTGATCGTCGTGAGTGTCACGCTGGACTTCCTCCAGCGTGTGGAAGCAAACCTGCTCATGCGGAACTACACCGGGTTCCTCAGTGGTGGTGACGAGATCCGCGGTCCGCGCGGGAAGTGAATGGCGACCCGGGAAGAGAATCCCCCGGAATGGAGGAATATGTCGAAGAAGGATGACAAGTTCACCTTCGAGGCCGTGGTGACCGAGGCTCTTCCGAACGCGATGTTCAGGGTCCGGCTGCCGAACGAGCAGAAGAGCGAAGTTTTGGCGTACGTGTCGGGCAAGATGCGGATGAACTACATCCGCATTCTCCCTGGGGATCGGGTGACGGTCGAGATCAGTCCGTACGACCTGAGCAAGGCCCGGATCACGTTCCGGCACGGCGGTGGTGGTCCGCCCCCGCCCTCGTACGGTTGATGTGCGGATTGTGAATCGAGAAGGATCTTCGGACAAAGTTCAAGTGTTGCGGTGCCCGTGCGGACGACCGCGAATGGGCGGCCTAGAATCGACTCTTGCCCCTCGCGGCGGCGCGTCGGGGGTTTGTGCGGAAGCGAAGTGAACCGATCAGGCGTGATCCTGGCGGCGCAAGCCGGGTCGAGGCCCTGTCGGCGTGGAAGGTGAGTCATGAAAGTGAAGGCGAGCGTTCGTCGCGTTTGCGGAAGTTGCCAGATCGTCCGGCGCAAGGGCAAAGTCCGGGTGATCTGCAAGGCCGATCCCAAGCACAAGCAGGTGCAGGGCTGACGGATCGTGCGCCCGGGCCTTTGCCGGGGCGTGCGCGGCGGATCGATGATCGAGAAGAGTGCTCTGTCGCGACAGCGGCGGGCACGAGAATCGGAATGAACGGCGAGCCATCGCCTTGCAAGGAGCCTCAGCGTGCCACGTATCGCGGGTATTGACGTTCCTGAGAAGAAGAAGATTCTGTTCGCGTTGCAGTACATCCACGGCGTCGGTCCCGACGTTGCGCAGCGCATTCTGGACGAAGCGAAGATCGACGGCGATGTGCGTGCGAGCCAGCTCACCGAGACGCAGGTGGCGCAGATCGGTGCGATCATCGACGCGACGTACCTGGTCGAGGGTGCGCTGCGTCGTCAGGTCCAGCAGAACATTCAGCGTCTGAAGGACATCAAGAGCTACCGCGGCGACCGTCACCGCAAGGGCCTGCCCGTCCGTGGTCAGCGGACGCAGTCCAACGCCCGCACCCGCAAGGGCAAGAAGAAGACCGTGGCCGGCAAGAAGTCGGTCAAGGCGAAGTAATCAGAGCGGCACGAACGAGCACACGTCCGGCGGCGGCGTAAGGACGCTGGGCGCCGGGATAGATCGGGGACGACCCAGAGGGTCGGAAGATCCGAGGAGCAAGCAGCATGTCGAAGAAGGGCAAAGTCAGGAAGAACGTGGTTCGTGGCATCGCGCACATCCGCGCGAGCAACAACAACACGATCGTGACGGTGACGGACATGAACGGCGAGACGATCGCCTGGGACTCGGCCGGCACGATCGGGTTCAAGGGCTGCCGCAAGAGCACCCCCTTCGCCGCGACGCGCGCCGCCGAGACGGCGGGTCAGAAGGCCCGCAAGCTCGGGATGACGGAGATCGAGGTTCGGATCAAGGGCGCCGGCGCGGGTCGCGAGTCGGCGGTCAATGGCTTGGTTTCGACGGGTCTTCGCGTGACGGCGGTCGAGGACCACACCCCGGTTCCGCACAACGGCTGCCGCCCCGCGAAGCGTCGCCGCGTTTGATCGAATAGCACATCGGGCCGGCCTGCGGGCTTGCGCGAGTGAAACACAGTCGCCCATCGGGAAGAAGGGACGTTCGGCCGAGCAGCACCGCCGAACGCACCCCGTGAGCCGAATCGGGCGTCTCTTGTCCGGGTCACTGCTGCATCAGAAGGGAATCAGGCATGAGGTTCCGTTGGCGCGGTCTCGAGTTGCCGTCCAGGGTGATCGCCGATCCCCGCTTCAACACGATCAACTACGGCCGGTTCATCGCCGAGCCGTTCGAACGCGGGTTCGGCACAACGATCGGGAACAGCATCCGTCGCGTTCTGCTCAGTTCGCTCGAGGGCGCGTCGGTCACGGCGATCAAGATCAAGGGTGCCCAGCACGAGTTTCAGTCGATGCCCGGCGTGATGGAAGACGTCACGGACATCGTTCTGAACGTGAAGAACCTGATCGTGAAGCTCGAGGGCGATGAGCCCAAGGTGATGAAGCTTGCCGCCCGCGGGCCCGGCGAGATCACGGCGGACATGATCCAGGCGGACACGGCGATCACGATCCTGAACAAGGATCTGGTCATCGCGACGCTCACGGACAAGATCGACTTCGAGATGGAGATTCACGTCGCGAAGGGGCGTGGCTACGTCCCGGCGAGCGAGCAGTACTCGCAGGACGGCGAGCAGGAAGTCGGCCTGATCCACGTCGACGCGATGTACTCCCCCGTGCAGCGCGTGCGGTACAAGATCGAGGAGACGCGCGTCGGGCAGCGGACGAACTATGACAAGCTGACTCTCGAGATCTGGACGAACGGGACGGTCTCGCCGGAGATGGCGCTGGTCGAGGCGTCGAAGATCATCCGGAAGCACCTGAATCCCTTCGTGCAGTACTTCGAGCTGGGTGAGGAGCGAGTGAGCGACGAGGCGGCCGCCGCGGCGGGCGTCGACGAGGACCTCATCCGCAAGCTCAACATGCCCGTGGCCGAGATGGAGCTGTCCGTCCGTGCGAGCAACTGCCTGGAGTCCGCCCGGATCGAGACGGTGGCCCAGTTGGTGATCCAAACGGAAGCCGACCTGCTGAAGCTGCGGAGCTTCGGGAAGACGTCGCTGCGTGAGGTCAAGCGGAAGTTGAACGACATCGGCCTGGATCTCGGCATGACGTTGCCCGAGGGGTACGTGGTGCAGAAGCCCGAGATCCCCGCGATGTGATGGAGTTGGGGGAGTTCGTGGTGGTGGGGGGTGGTGGGGGCGTTCGGTGTGTCCTAGGATTGAGGCCCGGTCCGGTTTGACCGGCGGGTTCTTGGAGAGTGTGTCATGCGTCACCGTCGAGCCGGATATCGCCTTGGTCGTACCACGGCCCATCGCCTGTCGACGCTCCGTAACCTCGCCTGCGCCCTGCTTGAGCACGGGCAGATCGTGACGACGGAGCAGAAGGCCAAGGCTGTTCAGCCCTTCGTCGAGAAGATTGTCACCATCGCCAAGAAGGGCGATACGCAGCATCACCGCCGCCTGGTGGCGTCGAAGCTCGGCCGGGACCGCAAGGGTTTCGACTGGCTGTACCTGCCGGCGGACGCTTCGGACCAGGAGAAGGCCTCGGTCGATTCGCTCAAGGAGCGGGCCTCGGCGTTCTTCGACCTTCCCAGCGGCGACAAGGTGAAGCGCAACCGCTTCGGCGAGATGACCCGCGGCGCCTCGGTCGTCGCGCACGTCTTCGAGAACGTGGCCAAGCGGTTCTCTGACCGTGCCGGCGGCTACACCCGCGTGGTGAGGCTCGGCCGCCACCGCATCGGCGACGCCGCCGAACTCTGCCTCCTTCAGTTCGTCGGGGCCGAGGAAGGCCCGGAGATCGGCGGCAAGGCGAGCACCCGCCGTCGCACCGCGGACAAGCGCACGGCGTTCGCGGCGAAAGTCCGCAAGGCCGAATCCGCTGCCTGAATAGGTGATCGAATCAATCAAGCCGCCCGGGACTATCCCGGGCGGTTTGCTTTTTGTACGTATCGAAATCGAGAATCCCGGTGTGGGAGCAAACATCGGCCTCGGAACAGCCGTATGATCTCAGGCTCGCGGTTCTCGACTCCGCGGATGGGTCGGGCGTCGCGTCGATACGCATTGAGCGGCCTGAGAGGCTCGCGAAGGAGATTGCAATGAAGAAGGTCATCGCTGGTCTGGTGTTCGGTGTGGCGTTCGCTGTCGTCGCTGCCGGTTGCGAGTCCTCCCAGAAGTCCGACACCGCTTCGGCGGGCATGGTCGGCGCGTGCGAGAAGGGCGCTGCCTGCTGCAAGACGACCGGCAACAAGGCTGACTGCAAAGCCTCGTGCGCCGAGAAGTCCTGCTCCGAGGGCAAGACCTGCACGGACGGCAAGAACTAATCCGCCCGCAAGGCCGGATTTCAGAGCATTGCTCGCGGCGCCCGCCCATCCGGCGGGCGTCGTTGTTTTTCGTTCCCTACCCTTGGCCCATGCTCGAAGCGATCAACTCCCTCCGGGACGAAGGACTGGCGGCGTTGTCGGCGGCCGCCGGCTCCGACGCTGTAGACGCCTGGAAGAACGCCTATCTCGGCAAAAGCGGGCGGATGGCGGCTCTGATGGCAGGTCTCAAGGACGTGCCCAAGGATCAGAAGCCCGCGGTCGGTGCGGCGCTCAACACGCTGAGGCAGCAGTTCGAGCAGGCGTTCGAGGCGGCGAAGGCGGCCAAGGCTTCCGCGGTCGTTGCCGAGCGGGTCGACATGACCGAGCCGGGCGAACTGACGACGCGTGCGATGGGCCGGCGGCACATCATCACCCGCGTGATCGACGATCTGCTCGAGGTGTTCGGCCGCATGGGCTTTGATGTCGCGGAAGGCCCGGAGCTTGAGGACGACGAGCACAACTTCGTGAAGCTGAACATCCCGCCTTCGCATCCGGCACGAGACCCGATCGACAACTTCTACGTCGATGATCCGAAGCTGGCGGCCAGCCCGCGGATGATGCGATCGCAGACCTCCACGGTGCAGATCCGTGTGATGGAGAAGGCTGTCGCCGAGGGCGGCGGCACGCTGAAGCACCCGATCCGCATCGTCGCCCCGGGTCGCGTGTATCGCCCCGACACCGTGGACGCGACGCACTCGTTCATGTTCCATCAGCTCGAGGGCTTGTTCATTGATCGCGATGTGACGATGGTGGACCTCAAGAGCACCCTGCTTCATTTCGCCCGGGCTTACTTCGGCGAGGACGCGGAGATCCGCCTTCGCCCGAGCTTCTTCCCCTTCACCGAGCCCAGCGCTGAGCTTGACATGAAGATCCGTCTGCGCGACGGCGAGGAGCCAAGGTGGATCGAGCTCGGCGGCTGCGGGATGGTGCACCCAAATGTGCTGCGCGGGTGCGGGATCGACCCCGAGGTCTGGCGCGGATTCGCCTTCGGGTTCGGCATCGAGCGGCTGGTCATGGGCAAGCACCGGATTCCGGATATTCGCCTTCTGTTCCAGAACGATGTCCGCTTCCTGCAGCAGCTTTGAGCCCTCGATCGGCGGGTCAATGCCGCCTCCCTCTGAAGCGACGCACCCACAGAGGGGGCTGGCTGTACACTGCGGGCGACCAGGCCGTCGTCGGGGGACGTGTGGGGTGTGGGCCGGAGATTGACGCATGACGCAGGAATCGCCAGTTCAGTACGAGGATGTGGTTGTCGAGGTGCCGAGCTGGCCCAAGGTGCTGGGGATCGTCAGCATCTGCTGGGGCGTGCTGTCGCTGGGGTGCGTGGGGTGCGGGATCATCGGCCCCGCGCTGCAGTCGGCCATGATCCCGCCGGAGCAGGCGAAGGACATGCCCATCCTGCCGCCGGATCCGTTGCAGTACGTGCAGCTCGGCCTGGGCGGGGTGTTCGCCATTCTGCTGATCGCGGCGGGCGCGATGACCGCCGCACGCAAAGCAGCGGGCCGAACGCTGCACCTGGTGTACGCCCTGGCTTCGTTCCCGATGCTCGCGTTGTCGATCTGGGTGGTCCTTCGGCAGCAGGTGGCGATGGATCAGTGGATCGCCGACAACCCCGATTCGCCGTTCGCCGCCCAGATGAAGACGATGTCGGGGATTGGCCCGACGATCGGGATCGCCATGGCCGTGGTCTTCGGGCTGGCGTACCCGGCGTTCCTGCTGATCTGGTTCGGGCTGGTCAAGCGAACCAGGGAGAGCATGACAGGGATCCCGGCCGAGGCGGGAGAGCTCCGGTAGAGTCCCCCGGGGACGCCCCATGGATGAAGGGCCGGCTTTTCAGCCGTCGGCGGGGGGCTATACTGACCCATCTTCCGCGGGCGTAGTTCAGCGGTAGAACGTCAGCTTCCCAAGCTGAATGTCGGGAGTTCGATCCTCCTCGCCCGCTTTGACTGCCGCCGATGTCACACGATGACACCGGCGGCTTTTCGTTGACAAACCCTGCAGATTCCGCGAGTTCCTCCGACGTTGGCGGGGACGGCCGGATCGGGGCCAACAGCCGGACGATGACAGGGAATGACCTGGGTGGACGCTCGCTTGTGCAAGCGCGTGTGCAAGCGCAAGTGCAAGCGGGTGTGCAAGGTGTGGCGGCATGAGGCCGCCGGATCGCGCCGAGATTCGACCGCTTCGGCGCGAGGTTCCGGTGCGTGAACGCAGATGTCTACGTGCCCTTCCGCCGAAGATGGAAGCGAGTCGGCGGACCTGACTCGCTGGAGACGTACTCGAAGACGCCCTCGTACAGGAACGAATAGTCGGGCCGCTCGTCCTTCCGATGGCGGTAGAAGAGAAGCAACTCGAGTCCCCGGTCGCGATGTTCGCGGACCAGAGCATCGGTTCTGCCCTGAGTCTGGCCCTCAAAGTACAAATCCTCACCGCTGAGCTGGTCTTCATACGGCGTGCGGTCCGAGGTCTTCTGCTCCGTAATGAACAGCCAAACCGACTCATGGCCTGCAGGGCGGAAGATGCCGGTGTTAATCGTCGCGTCCGCGATCTGAAACCGCTCTCGTAGTTGCTCGCGCGAGTACGTCTGGCCCGGGATGAGGTGGTCCGATGTGCGCATGCTCGCAAGCCTCCGGTCTGCTTGCCTAGACATTAGCGCTGCGACGGGTGGCACCTGTTCCGACCACACTCAGCGGCAGGTCCGGCAGGCTC
Organism: Phycisphaerales bacterium UBA2396; assembly: GCA_002343325.1. Classification (GTDB taxonomy): domain Bacteria; phylum Planctomycetota; class Phycisphaerae; order Phycisphaerales; family UBA1924; genus UBA2396. Next base: position 18,610 of record DDSG01000085.1, on the reverse strand, counting down.
GCCACCGCCCCGGCCACGTCGAGGAGTTTCGGGTCGGTGTAGACGTTGGCCGTGAGGCTCGGGTCGCTGTGCCGCATCGCGGCCTGAGCCGTCCGCAGGGGCACGCCCGCCTTCGACAGATGCGTCCCAAAGGTGTGCCGCAAGGCGTGAACGTCGATGGTGCGACCGCGCTCGTCGGTCTTGATGACGACCTCCTTGCCGCCGCGTTTCTCGACGCGAGCCAGTCCGGCAAAGACCAGGTCGCGGTCGAAGATTCGGATGAGCCCTTCGGGCACGTCGAACAGCGGCTCGTCGCTCGCGAGCGCCGCCGGGATGGAGTCCTCCGCATCTCGTGCCGCCTGCTGCGCTCGCGTCAGCCGGTCGGCGAGCCACGCGCGGATGTCGGCAGCGAGGTCGCCCCGCAGCGGAATCTCCGAGCCGCGCCGGTTCTTCTCGTCGCGTGCGTGCAGCAGCAGGTGCGGCACCCGTCCGCCAAGATCGACCTGCCCGACGGTGATGCTGGCCAGTTCGCCCTTCCGCAGGCCGGTGAGCACGAGCGTTTTGTAGATCAGCGCCCGCTCGCGGCCGATGCGGAACAGGTCCTCGCGAGTCTCGGGCGAGAGGTTCGCCAGCGGCTTGCCCTTGGCCTTCCCGCGGCGCACCGTCATCGCGTCCGCCAACGGGCGGCGCTGAGCGGCGTCGAGCAGACGGGCCAGTTCTTCCTCGGTCAGCGCCCGGCGCTGCCGCCGCGTGTCGGCCCGCTGGTCGGCAACCGCGACGGCCAGCAGCGGGTTGTGCGTGAGCCGTCCGGCGCGGACGCACCAGTTGACGAAGGTGACGCAGGCCTGCCGGTACCCGTTCCGCGTTCCCGCCGACATGTTCTGGTCCGTCTGATCGGTGAGCCAGCGCTCGACCGTCGCGGCCGTGAAGTCTCGCAGGCGCTTCACGCCCCGGTCAGTAGCCACGCGGGCCACGCGACGCCGGGCCTGTGTGTACCAGTTCTCGGTGCTGCCCTTGAGCCGCAGGTGGTCGCGCCACGCGTCGAGGTTGGTCTCGATCGACTCGGCCCCGTGCCGCGACGCCGCATCCTCCTCCGGCGTGAGCACGCCCGCCTTCACGAGCTCCGCGCGGCGTTCCAGTTGCGCCAGCACCGCTCGCGCGGCGGTCTCGTCGGAGCATCCGGTCGGGCGCTCAATCCAGTACCCGGCGGCGTCGCGGAACTTGGCGATGTACGACTTGGTCGTGCCGCGCATGCGGACACGGCCATCGGCGGCGGTGAACACCTCGGCGGTGCGGAGTTTGCCGCTGCGGATGCGATAGCGGGCGATGCGCTTGCCGCGCTGCTCAACGATCTCTGCACCTGGCGGAACGGGTGCGGTCCAGGACTTGCGGAACACGGTGCCCATGGGGCGAATCTCCATCCGCCCCTGCCGCGTTTCGGAACGGTCGGCCGGGGTCACAGTGAGGGCTGGCACTTGGCACGGGTCAAGTCGCTCGTTGGCGGTTGGGCCAAGGAGCGATTCATGCGAAGATGTGGATCAGGTCGCGGGACTACAGCCCTTTGCGGGCCTTTGCGTGCGCCCGCTCGGCGTCGGTGAGCCGGGCCTCCGCGGCCGCGAGTGCGGCCTTGGCCCGCTCGAGCTCATCCTTCAGCCGGGCCTCCTGCTCCTGCTGATCGCGTGAGATCGGGAGGTTCCGCAGGTCACGTTCCAGCCGCTCGACATCATCGCGGATGCGGTTGCGCTGGTTAAACGCCGCGCACTTCGTCGCCTCGGCCTCGGACGCCTTGCGCTCGTGCTCGCGACGCTCCATCAGCGCCAGCACCTCCTTGGGCACGCGCGACGCGGGGAGCAGGCCTTCGTCGTACACAGCCAACACGCGCCGGGCTGCCGACTCGGCCGCGTTCAGTTCCCGCTGCGCCTTCTCGGCGTCGAACGAGGCGGCGTCGGCCTCGGACTCGAGCTTGGCGATCTGCGCCTCGGCCTGGGACCGCGTCGCGTCGGCATGAGCCTTGGTCTTTGTAGCCGCCCGGCGCAGGCGCACGACATCGCTGGCGGAGTGCATGTCTGCGCGGGCCTCGGCGATGCGGGTGATGATCGCGTCCGCCGCCGCGGGCTCGATCGCGGCGTCGCTGGCCAGCTCGGCGAGACGGTCGGGCGTCTGACCCGCCCATGCCGCGTCGATGAACGCGGCGCGGGCCTGCTGCTTCTTGTTCTGGGCGATCTGGGCGAGGGTTGTCATGAGGCGTTCCTTTCTAAGAGAGGGACTGAGACCACGCCGCGCAGGTACAGCACCCGCGCGACTTCAACGATGTGCTTCTCGTGGTCGCTGATGATCCGACGGGCCAGCGTGTGGACCCAGGCGTGCCGCTGGGCCCACCGCTCGGGTTGCTTCTCGACGCCTGCGATGCACCACCGCGCGACCGTGATGTGGTCGGGGACGGCCCGAGCGATGGCTTTGTGGAGGTCGGCAGCGGTTTCGACCGTGGCGACCGTCTCAAGCGTCGGCAGCGACGGCGGTGGCATGTCGCTGGCGACCGGTGGCGAGGGCTCTGGCGCTGCGTATCGGTTGGCCAGGTGCTCGGAGAGCGGTCCCGCCGCGGCCATGATCGCGTGATCGGTTGGTGACAACTCTTCAAGCGCCCAGGCCGCGCCACCGCCGTTCTGGTGCAACGTCGTAAGCATGCGCGTACCTGACAGGGCGAACGCGACCACGGCGTGACCGGCCTCGTGGATCGAAAGGGTCCATCGGTTCATGCCACCACCTCCCCGAGCGCCCGCTCGGCTTCATGCCTGGCCTTCTTCGCTGTGCCGTACACGCCCACCGCTTCCCAGCCTCGGCCGCGGTTGGCCATCGCCAGGTAGAGCCGACGCTTGCGGCCGCTGCGGTTCGGCATGACGGGAATGCCCGCGACCTGCCGAAGCGAGACGACCCGGGCGACGCGGAGGCCGCGGCGCCAGCCGTCCATGTGCGGGCCTTCGAGGAGTGCTGAGATCCAGCAGCGGTCCCACTTCATCACGCGGCACCTCCGTCGGTGCCGCTGTTGGACATGTCTACACCGTCAACGCAAACGGAATCCGGCTCCGCAGCATCGCCAGCGGGGTTTCTGTAGACGGGATCGCCGGAAGCGCCGGGCAGCACGAACCTCCGGGCCTTGGGCGCGCCAGGCCCGCGCTGCGGCGGGGTGACCCACGACCCGTGGCCCGCGTCCACCAGCCGCGACAGCGCCGCTTCGGCGTCCTTCACGGTCCTGAACGACCTCGACGACTGGACGAGCTCCCGCCCGCTGACGCTGCTGCCCTTGCGGCGGACGAGGTCGAGCAGTTGCCGGGCCTCGCGGTCGTCGTCGCCCTCGGCGAGGCGCAGGTATACCCGCTCCCCCTCACGGCGGAACCACTTCGCGAGTGCGATCCCTCGTCGCATCGACTCGCCGTCGATGACGTTGGCGGGCGCGTCTTCGCCACCGGCGACCCTGCCGAGATGCACGACAAGGGCCAGGCGAGCTGCTGCGCCCTCGAGTTTGGCCAGCATCGCCCTCGCCCGCTCATCCTGGCCCGCCATGTCCTGGTTCAGCCCGTTGTAGTACTCGGCCCACAACTGGCCCGCCTGTTCATCGAGCGCGAGGGCTCGAGGAAGTGGCGTGCGGTGCTCGTCCTCGGGCATATCGAGGGCGTAGAGCTTCTCGACCATCGCGCTGTACGCCCGCTCGACCATCGGCGAGATGCCGCCGGGCTGCCAGCGGCGGGTCGGGATCGGCGGCATCGACAGCAGGAGCCGGGCGACGAGCCCCGAGTCGAAGTCTGTGCCCGTGAGCGCCGCGGCGAGAACGCCCGGCTGGACGAGCCCGCTGACGTTCAGGGCGGCCCGCTCGACGCGGATGGGCGGAGCCGTCTTGCGATCGACCTTCAGTGGCTGCGCCCGGTGCATCGGCAGCCAGCGAGCGGCCTCACTCGCGGCACGCCCGCCGTTGGCGGAGTAACGACCGAAGTTCAACCAGGCGGCGAGCTCGTCGCAGGCGAGCAGCATGCCGCGCGGGCTGGCGGCGAGCATCGCGGCGAGTGCCTCGACGGTGACGTCCGAAGTGATGAACCTCTCGCAGACCGGCGCTTCTGGGGCGGTGGGCGGTGTCGCGGTCAGATTGCTCTTCCCGGCTCCCCGTTCCCAGGAACGCATCGCTTTCTCGTGCTGGGCCACCTCGGCGGCGTGCTGTTTCAACGCCTCGCGGTGTGCTCGGAGGGCTTCGGCATCGCGCTTCTCAGCGGGGCGGGTGACGAGCTCAAGGGCCGGTGACTTGCCCGCGCCGCTCGGCGCGACGACGGTTATCCACACGATCGCTGGCTCGTGCCAGGAGGCATGCAGCGCGATGGTGCGGCTGTTGCCGATCGCGGCACACATCGCCGCCAGCGCCAGCGGGCCGAGCATCGCCGGGTCAACCTGCAATGAGTTTGCGCCGGCCCGCACCAGGTCGGCCGCGGCCTTGGGCAGCGCCTCCGTTGGGAAGGGCACGAACTCCGGCACGGGCGGACGGTCGGGCGTCTCGGGCGTGGGTGGCTCGAACGGCTGGGCCTCCTCGATCAGCCGAGCGATGTCCGCATCACCAGCCCCGCCGTCGGTGACCCACGACCGCACGTCCTTATGCCCTTCCGGTGGGAATGTGAACCGCACGGAATCGCACACGCCGATGAGCGCCGCGCACAGCGATTCGACGCTCTTCCGTCCAGCGGTGTCGTTGTCGCCGACCAGAACGACATGGCGGTCTCGCAGCAGTGACGCCAACTCGCCCGCCGCCTGGCCCGCCATCGGCACGCCCACCGCCGTGAAGGCGAACGTGTGCAGGCACGCCGTGTCGCTCGCCCCCTCGGCCACGAGGATCGGATCACGCAGGCTCGTGCCCGAATACGCAGGCAGACCGTCGGCCGGGAGGATCAGCCCGCGCTTGCCGCCCTTGGCGGCGGTGTAGCGCGGCTGGCCTTCGGCCGGGGCGTCCCAGCGCGTCAGCGTGCCGATGCGCTCGCCCTGGGCGTTCCGCTCGGGGTAGCGCCAGCCGCCCTCGATCCGCTCGCCGCCGATGGCGAGCCAGCCGTGCGCGGCCGTGCCCGGGGGCATGTTGTTCGCATCGGTCCCCTCGCTCATCGACGGGCCCCCCGCCCTCCCGACGTCGCCCGGGACAAGGCAACGCCGCCACCGGCCTTGCGGTCGAGGTGCTCGCGGAGATCGCTGAGCCTCCAGCGGATGACCCGATGACCCAACCGGATCGGGGCGGGGAGCTCACCCCTCTGGACCATTCGCCAAATCGTGCGAGCATTGACACCGAGGAGTTCCGCAACCTCGCGGACGTTGATCACCGCGACGTCGGTCTTTCGAACCTGAAGTTCATCCATGAATGCACCCAAAGTGCCGCCGCAAACGGGATCAACCCGCCAGCAGGCGCAGGACAACGGGAACCCCGGCGCACCGTGCGGCGGGGCGGGCTGGTGTTGGATCGCGGCAGGTTGGCTGGATTGGGCTGGGTCGATCGTGCGCGTAGGCGGGTGAGGCTCTACTTCACCCATCTACGCGAAAGCCACGCGGCGTGGCGAAGACTCGGAAGGATTCTCTGGGGCCGCGAATGACCCCGGGACCCTCTATATGTGCATGACCCCGCAGAAGTGTCGCGCGAAATCGTGTTCTTGTCGTTCTGCGTCATGGCCTGCCCCCGTACCCCTCTGTCGTTCGTGGCGATCTGTTGCGCGGAGCCGGGCGATTCGTGCCGCAGACGCATTCCGCCATATAGCATCTAACCCGTTCGCGGGCGGTTTCCCGAAGATGTGGGTCATTTTCGTGCAGATTCCTGTCATGGCCTGTCCGCGAAGGTCTTCCAGTATCCCTTTATGCAAATTCGGGCAGGGCTGTGGCGCGAAACACACGGTGCGTCCCCCGGCTACATACGCCGTCCTGCGGTTGCCTGTCCGCCACGCCCGCGCCGATTCCGGCTGGGGTGGTAGGGTCGGTGCGAATCACCGCATGCCCCTCTGTGTGTTCCCTATGCAGCCGAAAGGCCATCGGCCCCGAAAATCTGCCAACCGAGCGCCTCGAGGCGCACAGAGTCTCTCCTGGTCATCTCGCGCCGGAAGCCGCCACTTCACGAAGTGATTCGGTGAGAGCCTCGGTGCTACCTATATCTGCGCGACCCTCGAAAAGTGTCGCGTGAAATCCTGTTGTTGGTGCCCACTTACGGCTGCTTGCCGAGCGTGCCAGCGACTTTCTGCTGCCAGTCGTTCTGGAGGAGCAGTTCGAATCGGATGTGCTGCTTCCCGTGCTCAAGGATCAGCTCGCCCGCCGGGACGGCGGTCTGCGAGTGCTGGGTCAGCAGGTTGAACAGCTTTTCCTTGTACGCGGTGTCGGCGCTTCCGGCGAGGTGGAGCCCCTTCGTCTCAAGCACCGTGAACCGGACGACGCCCGAGCCGTCCCCATCGAGACACGCAAGGAAGTCCGGGTACACTCGGCCGCGCTGCCATCCCTGCAGTGACCAGTCCTGACGGACCGCGATGCGGTGCCACCACTTCACGGCGTCATCCCCATCCAAGTACCACGCGACCTTCTCTTCCAGACCGTTGACCTGCTTGCGGTAGATCGGCTCGAGGTAGCTCTTCTCGATCGGCGTGCCGTTCTGCCGCGTGAGCACCTGATCGGCATCGAGTACATCGATCTCGAGTGTCTGTGCGAGCTCCCAGTTCAGATTCGGGTCATTCGACGACACCAGACTGAACGACAGCTCGCCCGCCGACAGCATCCGGCGAAACAAAGCCTCTCCGGCGTCGTTGACCTGCTTCTTCAGGTCCTCCTTGATCTCGCCCAACAAGGCCAACCGGTTGGCAAAGATGCGTGCCTCGGAAATGCCGCGCCGGCGTAGCGCATCAATCGCCTGATCGACAATCCGCGCGCCCTGCCAAGGGTTGGGCACGACATCGAGCAGGAGCCGCGCCAACGCCGCAGTCTCCAACTGCCCGTCCGCAGCGGCGATGGTCGTCACGGGGCTTGCTTGCACGGCGGCTGAACCATCGTCACCGACATCGACGCGGGCCTGAGATCGCTGGATGCCCTCGGCAGAATCCGGGGAAAAGGTGTCCCGCCCCTTGAACTCGAAGGCATCCCAAGGCAATCGCGGCAGCAGGTCCCGCTCATAGTCGAACTCCCGCCATTCCTTGGTCCTGTAGTGCTTCGACAACACGCGCGGTAAGAAGACCTTCACGCCCTTGAACGCGTCGCGCCGCTTGAGCGTCACACGCTTCGAGCCCGCCACCACACCCTTCCCCGCCGCACGCACGCCCGCCGCCAGGTCGCCCATTCCCTCGTCTTCCAGGGCCCGGCGCACATTGGCGACCGCTTCCTGCACATTCTGGTCGTGGGTGAAGACATAGCACTCGTCCAGCGCCGCCACGCCGGTCAGTTTCGCACCGGGCTGGCGGAGCACGCGGCCGACCATCTGCGTCAACGCCGTGTCCGCCGTGGTCTTCGACAACACCACCAGAACGTACGCGAACGGGCAATCCCATCCCTCGCGGAGCGCATCCTTGGTGACGATGTAGCGCACCGGGCACTTGTCGGAGAGCAGGCCCTTGCCCTCATACGCCGGGTTCTTGTCCACTTCGGCGAGCTCGTCGTTCGACGACGACTTGATCCGGATCTCGTCCTTGTCCACGCCGAGCTTCTCGATGAGGTGCTCGCGCACGACGTCGGCGTGGATCTCATGCTTGTCCCGCTGGTCCGCGCCCGTGCGTTCCACACGGATGAGCATGATCGGTCGGATGTAGCGGTCCTGATTGTTCTGGACCTTCCGGGCGGCCTTGTTGAGCTCGTCTAGCTTTTCCTTCGCGGCGGCCAGGGCATGCTTCCAGTCGGCCCGTCCCTCATTGATGAGGTTGATGGGGAGCTTGATCATCTCCTCGTCTTTGAGGGCCGTGCCGGTGACGTTGACCAGCACGTTGCTGATGTGCTCCCTCGGGTTCGGCGTGGCCGACAACTCGAGGATGAACCGCGGGTTGTGCGAGGCGATGAAGTTCAGCGCTGTGGCCGAGTATGCCTTGTGCCCCTCATCGATCACCACCAGCGGCCGGGTCAGACGCAGCACGTTCGCGAGGCTCTGCTTTGCCATGACGCCGCCAATGGCGAAACCCTCCTCGGTCAGATCGTTCACCTCGAGATCCGGGTGCTCACGCAGGAGCGCCGCGTTCCCCGTCGCGTCGTCCACATCCGGGAAGAATGATGGGTACCTGCCCGTGTTGCGGAACATGATGCGGGCGGCCTTGGACTCCGTCTTCACCGACCCGGCCTGAAGCATGATGAGCATCACGCACAGGTAGTTGTCCACATCCTGCTTCGTGAACGCGTCGTTCTTCTCCAGCATCTTGACGCGCCCGCCCGAGGCGCGTTCGAGCATCTGCCGATATGGGTGCTCGCGGTTGGCCAGGGTGCGCCAAGTCTGCGAGTAGATCGCATCCGACGGCACGACCCACAGCACCAGCCCCGTCTGCGTCTTGAACGCCTCGGTGTTGATCCGGTCCACGGCGATGGTGCCGAGCAGCGTCTTGCCGCCGCCCGTGGGGATCTTCAGGCAGACATTCGGAATCGCCCGCTTCCGGCCGTCCTCCCGACCGACGTACGGCATGACGGCCTCGGTGCCATCAGGCAGCCGGACTTTTGGCAGCGCGCCGGCAGCTGCCAGATCCTGCCAGGTCTCGCGGCAATAGTCGCCGAGCTTGGCATCTCGCCCCTTGCCCCGCTGGAACTCGACATATTCCTCCGCTTCCTTGCGCTTCGCCGCGAGCGCGGAGAGATAGCCGCTGAGTCGGTCGAGCACATCGATCTGGTAGTCCTTGAGTTTCATTCAGTCCCCAAGGATGCGGTGAATGGCGTACGGCAACTGGCAGAAGTCCACGCCGCGCTTGGTGAGGTCGCGCTGGCCCATGAACTTCGCCGCGGCGAAGACCAGCGTCTTCTTGCCCGTCTTGTTCGTCGCGACGATGTCGTCCACCATCTGCTCGGTCAGCGCGGCGTCGTTGCTTCGCAGCCACGCCTTGTCGGGCTGGTAGAGCAGGTGCACGCGGTGGCTCTCCGTCTCGCCGATGTAGCCGAAGGTCTTGCCGGTCTGCTTGGGCACGTCGGCCAGGGTGAGGCCGGTGGCGGTGTAGAAGACGTACTTCGCGAGGGCGTCGAACGCGGGCAGGCCGTCCGTCAGCAACGCCTCGATCGACATCTCCGGCCCGAGCGTGGCGAAGGTGAACGAGCCGCCGATCCCATCCGTCTTCTGCTTGACGTCCTTCTCCCCGGTGACGACCAGTTCTCCATCGTCGACGGTGGCCTTGATCCGGTCGAACCGCTTCCCGGCCATCATCTCGATGCCCTCGACCTGTTCGATCAGATCTTTGGCCTTCTTGAGTTTGGTCCAGGTGATCGGCTCGCGGTGGAGTTCTTCGCGCTGGATGCCCTCGAAGGCGTAACCCTTGATGACGCGGCGTACCCGCTCGGCGGTGAGCGTGTCGGCATAGTCCTCGGTCTCGACGAGGATGAACTTGCGGTTGCCGCCGTCCTTCTTGTTCGCCGCAAGCACGGCGTGCGCAGTGGTGCCGCTGCCGGCGAAGGAATCTAGCACGATCGAGTCCGGTCCGGTCGCGAGCTCAAGGACTCGCCCAAGCAGGCGGGTCGGCTTGGGGTAGTCAAAGGGATTGTCCGGGCCGAGAATCTCCAGAACCTCCTTCTTTGCCTCCTGGTTATGACCAACCTGGTTGTTGGGCCACCATGTCCACGAAGCCAGCCCGTCCGCTTCTTTCAGGTAGGTCTTCACGCGTGGACGGGCGTTGCCCTTCACGCCGAACCAGATCCGGTTTGCTTTCTTTAGGCGGAGGTACTCAGGCTCAAGCATGCCCCAACACCGTCCCGGTGGAGGTGAAATCCACTCGCCGCTTGGCAGCTGGATTCTGTACTGCTGATCCTTCCGCTTGGTCGGATCTGGGTTCTGAGCAGTCATGTCCGTTGATGCCCAGGGTCCTTCCGGGTCGTTGTCTGGATTCGAAAACCCATCTCCGAATGTCTCTGGCAAGCCCAGCTTGGCAAGTCGCGCGCGATCGGGCAGCTTGCTGTAGACATGGATGGTGTCAAACGCGGGGCCGAGACGCTTCCTTTGGTCAGGAGAGGTTCGCTTCTGCCACGCGATAGACGCGACGAACCGCTCTTCCCCGAAAACCTCGTCGAGCAACAGTCGGAGTCGATGCTGTTCATTGTCGTCGATGGAAACGAAGAAGACGCCGTCATCTGAGAGAAGCTCGAGCAGCAGTTGCAGCCGCGGCCACATCATGCACAGCCACTTGTCGTGCCGCTCCAGATCCTCCTTATCAACCGGGTTTGCTTCCTTCTTGAGCCACTCCTTCATGAGGGGGCTGCGGACGTTGTCGTTGTAGCACCAACCCTCTTCGCCCGTGTTGTACGGCGGGTCGATGAAGATGCAGTCCACCTTCCCCGCGTACACGGGCAGCAGCGCCTTCAGCGCGTGCAGGTTGTCGCCGTGAATGATGAGGTTGTCGTCGAGGCTCGGCTTCTGCCCCTTCGCCGGGAGCGACTTCTTCGCGTCCACCACCAGTTCCCGAAAGGGGACCGACAGGTGGTGCGTGTAGACGAACGACTTGCCCTTGAACTCGAGTGACGGCATGGTTTCTCACGCGGCGAGGACGGTTGGGACGGGCGGACGAGGGGGTGCAGGCACGGGCGCGGGCGGGGTTCATCCGTCCGCATCAAGTGCACGGACCACAGGATATGGAATCCCACCGACCGCCGCCGAGCGCTTCCGGCGGGTGAACGATCCCGACCAACGGACTGTGCACACACCAACGCTTCAGGTCTCGGTCCCCGGTACGATGTAGCCGTGGAAATTCCGAGGTTCTATCAGATTGGGCAGCTGGCACCGGGGCTCGACGAGCAGGTTGTTTCTCGCGATGCAGCGGTGTGGGTCGGTCTGCGCGCCGCAGACGTTCGCGATGAGGGCATTCGCCATGCGCTCGGGCAGCTGGCAGGCTTGCCGTGGAACCTGATTCTCATCGAGGACACCGCCGCTGCCGTCGCAAGCGTGGTCACCGGGGACCAGGAGCCTCGATCCCGCGGCGTCAGGGGACACAGGATTCCCATCGCGGGGCCGGTGGCGGATCTGTCGTTCCCCGAGAAGTCGATTCCGGTGCTGTTCTTGAACGGGCGCGAGGACGGGCATTCGCCGACAGAACGCCCCGAAGCAGGTGGGGCAAACAAGCGGCTTCTGCGTCGGCTTGGCATGCTGGAGGAGCTCGCCAATCGCTCCGTCCGAACGCTCGTGCTGGTTCCATCGCCCTCGGACGATCTAGAGAGCGTCTTGTCGGAGACGATTGCAGAGCTTCGACCGCACGTCGTGGCATTCTCGCCAACCGAGCCTCAAATTGGCGCGCTCCGAGCATGGGCAGACCGACGTCCCGGGCCGGTGTCAATCACCGTCTGCACGCAGCGGCTTCAAACCCTGGCCCAGGAGCTGTCCGAGCACATCAATCGCCGCGTGCCCTCAGACCAGCTGAGACTGCGTGTCAAGCTTCAGCCGGAAGCGCCACCGGTCGTGGTTGACTGCAGCGCTGCGGTTCCAACTGAGAGTCCAGCTCTCGCATCCTTCATGGTGCTGAAGGACTCGGACTTGAGCCCCATTTCAGAAGATGCGCTCAGTCCTGATGAGATAGACGGGTTCTTCTCACGAACAGCAGACGACGAATCAGAAGCGTTCTGGCGACCGTACGCCGCTGGGCTTCCCTGGCCTCGCGATAACGGTACTTCTTTCAATCGGTTGATCGACAGGCTCGAGAAGGTGCGGGCGTCTGCGCCCGGAACCGTGAGTGTGGTTTCTGTAGACACCGAGTCCGGCGCAGGTGGGACGACGGCATCACGAATGCTGGCGCTGCATGCCGCGCGCGCGGGATATCCGACGCTTGTCGCCCGAACGGGCGTAGAACTTGCTTCTCCAGACATCACCAGCGCATTCTTGTTCGCCGTCTCCAACGCCATCCGCGAGTCGATTGATGGCCCGACTGAGACTGCGGAACCGCAAGTTACGCCGGCGCCAGATGAAGGCGGCGGCCCAGTCCCTTGGCTGCTCGTCCTGGACAGCGAGCACTGGATCAACTCAGAGGAGATCGTCGCCTCATATGTTCGTGTTCTGAAGCGTTTTGCGCACCGAGTCGTCGTGATGCTGGTTCGAGAGACGACTGATCGAGGAGACCTGTCAATTCCAGTGAGTCGTCTCTTTGAGGGCCCGCTTACGCATGAGTTGTCGCAGCAAGCGGTCGAGTCGCTTGGTCAGCATCTCAATCGCTATCTGAGGCACATCGGCCGAGACCAGAGTTTGAGCCAGTGGCAATCGTTCTGGGCCGAGAACAGCCTCGCGCCAGAGGCCGGAACCCTTGGTGTGGCGGAGACTACGTCCTCGTTCTGGGTTGCACTGGAGTTTTGGCTGCGCCGCCAACTGAGCCTTGGCGAGTCGATTCGCCGCTGGCTTTATCAGCGATTCCTAGACGCGAGGTATCGCGGACGCTCGCTGTCCACGGCTACCCGGCGCACGCTGTTGACGATCGCGGCTCTGAGCCTTGAACGGACACATTTGCCCGAGCAACTGCTCCCCGTCCCTGAGCCGGACGAGGATCCGCTCTCGGCGCAGTTGTCGTCTCTGCTTATCGAGGTGCCCGCTCTCGGCTTGCTGCGCCGGCGGACTGAACGATCTTCTGTTTGGGGAATCGCCCACCTCCCTCTTGCGCAGCATCTGCTCGATGGTGCAACTGAAGATCCAGATCTGCTTGCGCAGCTTGGGGTGTCGCCAGGCACGACTTCAGTGCGACTGCGGATCAAATTGCTGGCGGAGTTCGCCAGAAACGAGTCGCTTGGGCAGGAGCGCTACCGCCCACTTGCGCTGCGCTTCGCACAGTCGATTTTCAAACTAGAACGAACAGGTCATCAGGAGTTTGCGAGGTACTGGCGTGATGTGCTGAACGCCCTGTTTGGGATGCCGGAGGTCCTCTGGGACACCTCGAGGGCGTTCATCCACCATGTAGCCATTTCGCGCCGACGCGTGGCGGTGGACGACGATCTGTTTTCGGATAGGTCTGAAGTGGAGCGGGCGCGCCTGCTGGAAGAGGCGGTTGGAGATCTGGAGTACGCCCTATCTCTCGACAAGGGAGACGACGATGAGCGCGATCTGAACATCCTCAATTCGTTGGCGAGAGCGTGCCAGGACTTCGCCGCGTACCTTCGCAGAACCGGCGGCAGCGACGAGCGCATCAAGGTGCTGGAGGAACGCGAGATTGAGTGCCTCCAGCAGGCAGAGCAATTGAATCCTACAAATTCACATGTTCTCGAGACTTCTGCTCGCGGCTACGTCCTCGCTGCTCAACGCGAGCCCAGTTCTGCTGCGCGGAGTTTGTGTGCCGCTCTGCAGAGAATCAGCACAGCCCGCTCGTTGGATTCAGCGGCCGAGCGTCGCCAGCGGCTCGATGAGTTGACACAGCAGGCGTTTGACGGCCTCATGCAGCTGTCCGATGATGATCTCGATAGGTTGCGTACATCGAATCCATCTGTGGCAGCAATGTCGATGGCATGGCGACTCCTCAGACGTGCCGATTCTTCGGGCACTGTGACAATCGCCGATACCCAAGGCGATGACGTTGCACAGGCACTAGAAGTTCTTGATGCAGTTCCACCGAAGCAGCGAGAGTGGGTGTTGTCACGGCTTCTATATGATTTAGTCGCCATCCAAAGGCCTTACGACTTCGCCCGGCAGCTTCAGATCCTTCGCTCGCTCGAAGGCACTCCAGCAATGCACTTGCAGATGCGCCTTGAGAGGGCGATCTTGCTCCACCAGACGGGCTCGCATCCCACGGCAGAGCAGGAGTTTCGAGACATTCGGCGCGAGTTGGCAGAGTCTGAGGCCATTATCGACGTGCCGAAACGATTGGCGTGGTTCCTCAAGACCGGGTCAGCGGAGCGGGCCATTTGCGATGGCAAGGTTGTGCCGCCTCCAGGCAACTGGCGACGACACGCGATGCGGGTGGTTCAGCTGGGCAACACCGTGATCGGATTTGACCCCCTTGACTTCGGCGTCGACCGGATGCCGCCCGGCCGCGTCTTGAAGTGTGTTGTTGGATTCAATGTGCGTGGTCCGTATGCCAGACCCGTGCCACACGTCTAAGGAGAAGACGATGGCACGCCGCGACACATATCGGCCGTTCGATGAGTCGCTCTCGCGAGACACAAGCGCTGTTGCCGCCTATGCAGCGAAGAAGGGATGGAGCATCGGTCGACGAAATCTGCTCGTCGAGGGCACACTCGATGTTGCGTACTGCGAGCTCGCGTCTTCATTGTTCGCGAAGCGTCACGGTTTGCATCTGGTCGACGACCAGTTTCGCGTAGTTGCGGCTGGCCTGTTCGATGATGGCGGCGTAGGTGGTGTGGTGCGGGAGTTGATCACGCTGCACGGGATGGCCGTGAGCGATCAGGCACTTCCAAAGCCTGCTAGGGTGCGGATGCTCCCGGTGTTTGATGACGACCATGCGGGTCGCAGGTGTTTCGGCAAGCTCACAGATCCCGACTTCCCTTTTCGACCCTTTCACGACGTGTTCCTTCTCAAGCGGGCTTACCCAAGCCTGAAGCTGGGGTCGAGCGGGTATCGAGATGCGGTGAAGGACCTAAACCGTGAGTGGTCTGATCTGGATTGCGAGATTGAGGACCTTTTGGACCGAGAGCTGTTGGATGGGTTCTGTGATGAGTGTCCAGGCGCGTTGAAGATAAAGCCAATCCATCGCGGCATCGCGCATCACTATGACTTCAACGGCGGCTGCAAGGGAGAATTGCTGAAGTACTCGCGGCAACTCGCGGATCTGCCGGAAGTCGTGGGGATTGTCCGAATGCTGCAGCACTTCCGCGGGTTGTTTGATCTGCCGCTCGGTCCCACTCTCCGGCCTGATGGCCAACCCGTGTGACCACAGGCATCCAGGCAGATGATGACACCGCCCGACCGAAGAGAAAGCCGCGACGGGCGTCGCGGCTGGGGCCAAGGCGTGTTGTGCGCCTCACTCGTCGAGATTCGGGGCGGGGGGAAGCGGGCCGTCGGTCGCTTCATCCCATTCCAGGGCGTAGCGCTCGGCGATGGCCTCGAGGTCGTGCTCGGCCAGGTAGTCGGCGGTCTTCCGCTCCTGGCACGCGGCGACGGCCCGCGCGAGGTCCGTCCACTCTTCGATGGTGAGCATCTGGTCTTGGCGAGCGCCGAGCAGGTAGAGCGCGGCCTGGAGCACGGCTTCGAGTTGCGCTTCGCGGTTGGGGGCGGGCATCGCGGTCATGGCTCAGGCTCCCTTCCCGGCGACGAAGACGCCGCGCTCGTGCTTCTTGAACCGTGCGGCCGTTCCCTTGGCGCCGATCTCGCGGATGATGGCGGCGTAGAGCGTGGCCTCGGGCGTCTTGCCGCCGGGCGAGCGCCACAGGCCATTGGACTCCATCGCGGCGATCATCTCCTTGGCCCGCATCGGCACCTCGCTCGCGGCGAGCACCTGCGCCGCCGCGTCGAGGGCGCTCATGCGCTTGGCGGGGGCGGCCGTCGTCTCCTTGACGGGAGGTGCGGTCTTCGCCGCCTTGCGGATCTTCCGCGCGTCGCTCATCTCGCGCTGGACCTTGCCCATGTTCTTGAGCGTGCCTTTGCGTGCCATGTCGGACTCCTTCGTGTCGGGTGCGAACCCCGTCGCACATCGCGGCGGGGGAAACGTGGCGGCCGCGGTTTCCCGCGACGCCGCGTGGGGTCACTCGGCGTCCGCCAGGAAGGCCTCGACCTGCTCGCGGTCCATCCCGCTCATGAACCCGACGAGGTCGATCAGGTCGCTGCGGACCTTCCCGATGTCGCCCGTGCGGCCCCAGTTGCGAGGGTCGGCCTTCGCGGCGTCGGCGTGTTTGTCGAGTTCCATCTGCAGCACGTCCATCAGGCGGGCGATGTCATTGCGCCGCGCGGCGTAGGTCTCTGCGGCGGTCGGTTCGGGGTTGGTCGTGCGCTTCGTCATGGTCGTGCTCCTTGCGGTTGTGGACTCTGGTAAACAGCGAAGCCCGCAGCACGCGGGCTTCAGGTCGTCGGGCCGGTTGTGCGAGTCGTGCTCGGCCGGGGCTTCGGCTGCCCGACCGCGTTCAGGTAGTCGATCAGGTCGCCCATGTCCCAGGTGTCGTAGTCCACCGGGTCGTGCTCGATCGGCGCGTCGTCGCGGTCATGGTCGATCTCGAACAGGCGGAAGCCGCCCGGTGCTCCGGCCTTCGGCCCCCAGTGCCCGTCGGCGTGGCGGGCCCGCCCGGGGGCGACCGTGTCGACACACCAGCAGCGGCCGTCGGGCGTCTGGATCTCGATGCCCCGCACCGCGAACCCGCGGCGGGCAAGCGTCCTGGCCATCTCGATCGTGTTCTTTGTGGTGGCGTTCATGTTCGTGGTCTCCGTCGCGGGCGGGGATTCCGCCCGCGTGTGACACATGAAGCCATGACATTCGCCACGAGGCAAGGCAAACCGCAGCGGTTTCGCCGTCATTCCGCGACATGTGGGCAAGTTCGGCCCGATGTGGGCAAACGGGCGGATTCGGCCGGAAATCGCCCGTCCCCGCGCGAAACAAACTCTGTCTCCCCGCGCGGCTGTTCCCGCGGGCCTTTCGAGACCGGTCCCCCCCGGGCGGAGTACCTACGCGGCCGTGGGGGCGTCTACGTCTACAGAATCCCCGCCAGCGGCGGCATGATCGCGGGTTCTGTATGCGTAGACGCGTAGACGTGGCCCACGTCCCGCCTCGTTGGCCCGACGTGCCGCCGGTTGGCGACGCCCGGGAGTCGGGGCCAGCGCCGGGCCGGGACGCCCACGGGCGATCGTCGCGGGGCGGGCGCGGGGGCGGGAATCCCGATCATGGGCGGGCTTGTGCAAGCGCGTGTGCAAGCGAACGCGGCGTGCGTCGAAAGCGGCCAGATTCACGAGGCTTTCGATCGGCAGCCCGGGCGTTCCCAAGCTGAATGTCGCCGGTTCGATCCCGGTCGCCCGCTTTGTCTGCCGCCGATGTTGTGCCCTTTCAAGAGCGATGACACCGGCGGCTTTTCGTTGACCCACCTTCAAGTGGGCCCCGCAGATTCCGCGAGTTCCGGCGAAGCGGGCGGGGGCGGCCGGATCGGGGCCGACGGCCGGACGATGCCAGGGAATGACCTGGGTGGACGCTCGCTTGTGCAAGCGCGTGTGCAAGTGGTTGTGCAAGGTGTGACGGGGCTGAGGACGCCGATCCGCGGGGCAGCCCGCGCCACCGCGGACTCACCAGCCGCCGCGAGAGGCAGGTTCGGCAGGTCCGGCGGGCTCGCGACCGCTCCGGCCACGTCGAGGAGTTTCGGGTCGGTGTAAACGTTGGCCGTGAGGCTCGGGTCGCTGTGCCGCATGGCGGCCTGGGCCGTCCGCGGCGGGGCGCCCGCCTTTGGGAGGTGCGTGCCGAAGGTGTGCCGCAGGGCGTGGATGTCGATGGTGCGGCCGCGTTCGTCGGTCTTGACGACGACTTCCGCACCGCTGCGGGCCTCGCCACGGCACCAACAGAAAGCGCCCCCGGTGACCCCGGGGGCGATTGGAGACATTCGGACTCCCGGCGACACTTACGCCGCGATGGTCGCCTGGGCCTGCTCGCTCCAGGGCCCGCGCTCGCCGGTGGGCGAGACCCAGCGCATCCAGACGGAGTTGGTCTTGCTGAGGTCGGCGGCGTCGGAGTGCATGGCGTGCGGTGTGCCGCTGTCCGGGGCGACGCGGCAAACATCGGCCTCGCCATGCCCCGACGTCCTCGGACGCCAAGTCCGGCGCGACGGAACCGATGAGTCCTTGCCGCGTCACCCGCCCGTCGCTCACGACGGGCTCGAGCCGTCCCAGCCTTCGATCCGGCTTGCTTCCTTGACCCACGCGACGAACCGGGCTTCGTCGAACTCGCCGCCTCGCTCGCCCTCGTGGATGTCGAGGTAGCGCACCTGGCCCGACTTGGGCGTGCCCACGAGGCCCGGGCTGAGCGCCGCGCCCTTGAAGAACGCGACCTTGACGTACTTGGTCAGGCAATGAAACGCGAGGAACCAGCCCCGGCCCTCGACGCCGTAGAACGGCGAGTTCCACCGGACGGCCTTGCGAACGCCGGGCACCGTGGCGGTGATGAGCGCGTCGAGCCGGCGTCCAAGGCCGCTCTTCCATCCCGGCATGGCGGCGATGTACGCCTGCACCGGCGCGTCGCCGTCGGCTTTGGCGATCTGCGGACTACCGCCGGAGAGGAGAGTGGCCCCGGCGGCGCTCGCGCCCGACGCGGAGCGATGCGTGCGTGACGCTCGGCCCGCCCTCGTCGATCCGCGCACGCCCGCGGCTCTCTTTGCGACCTTCTTGCCCATGCCCGCGATGGTAGCGGGAACGATCTGCACCAACACGAACGCCCCCGGCTGAACCGAGGGCGTGCGTGGTATCGATCGGTGATGCCGTGCGGATGAGGCCGCGCCGCGGAGCCTTTACGCCGCGATGGTCGCCTGGGCCTGCTCGCTCCAGGGCCCGCGCTCGCCGGTGGGCGAGACCCAGCGCATCCAGACG
>DDSG01000186.1 GCA_002343325.1 Phycisphaerales bacterium UBA2396 | reverse complement strand
ACGAGCCCTTGGGGAGCTTGAGGGGTTCGATGTCGAGGTTGAGGACGGAGAAGCCGTCGATCTCGAAGTGCTCGACGGTGACGGTGACTTCGGCGTCTTCGGGCTGGATGAAGGTTCCGGTGTCGCGGGTGGGGGCGTGCCAGGTCCAGTTCTCGATAACGGGCTTGCCGTTGACGAGGACGCGGATCCCATCGTCGGAGAGCGTGGAGAACTTCCACGAGCCCTTGGGGAGCTTGAGGGTGGTGGTGGCGATCATCCCGAAGCGGTCGTTGGCGGGGAAGGCATCGCGCTTGTCCTTGGCGAAGGCCTGATCGCGGGGCCCGCCCATGCCGTAGTCGAGCTTGAGAGCGTCGAGCGAGACGGCGGGGGCGTTGGCGGCCAGGGCGCGCCAGGCGTCGATGCGTTCGCGCGGGTCGGTTTCGGGGGTCCAGGTGAAGAAGGAGGTCTTCCAGCTCCCGGCGATCATGGTGCCGGCGATCGGCCTGGAGATCCCGCCGGCGTTGATGGTGCCCTTATAGGCGAAGACGCTGGTTCCCGCGGGGGCTTCGATGGGGATCACGATGGGACCGCCGTCCTTGGGCGACACGAATCGGCGCTGCGGCTGACCTTCGAGCGAGAGTGTGGCGGCCTGAGCGCCTAGAACCTGGAAGGTGTGGGTGCCGCCGGTCTTGGTGAGGGTGCGGATCATCGGGGAGGCATGGTCCCACGGGCCCCATTCATCCATGATGATCTTGTCGCGGCCGCGGAGCGACGCACGGGCGCCGACGGGGTTGGACCGTCCGAGTGCGGTGTAGGGCGGGATGTCGTAGGCCGGGGCGGAGGCGTCCGGATCGACCTCGATGCCCTGGTCGAACTGGAACTCAACTCCCGAGGCGGCGTCGATCTCGACGGTGTTCCGGGAGTAGGTTGTGGCACGAACCTTGCCCGGGGCCTCCTGCCGGAGTTGGAGGGCGATCAGCTTCTGACCTTCGCGGAGGTTTTTGAAGGGGTGCTCGCTGTTGATGACGAAGGTGTTGCCGGCGAGCACGTTGCCGACGACGCCCTTGTAGTTGGCCTTGCCCCAGGTCTTGGATTCGAAGTCGCCGTGGGGATCGGACCAGAGGTGGACGGCACACTTGTTGTTCTCGAAGCGGTTGGCGAGGATGAGGTTGCCCGAGCCGTGCTCGATGTTGACGCCGCCGCGTTCGAGCCCGTAGGCCATGCCTCCGTTGCCGGCAAAGGTGTTCTGGGCGATGAGCGTGTCCTGGGAGTAGCCGCCCCAGATGCCGCAGATCGCGTTCTCGACCATGCGGTTTCGGAGGATGAGGTTCCCGAAGGAGAAGGTCATTTCGAGGCCGTGCGCGGGTGCGTAGGAGAGGTCGTTGTCGATGAAGAGGTTGTCGTTGCAGCCTTTGCGGGTGTGGTCAAAGCCGGCGGGGGCGCCCTCGCCGTTGAGTGCCTCGAGCCCGGCGAAGCCGAAGATGCCGTCGCCGCCATGCGTGGCGGAGTTCTGGGCGACGATGTTGTTGGAGCACTGCTCGAACATGAGGATTCCTGCGGAATCCTGGCCGCGGTTGTAGACGCCTTCGACGTGCCCGCGGACGCAGAAGTCAAAGGCGTTGCGGGTGATGGTGTTGCCGGAGGATCGGAACATCGCGAGCCCCCACCCGGAGATGAAGGAGCAGTCGTTGTCGTAGATCTTGGAGTTGGTGACGTTGGTGAGGAGAATGCCGTTCTGTCCTCGGCGGACGCGCACGTCGCGGATCGTGGCTCCGGTTGAGTCCTTGACGAAGAGTGAGCCGCCGTAGTTCTTCGCCCATTCGTCGTTGTCGTTGCGGTGGGGGTAGAGCCAGTCGGCCCCGTCCTCGGCGGCTGGCGTCGAGCGGAGGCGCTGGCGGAAATTGTCGGAGAGGTCGGCGGCTTCGACGGTGAGCGCGTCGGTCTTGGTGGCCCAGACGCCGACCTTGAACCCGTGCACGCGGATGTTGCGGAGGGTGACGCCGCGATGTCCGTCGATGCGGATGCCCGTCCCCGTGTAGCGGTCCCAGGGGCCGGAAGGGTCGTCTGCGGGGCGCGGGCCGCCCCAGAGTTCGCTGTCGGGGGCGAATTCGACCACAATGTCGGGGGCGGCGATGTGGATGACGCCGTTGCCGTCCTCGTCACGGATCACCGCGCCTCGCGGGATCTTGACGATGCACGAGGCGGTGATGGTGGTGTTGTCCTTGGTGACCTCGACGATCGGCAGGGCCTGGGCCTGGGCGAGCCCGGCGGAGGCGACGAGGGAGACGAGCACGGCGAAAGTGTCATGGCGCATGACGCGAATGTACCGCGGCGCGGGTGCGCTCGCCAGTGTCGGTCGGCTTCATGAACTCGACTTGGTGAACCCGGGGTGGTGTCCGAATTCAGCGGGGCTGCTCGGGGGCGTTGTTGCCGCCGGCGGACACCCGAACGTCCTCGCCGCTCGCGCCCACCGGCGCCTGATAGGCCGAGCGGGGTGGCAGGGAGGGTGAAGAGGAGGAGGACGAAGCGTTGCCCGTGGAATCGGCGTTGTTGACGTCTTCCTCGACGCCCTTGAGCCCCTTCTTGAACTCGATGACGGCCTTGCCCATGCTCCGAGCCACTTCGGGCAGGCGAGACCCGAACAAGAGCAGCGCAATCGCCAACAGGATCAGCAGCTCCTGCCAACCGATGTTCCCGAACAGCCCGAGCGTCTGCATGCGCATCTCCAGAGTCCCGCAGTCGGCTTGCCGCCACGGGGTCCACGATCCACTTCAACAGTAGCGCCCCGAACAGCACCCGGGCGGGCGGGGGCTTACAAGGCCTCAGCCCGGCGGGGCGGCAGGCGCCAGGAGCCCCGACCGCCGTTCGGCCGCTTCAACCACATTGTGGAGCAGCATCGACACCGTGACCGGACCGACGCCGCCGGGAACGGGCGAGAGGTGCGAAGCGACCCGCGACACGGTCTCGAAGACCACGTCCCCCACGGTGCGCATCTTCCCGTCGGGCCCCGGGATGCGGTTGACGCCAACGTCGATGACCACCGCGCCGGGCTTGACCATGTCGGCGGTGATCAACCCGGCCTTGCCAGCGGCCGAGACCAGCAGGTCGGCGGAGCGAGCGATTTCGGGCAGGGCCGGGGTCCACTTGTTGCAGGAAATCACGGTGGCGTCCTGCCTCATGAGCAGGACAGCGATGGGCTTGCCGACCACGTCCGAGGCGCCGACGACCACGGCGACCTTGCCCGCGAGCCACCCCTGCGCCGGCGCGTGCTCTCCGAGCACGGGGCGGGGGGGCCCGAACACGGTCTGGGCCATTTTGACCACGGCAAGCCCGGTGCACGGCGCGAGGCTGCTGCGCCCGTAGACCACGTTCCCGATGTTCGCCGGGTTGACGCCTTCGACGTCCTTCTCGGGAGCGATGAGCCGCTGGATGCGGTACGGATCGACCCCGCCCGGGAGGGGCATGTGGACCATGATGGCGGAGACGGACTCGTCGGCGCTCAGGAGCATCACGCGGCCGGCGATGTCGTCGAACCCGGACGTTGCGGGCAGCAGGTGGAGGCGGTATTCGATGCCCAGCGAGGCGCAGGTGCGGGCTTGGTTGTCGGCGTAGACGCGGGCACCGTTATCGCCCGATTCAACGAGGACAGCATCGAGCCGAACCGAGGCTCCGCGGTCGGCGAGGCGCTTGGCGCGCTCGGCGATCTGCTCGCGGAGCGCCTTGGCCAGGGCATTGCCGTCGATCGGTTGGGCCGTCATTCCTTGCATGGTACCCTTCCCCCAGCGCCGACGTGTCTCGGCGTGGTCGCCCAAGCCCAGAGACCCCCGCGTGCCCCACGACAAGCCCCCAGCCGATCTCGCCCTCGAAGCAAGGCGTATCGCCGAACTGCGGGCATTGCTGACCCGGGCCAACCGGGCGTACTACGTCGACGCCAGGCCGATCATGCCCGACGCCGAGTTTGATCGGCTGCTCGCCGAGCTCGCGACGCTCGAGGCAAGTCACCCCGAGCTCGAAGACCCGTCCAGCCCGACCAAGCGTGTGGGCGGCGAGCCCATCGAGGGCTTCCGCCAGATCGCCCACGCCGTCCCCATGCTCTCGATCGACAACGCCTACGACCGGGAGGCGGTGGTGCAGTGGGCGGAGCGGTGCTTTGTCGCGATCGACACGGAGATCGCCGAGCTTGATGCCGCGGCGCGCGACACCGAGGGCCAAGCTTCGGTTGCAGGAGGTTCCTCAAGCTCGCTGTTCGGCGACGACCCGGACGCCAACATCACTCCAAAGGCCGGCCGGATCAAAGCTCTTCGCGTGCGACGCGACGCGGCGATCGAGAAGGCGCGAAGGTCCGGATTTCCGACAGGCTACGTCTGCGACCCGAAGATCGACGGCGTCGCCCTCTCCCTGCGTTACGAGCGCGGGGAGCTGATCCATGCCGTCACGCGGGGCGACGGCGTCAAGGGTGACGATGTAACCCACGCCGCCCGCGTGATCCGCGCGATCCCGCTGCGACTCGAAGGTCATGCGCCCGCCGTGCTGGAAGTTCGCGGCGAGGTCTACATGACCAACACGACATTCGCCCGCATCAACAAGGAGCTCGAAGAGGCCGACGAGGATGTGCTCGCCAACCCGCGCAACGCGACCGCGGGAACGCTGAAGAACCTGGACCCGAAGCTGATCGCCCGCCGGCGGCTGTCATTCTGTGCGCACGGGCGGGGCGAGGTCTCTCCCGGGTTCGCCGAGTCGCACAGCCAGTTCCTCGAACGCATCCGGGCGTTGGGGATCCCGGTGAACCCGCACACGCGGGCCTGCCGTTCGATCGACGAGGCGCTCGCGGCGATCGACGCCTTCGCGGCCGAGCGTGCCGGGCTTGAGTACGCCACCGACGGGATGGTGGTGCGGGTGGACCGCTTCGACCAGCAGGATCGGCTGGGAACAACCGCGAAGAGCCCGCGGTGGGTGGTTGCGTTCAAGTATCCGCCCGACCGAAAGGCGACGCGGCTGATCGAGGTGCAGCACCAGGTCGGGAAGACCGGAAAGATCACGCCCCGCGCGGTCATGGAGCCTGTGCACCTCGCGGGGACGACCGTGCGCCACGCGACGCTGCACAACTATGGGCAGATCCGGCAGAAGGACATCCGCCTGGGCGACATGATCGAGGTCGAGAAAGCGGGCGAGATCATCCCCTACGTGGTGGGAGTGGTGCTCGCGAAGCGCCCGCCCGACGCAACGCCGATCGTGGCGCCCGAGGCCTGCCCGGAGTGCGGCGGGCCGGTTGAGCCTGAGTACCCGGACCCCGACGCGCCGACGCCCGAGAGCGAGTCGGCGAGGCGATGCGTCAACCCCGAGTGCCCGGCACAGGTGCGCGAGAAGCTCGTCTGGTTTTGCGGCCGAAAGCAGATGGATATTGAAGGTCTGGGCGAGAAAACGATCGACCAGATCCGCCAAGAGGCGCCCGAGGTGCCGCTGCGCACCTTCGCGGACATCTTCAGGCTGCCCGAGCACCGGGAGCGGCTTCTCACGCTCGACCGGATGGGCGAGAAGAAGGTCGACAACCTGATCGCCGGGATCCACGCCGCTCGCTCGCGAGGATTGG
This sequence comes from Phycisphaerales bacterium UBA2396, assembly GCA_002343325.1. GTDB lineage: Bacteria > Planctomycetota > Phycisphaerae > Phycisphaerales > UBA1924 > UBA2396. The sequence goes on along the minus strand of DDSG01000186.1, from coordinate 19,308 downwards.
CCAAGGTGCTCGGCGGCATGGGGATCCGCCACATCGGCGATACGACGGCCAAGATGCTCGCCAGGCAGTTTCGCTCACTCGATGATCTGCTCGATGCGCCGGTCGCGAGGTTAATGCCCAAGGCGCTCAACAAGAAGGAGGCCGTCGCCTTGGGCTTTCCCGAGGATCCCAAGGATCGGCCAGAGTCGGGGCTGGGGCGCGACACCGCACCGACCGTGCACGCGTACCTGCACAGCGAGCACGCCCGGCGGACCTTCGCCGCACTCGCAGCTCTGGGTGTGGACCTCACCTCGAAGGACTACGTGGACCCGGCCCGGCGTGCACCTCTCGAGTCGGGGTCCCCGTTCGCGGGCAAGACGGTCGTGCTCACGGGCACGCTCGCGGCATTCGACCGGACCGCGCTGACGGAGAGGCTCGAAGCACTCGGCGCCAAGGTCACGGGCAGCGTGAGCAAGAAGACCAATCTGGTGATCGCGGGCGAAGAGGCCGGCAGCAAGCTCGACAAGGCCCGCGAGCTGGGCGTGGAGGTCTGGGACGAGGCGACACTGCTCAAGCACCTGCCCGCCTGAGCCGCGTTACTCCCAGCGAAGGCGGCGCACGCCGATCGCGAAGCAGACCGCCCCAACCCCGAGCAGGATGCCGCAGGGCACGAGCATCTCTCGAAGCGTGAAGCCGCGCCAGAGCCCCCCCTCGACCGCGACGATCGCCCACTTGAACGGGCTCGCGCTCGACAGCGTCTCGAAGAAGGGCGGCATGAAGGCCAGGGGGATCGTGCCGCCCCCGATCATCGCGAGCACCATCGGCACGGCGCGGGCGATGCCCGCCGCCCCCTCCTCCGAATCTGCGAATGGCGCCAGCCCCATCGCCATCCCCACAAACCCGGCCGCGGCGCAGAAGACCGCCAGCGCCAGCATGGGCCACGACCCGACCTGACTGCCCATCGCCATCGCAACAGCCAGCAGCAGCACCTGCACCAGCACGCACGTGACGAAGCACCCCAAGGCCTTGCCCGCCAGAATCTGCCCGCGCGTCAGGGGCGAGATCGCCAGCCGGACCAGCGTGCCCCGGCGGCGTTCGGAGGCGATCGAGGACGCGAACCCGACGACCGAGCCCATCAGCCCCCACGCGATGCCCTGCGGGAACGCAAAGTCGGCCGACGAGCGGGGCTTGCCCGTCTTGTCGATCGCGAGCGTCGAGACCTTGACGTTGACCGGGTTGAACGCCGCCGTGTCCGAGGATGTGGCATCGTTCGTCGACTCGTCGCCCGACCGTCTCGATAACTCCTGCGACAACGCGTCCGCGCCGTCGAGAAACTTCGTGAACGCCTCGCGGCCCGGTTCGCCCTCAGGCGCCACCGTCGCGAGCCTTCGGCGAGACCCTTCGAGCATCTCCTGCATCCGCGAACGATCCGTGAACGCCGACGACATCTGCCGGAACGCCAGCTCCGTCAGTTTGCCCGTCAGCATGGCGGCCTCGGCCCCGCGAGATGGATCCACCACCGCCTCAAGCGGGATCTGTCCGCCCGTGAACATCGAGTCGGCGGCTTCGGAAAATCCCCTGGGGACGATGATCAGCGCCGTCACCTCGCCGCGCCGAACCAGATTTCTGCCTTCGAGGCTGTCGGCGACCCGGCGGGCTTTGAGGGCGGAGTCCGCCTCGATCTCGGACACGAGCCGTGCCGAGCCTCTGGTGCCGTCCTCGTCGAGCACCGCGACCTTCATGGCGCCGCCCCCGCCCCCGCCGCCCCGGAACACGAACGTGAAGAACATCGCAAAGAGCAGCGGGAAGAGGAATGTGAAGAACGCCGCCGCTTTGTCCCGCAGCAGCAGCCGAATGTCGTTCATGGCAATTGCGAGCACGCCCATCTAATCCCTCAGTGTTCGGCCCGTCAGCGATAGGAAAACGGATTCGAGGTCCGGCCGCTCGATCCTGACCCCGTCGATCGGCGGGCTCCGCTCCATCGCCGACCGAAGCGCCGCGACCGGGTCTGTCGTGCGGATGACCTGTTCGGCCGCTCCGCCCGCCCGGGTGATGCGGACCAGCGTCTCGCCCCCGTGCAGAGCGACGAGTTCATCGACCGTACCCAGAGCGAGCAGCCTGCCGTGGTCGATGATCCCGATCCGATCGCACAGGCGCTGGGCCTCCTCCATGTAGTGCGTGGTGTAGACGACTGTGACACCCTCCGAAGACAGCCGCCTCACCATGCCGAGAATCGCATCGCGGCTTTGGGGATCGACCCCCGCGGTCGGTTCGTCGAGCAGCACCACATCCGGGTTGTGGACGATCGCCGCCGCCAGGTTAAGGCGGCGCTTCATGCCCCCCGAGTACGTCCGGGCCAGGTCCCCCGCGCGGTCCGCAAGCCCGACCGCCTCGAGCGCCGCCGAGACCGCGCTGGTGAGCGACCCGCCCCTCAGGCCGTACAACCGGGCAAAGTGGACAAGATTCTCCATGCCGGTCAGGTCGTCGTAAATCGCCAGCGATTGAGGCGCCACGCCGAGACGCCCGCGGACCGCAGCCTCCGACGGCGAGCCCAGCCCCGCATAGAGGACTTCGCCCGCCTCGGGCGTGACCAGCCCCATCGCCATGCCGATCGTTGTCGACTTGCCCGCACCGTTGGGCCCGAGCAACCCGAACACTTCCCCTCGGCCGACCGCCAGGGAGAGCCCGTCGACCGCGACGAGCCGATCGACGCTGCCACGGCGTGCGAAACTCTTGCGGATCGAGCGCAGTTCCAGCATCCGCACCAGCATACCGCTCCGGCGGTAGGATGGTGTCGTGTACAACGTCGAGTTCAAAGCCGAGCTCCGCGACCCCGCACTGGCCCGGGCGATCCTCGCCGGGCTCAGGGCCGCGCCGATTGTCACGCTCCACCAGACGGACACGTACTTCCGGGTGACGGTGGGCCGACTGAAAAAGCGAGAATGCCCGGGCGAGCCGACGGAGTACATCCTGTACGACCGTCCGGACCGCCTGCAGCCCAAGGTCAGCCACTTCAAGATCTACTCGGAAGCCGAGGCCCGCCAGCGGTTTGGCGAAGCGCCGCTCCCTCTGCGCGTGGTCGTTCGCAAGGTGCGGGACCTGTTCATGCTCGGCAACGTCCGGATTCACCTGGACGTTGTGGAGGGGCTCGGCAACTTCATGGAATTTGAAGCCATCGTTTCCCCAGAAACACCGGTGGAGCGTTGCTCGCGGGCCGTGGCCGATCTGCGTGAGGCTCTCTCGCCCGCGTTGGGCGAACCGGTGTCTGTTGGATACGCCGACCTGATCGAAGCCCAGAACGACCACGCCCTGACGGATACCCCGCCCGCATGAGACGCCCGCCGCTGATTCCCTCGATCGTCGTGCTCTTGCTTCTGGCGATGTCCGCCGTGGGGATCTTTGCCCGCGTCTTCGCCAAGAAGCCGACGTACACGGGCTCGCTCGGGCCCGTGATCTTCGCCACCGACTTCTCCGACGATGTGATCCTGATCCTCGAAACCTGCCCGGACAAGGACCCGACCGATCAGTCGGTCTGGACGCCCGTGGCGACCGCCTCGCTCGGGGCGTTCCACTCCGCGTCGTCGAGCACCTCGCTCGTGCCCGCTCCCGATTTCGCCGGTTCGGCACGCGTCCGATGGGCGGTCAACGCCACGCTCGGTCAGTCGACCGACGGCAACCAGTGGGTCGTACGCGAAGATCTCACCGACATCGAGATCACCGACGGAAAGATCAACGGCACCCTCGGATTCACCGCCTCCGAGGCCGACGGCACGATTGCCCTCGCCCTGCCGCTGGGCGGGCAAAGCCTGAGCCTCAGCAAACGCCGGGGGATGTTCATGGCGTCTACAACCGACCTCGCACTTGCTCCAGCGCCGCCCGCGGCCAGACCGACGATCCCGACTCCCGCACCGACTCCGGTCGCGGTGCCCGAGAACCAGCCGTCCCAGCCGGCGGAAGCACCCGAGAAATGAGTGCTCAGGCGATCACGGCGAGCACCTGATCCCAGTTCATCGCGTTTCCGGGCTGGCGGGCCTCGACAAACTTGACGCGTCCCACGCCGTCGGCGCTACGCCCGATGATCACCGTGCCCCGCTGCGAGACGTTCAGGTCCGCCCAGTAGAGGCCGTACCCCTTGCAGACCTCGCGGTGCATGTCCGAAAGCAGTGTCTGCTTGAGCCCCATCTGCTCCGCCCACGCCTTGTTCGAGGCGAAGGAATCGCACGACACGCCGACGACCGTGGCTCCCTTGGCGGCCCACTTCTCAAGGTCCGTCGTGATGCACTTCATCTCCGTCCCGCACACGCCCGTAAAGGCCAGCGGGTAGAAGCACAGCACGACGTCCCCTTTCTTGACGTGCTCCGAAAGCGTCCAGTCCGCCCGGTCCTGGGTCTTGAGGGTGAAATCGGGGGCGATGTCGCCTACGGAAAGGGGGGCTGTCCTGGGTTGAAGCGGCATGGGGTGGTCTCCTGGTCCGGTGGACCGGCTGTGGATTGGTTTCCCGGTCGGCTTGCTGAAAGCACGGACCGCCCGGCGGGCTTATCCTACGGGCGCATCGGCCGGTCGCGCCGCCCCGGAGGCACGGATGTCCACCATGGTTTCACCGCCCGACTCTCTCGCCGAGCGATACGCCCGCGTTTGCGATCGCATCGCCCGGGCCGCCGAACGTTCGGGCCGAAAGGAACGAGACGTCTACCTCGTCGCGGTCACGAAAAACGCCGAACCCGAGCAGATCCGCGAGCTGATCGACCTTGGCCACCGCGACCTCGCGGAGAACCGGGTCCAGCAGCTGATCCACCGTGCAGCGATGGTGGACGAGTATTTCAACCGGCTCCGCGTGCTCCCAAACGCGAGAAAGCCAGGCTCGACCGAAGATGCCTTCAACCTCTTCGCCGCCGAGGACGAAAAACTCCCCTCGCTGGGCAGCCGGGCCGGACCCATCCGCTGGCACATGATCGGGCACCTGCAGCGCAACAAGGCCCGCAAGATCGCCGATCTTGTCCGCCTCGTGCATTCCGTCGACTCGCTCCGCATCGCCGAGGAGCTGCAGACCATCGCTCTCAAGCGCGACATGACCATCGAGGTCCTCCTCCAGGTCAATTGCTCGGGCGAACCCAATAAGCACGGCTGCCCCGTCCCCGCCGCCATCCCCCTCGCCGAGCAGATCGAGACGATGATCAACGTCCGCCTCCGCGGCGTCATGACCCTCGCCGCCGAGCACGCCTCCGAACGCGAAACCCGCCGAACCTTCGCCCGCGCTCGCGACATCTTCGAAGAAATGAAGACGCTCAACCTGGGCGAAGGCCGCTGCAACCTGCTCTCCATGGGCATGAGCAACGACTACGAACTGGCGATCCTCGAGGGCGCCAACATCGTGCGCGTCGGCTCGGCGATCTTCGGGGACAATCGCGTGCCCGAGCCCCCCGAAGAACCGGAAGAGCCCGAAGAACCCGACGCGGACGAGATCTAAAGACACTCCGGCTCTCAGCCTCGCCGACACTCGCCCCGGGCAGACTTACGCGCCCTTCAGACCCGCCGCAAGCGACGCAACGCGTGCCGCTGTCATCGCAGGCCTCGCCGCCAGCTCCGGCGCGAACATCGAAAGCCGCAATTCCTCCAGAGCCCACCGATACGCCTCCACCCCGGGCGGCAGACGTCCCGGCATCATCGCCCACGCTCCCGCGTCCACGTTCACCGTCGGGGCCGCCCTTCTGGCCTGTGGCAGGGGGGTCTTCCCACCCTTGCCGACCGAACCCTTCGCCGTCGCCTCCCCGGCCGCCTCGGCCCGAGCCCGCTCCGCCGACATCGCCGACGCCACCCACGCCGTGTACTTCTTCCACAAAGGCCCAAATTCCGCCAGCAGTTCCTTCTCGTTCCCCGATCCATCCTCGCGCAGCGACAACAGCCGCTGCCTCATCCCGCCCGCGTACCGCGGATACTCCCGGAATCGCTCCCACGTCAGCACGCGGAGGAACCCGGTCGGCATCAGGTAAGCCGCCTGCTCCCGCAGGTCCGCGGCACTCATCGCCCAGTTTCGATTGACCCCGCCCCCGAGCCGACCCGCCACGCGGGCCCTCGCCTCGAACGTTCGGCCAGCCGCGTCCGCTACCTCGCGGGCCGCCGCCGACAACCTTCCGTAGCCCGACTGAAGCCGCTCCTCGAACTCCTTCGCGCCCGCGGGCACGCCCGCTCCGGCGAGGAACACCCGCTCGGCCACGAGGCACACAAGCCCGTCACGAAGCTCCTCCGCCGAACCAAGCCCGCCGAAGTTCCTGCACCATTCGCTCCACCCCTCCATCGAAACAAGATCATGAGAGACCGATTCCGCGCACTGCATGGCAAAGAGCCTGCGCAGGCCAAGCCATGTCAGCGACCTCGCCTCCTCGCGTGAGGCAACCAGCGTCAGCCCGCACGCTGCGCCCTCGTCGACAATCGTCGGGTACATCGGCCCCTCATCCGTCTCAACCACCTCAGGCAGCGTTCCAAAGTCCCATGAGGCGATTCCCGTGCGAGAGAACCGCGCCCTGGCCCGCCCGGCTCTCGCCCGCGACACGCGCCCTGCAAGCCGAGCGTGCAGTTCTGCAAGATCGCGATCCTCCGCGACCACCTTGCCCGCATCGTCGATCACGCGCACGCCGAGCCGAAGCCACGCCGGCAGCGAACTCTCGCTCCAACTCGTCGGCTCGACCCGCACGCCATACAGCACATCGAGCGATTCGGCCAGTGCCGTCCGCAGCGATCCCTGCCCGAACGTCATGACTTCGGCGCACGCCTTCGAGACTTCCACCAGCGGGCCCGCGCGTTCGATGCTCGCCCGAGCAGATTTCTCGCCCGCGCGGATCAACCCCGCGATCACTTCTTGCAGCATTCCCGGCACAAGCCATGCCGCTCGCTCGGGCGTCAGCAGCGGCAGGTCTGCCAACGCGATCGTCGCCGTCAGCCCGTCATCGTCCGAACCCGGCGCGAATCGGTACGCCAACGACGCCGACGCCTCTTCGCCGAGCGTCATGCGATCCGGAAACCGCGACTCGTCCAGAGCCTCAGCCGTCGTCGCCGGATCGACCAGATCGGCCAGCGTCGGAACCCCCGCCTGCGGGCCGGCCTCCGCTCGCCACGCCGCAAACGTCCCCGGATCCATCACCTCCGGCGGCAAGGCCCGCTCGAACCATCCGACCAGCTCGGACGTTGGCCGAAGGACCTCACGCCGGCGGAGCTTGGCCACGATCTGCTCGGCCTGCTCGAAGACCCCCCGCACCCGCGCGACGCCGCCACCCGCGCCCGCCCACTTCCCAAGCACCAGCGCCTCGCGGATAAACACCTCTCTCGCGCGCACTGGATCGGCCTTGGCCAGCGGCACCCGCCGCCGCGGCGCCACCACGATCCCGTGCATGCTCAGCCGCTCCCACTGGCTCGGCTCGCCCGTGTCCGGGTCCAGATGCGGGTCGGAGGTCTGCCGCTCCAGCACATGCGACGCCAGTTCTTCGATCCACGCAACGTCCACCGCCGCGACGGTGCGCGCGTACAGCCGTGTCGTCTGCACGATCTCCGCAGCCATGATCCACTTGGGCCCCTTCTTGAATAGCACCGATCCCGGAAAGATTGACATCCGGTTGCCCTTGACACCGCGATACTCGAACGAGCCCCCGTCAGACTCGCGGCACGCCAGATTGCTCAACAGCCCCGTCATCAGCGCCCGATGGATCGATTCCTCGCGCGGGCGGGCGTGCGCCGGCGGCTCCGATGGATCGTCGAGGAATTCATCGGGCTCCCCGGGGTCGTCACGCAACGTCGACCGCAACTGCCTCACCAGATCACCCCACTCCCGCATCCGCGAAGCGTTCACAAAGTGCTCACGGCACCACCGCTGCGCCTCGGACGATCCACCCTCGCGAACAACCTCTCGGTACTGCTCCCACAGGTTCAGCAGGGAGAGAAAGTCGCTCGACTCATGCCTGAAGACGGCGTGCGCCGCGTCGGCGGCCTGCTGACGCTCCAGCGGCCGCTCTCTCGGGTCCTGGATCGACAGCACCCCCGCCAGCACCACCGCCTCGTGCGCACAACCCTCGTCCTCGCCCGCCAGCATGATCCGCCCGACCCGAGGCTCCACGGGCAGCCGGCTCAGCCGCCGACCGATCGCCGTCAGACTCGGCGTGCCCGAGGCGTCCCGCTCCACGGCCCCAAGTTCCGCCAGCGTGTCGTACCCCTCGCGCACACCCGCGGCCTCCGGCGGATCGAGAAGAGGCAGTCTCGGCAGTTCCGGCAGCCCCATCGACGCCGCCTGCAGGATCACCCCCGCGAGGCTGCACCGTCGGATCTCAGGCTCAGTGAACGCGGGCCGCGCTTCGAAGGACTCCTTCGAGTACAACCGGATGCACACGCCCGCCGTCGTGCGCCCGCAGCGTCCCTTCCGCTGCTCCGCGCTCGCGACCGAAACCTGCGTCACCGGCAGCGTTTGCACCTTGCGATTTGGGTCAAAGTGACTCCGACGCTCGAGCCCGGTGTCGATCACGTGCCGGATGCCCGGGACCGTCAGCGACGTTTCCGCGACGTTGGTCGCCAGCACCAACCGCGGCCGACCTCTGGGGTTTGGGTGAAAGATCCGGTCCTGCTCCGCGTTGCTCAGCCGAGAGAAGAGCGGCAGGATCTCCGCGTCAAGCCTGGCCCGTGCGAGCGCGTCGGCGCACCGGCGGATCTCCCCCTCGCCCGGCAGGAAGACCAGCACGTCGCCCGGGTCCACCGTCGGGCCCAGCAGGAATTCCGCGGCCTCGACCACCGCCGACGCATTGACCTCGGGCTCCTCGTCTTCGTGCGCACGAACCCCCGCATACCGCACGTCGATCCCGAAATTCCTCCCGCTCACTTCGACCACGGGGCAGACCTCGGGACTGCCGAAGAACTCGCTGAACCGGCGAGGCGCAATCGTTGCCGAGGTCACGATCACGCGAAGGTCGGGTCGGCGCTGGCGAAGCAGCCTCAGGGCACCCAGCGCCAGGTCGATGTTGAGCGACCGTTCGTGCGCCTCGTCCACGATCACGGTCGTGATGCCCTCAAGATCCGGGTTGGAGGCCAGTTCGGCCAGCAGCATCCCGTCCGTCTCAACCCGGATCCGCGTCGCCTGGGTCGTGCGGTCCTCGAAGCGGACCTTGGACCCCACCAGGCCGCCCAGCGGGACGCGCATTTCCTCGGCGATCCGGGCGGCGACCGACCGGGCGGCAAGCCGTCGAGGTTGGGTGTGGATGATCGTCCCTTTGGGCTCAAGGGCGTGGACGATCTGCGGGAGTTGCGTGGTCTTGCCCGAGCCCGTCTCGCCCGTCAGGACCATGACCCGGGCGCGGCGGAGCACATCCTCGATCTCGCCCCGGCGGGCGAGCACCGGCAGCACTGGGCCAGCCATGCGGGGGTCGTCCTGGGGCATCGGGCCTGAGCGTACGCGACCGGATTCCGGCGACGCCGGGGCGGAGGTCACGAAGGTTTGACCCGCACCCCTCTTCCGGCCGATCTATTGTTCGACATGAGCACTTCCGCCGCGCCGTCTTCCACCGCGTCCCCCTCGACCACGCTCGGGCAGCAACTCCGGGCAAGGCCCGCCGTTCGCGCGGCGATCCAGACGCTCGTTGGAGAGGTGAAGGCCGCCGCGGCCCAGCTCACCGACATCCGCCCACCCAATCCGGGTCTGAAGGAGTCGTACGAGGCGCTGATGAAGCGGGCTGCGGACGTCCGCGGGCGTGCGCTGCTGTATCCGTACATCGGATCCGGCCTGGGGAACGGGGCGCTCGTCGAGCTGCTCGATGGTTCGGTCAAGTGGGACATGATCGGGGGCATCGGCGTGCACTTCTTCGGGCACTCCGAGCCCGACCTCATCGAAGAGTCGCTCACCGGTTCGCTCGACGACACCGTCAAGCACGGCAACCTGCAGAGCAACATGGACGCCTTCGAGTTTGGCGAGACGTTCCTCAACGAGGCCAAGCGCGGCAGCCGCCTCAAGTACGCCTATGTCGCCACGAGCGGCGCTATGGCCAACGAGAACGCTCTCAAGGTGTGCTACCAGAAGCACATGCCCGCCAACCGCGTGATCGCCTTCAAGGACTGCTTCATGGGGCGGTCGATCACGATGTGCCAGATCGGCGACACGGCCGACTACCGCCAGGGCGTCCCTCTCTCCACCCTCGTCGACTACATGCCCTTCTTCGATGAGGCGCAGTACAAAGCGATGGGTGCAAAGCGCTACATCGACCTCGCGGTGTGGCATCTCAACCAGTACCTGGACCGCTACCCGAACCAGCACGCCTGCTTCATCTTTGAGTTGATGCAGGGCGAGGGCGGGTTCAACGTCGGCAACCGCGATTACTTCAAGGCGCTGATGGACGTCTGCCGGGCGCGCCGCGTGGCGATCTGGGACGACGAGATCCAGACCTGGGGGCGTTCGCCGCGGATGTTCGCGTACGAGTACTTCGACCTTGGCGATTACGTGGACGTTTTCTGCGTGGGCAAGATGACCCAGGCGTGCGTGACGCTGTTTACCGAGGAGTACAACCCCAAGCCGGGCCTGCTGAGCGGCACCTTCACGGGCGAGGGCCCGAGCTTCCGCGTCGGACGCCGGATCGTGGAAAAGCTCCGCGACGGGGCCCCGACCTTCTACGGCGACAACGGGCTGTTCGCCCGGCATCACGCGGCGTTCCGCGAGCAGGTCAAGGCGCTCGCCGCCCGTCGGCCCGAGTGGTTCCCCAAGGTCACCGACGCTCTTGGATACGAGCACGAGCACGTGGGCGGCGTGGGTGGCATGATGAAGTTCACGCCCTTCGGCGGCAAGAAGGACAAGATCACCGCCGCTTGCAAGACCATCTTCGAGGAAGGGGCGATCGTCTTCTATTGCGGTCACAGCCCGTACCACATCCGCATGCTGCCCCCGCTTCCGGTCTTCAAGATGGAAGACTGGCCCAAGGTCTTCGCGGCGATCGAGCGTGGTTTGGCAAAGGTCGCAACCTAACACAATCCTATCATTCGGTTATTCGACTTCGTGGTACGTCCGCCCATCCCGGCCGGGGCGCATCATCTAGAAGTTGGGCCCGACGGCCCGATCGGGGTACCATCGCACACAGGGGTGAGGTGCGAACGAAACCCGATCAAAGGATGGTGCCGGGTGTTTCTGATCCGACAGAGCAAGGCCGAGGATGTGGGCACGCTGCTGAAACTGGCGCGGATGGTGTACTTCATCAACCTGCCGCCGGACGAGCGTCTGATCTCGGCGAAGGTGCAGTCGAGCGCGGCGAGTTTCCGCTCGGCGGCCCGCTTGGAAGGTGAAGCACCCGAGGTCGGCGGTGGGGGAGGGAGGCCCGCCGAGATCACGGGGATCGCGCACGCGGCGTCGGACGTGTTCATGTTCACGATTGTGGATGTGTCGAGCGGGGGCGTGGTCGGGACGTCGCAGATCCGCACGCGGATGGGCGGGCCGGGCAATCCGAATTACTCGCTCAAGGTGTTTTCGAGGGAGTTCCGTTCGGCGAGTCTGGGGATCGGGACGACGCACCTGCTGGCGCGTCTGCACGCCGACGAGAGCGGGCCGAGCGAGATCGGCGGGCTGATCATCCAGCCGGCGTATCGCGGGCACAAGGATCGGCCGGGGCGCTTTCTGTCATGGGCGAGGTTCCACTTTGTGGGGCTGTACCGCGAGCTGTTTGCGAAGAAGATCATCGCGGAGATGGCGCCGCAGGTGACGAGCGACGGGGACAATCTGTTCTGGGACTCGATCGGGCGGAAGTTCATCCCGGTGAAGTACGCGGAGGCGGACCGGTTCTGTCAGCACAACCGCAAGTTCATCGACGAGCTGTACCCCAAGGACGACATCTACCTGACGCTGCTGCCTCTGGAGGTGCTCAACCAGGTGGCGCAGGTGGGGCCCGAGACGGTGCCGGCCAAGCGGATGCTGGAGAAGCTCGGGTTTGAGTACAAGAACTTCATTGATCCCTTTGATGGTGGCCCGCACCTTGAGGCGACGACGGATCGGATCTCGCTGGTCAAGCAGACGCGGCACGGGAAGCTCGGCGAGCCGATCGGGGGCAAGGTCATGCCGACACACCGCGGCATCGTGAGCGTGCTGCGCGGCGACGGGGAGTTCCGCGCGGTCGAGTGCGAGATCGGGTTTGACAAGCAGGACCGTGTCTGCGTGCCGAGGGAGGCCTTGAGCCAGCTCGGCGCCGAGCGGGGCGGGGCGTGCGGCGTGACTCCCTACGAGAAGCTGGCGAAGCCGGCGCGGAGCAAGTCAAAGGTCACGGCGCGGCGGGTCTGAGTTTTCAGGAGAGTTGCATGCGGCACGGATCGCTCGGTCGTGGGCCCTCGGACCTTGTTGGCGGGCATTGGCTGGAACTGTCCTCGGGCGGCGGCGAGATCGCCTCGTTCTCGCCCGCGAATCCATCGGTCCGCGTGTGGGGAGGCGTGTCCTCGCTCGCGCATCTTGACCGCGCGGTCGAGGCGGCACGCGAAGCGGGGAAGGTCTGGTCGCGTTGGCCTCTGGAGAGGCGGATCGCGGTGCTGCGGCGCTATCAGCAGGTCTGTGCGGCCAAGCAGGACGCGATCGCGGCGATGATCCGCGACGAGACGGGAAAGGTCTCGTGGGACGCGAAGGCCGAGGCGGGTCTGCTCGGTTCGAAGGTTGATATCACGCTCGACACGGGGCCCGAGGGGGCGATGCGTCGTGTGACGGGGATTGAGACAAAGCTGGCGGAGACGCGGCTTGGTCGGTCGTGGTTCCGTCCGCACGGGGTGATGGCGGTGCTGGGCCCGTTCAACTTCCCGATGCACCTGCCGAACGGGCACATCGTTCCCGCGCTGGCGATGGGGAACACTGTGGTGTTCAAGCCGAGCGACAAGACGCCGGGCTGCGGGCAGTTGCTGGCCGAACTGCTGCAGGAGGCGCTCGACGCGGAGGGGGCTCCGCCGGGCGTCGTGAATCTGGTGCAGGGGCGGGCCGAGGCGGCGCAACGGCTGGTGCGGCACGAGGGGGTTGATGGGGTGTTGTTCACGGGGTCGTGGCCGGTGGGGCGGGCGATCCTGGAGGCGAATCTGGATTCGCCGGGGCGGATCTGCGCGCTGGAGATGGGCGGGAACAACGCCGCCCTCATCATGCCCGACGCGGACCTGAAGCAGGCGGTGATCGAGTGCGTGCGGTCGGCGTTCATCACGAGCGGCCAGCGGTGCACGTGCACGCGGCGGCTCGTCGTGCACCGCGACGTCGCCGAGCGGGTGATCGCGGCGGTCTGCAAGGCGGCGAGCAATCTGGTGATCGGCGATCCCGCGGCATCGCACCCGGTGTTCATGGGGCCGGTGATCTCCGAGCAGGCCCGTCGCGCGATTCTCGAGGCGCAGGCCAGGTTCGTGGGTGATGGTGCGGCGGCGCTGATGCCCTGCTCGGCGATGGACGGCCCGGGGTGGTACGTGACGCCGGGCGTGCTGCGTGTGAGCCGATTCGTGGCGCATGACCGCGGCGACGGCGCCGACGTCGAGGTCTTCGGGCCGCTGCTGCGCGTCTGTGTGGTCGGCTCGCTCGACGAGGGGATCGAGCAGGTCAACGCGACACGGTACGGGCTCGCGGCGTCGATCTTCACGAAGGATGGAGCGTCGGTCGAGCGGTTCCTGCACGAGGCACGGGCCGGCTGTGTGAATGTCAACACCGGCACCGCGGGTGCGAGCAGCAAGCTGCCCTTCGGCGGGCTCGGGCTTTCGGGGAATCATCGCCCGGCGGGGAGCTTCAGCCTCGACTACTGCGCGTATCCGGTGGCGGGGATGATCGAGGGGGGCTCGGCGGCGCAGGTGCCCGCGGGCATGCGGTTCGAGGAGTCGTGGGTCGCAGGAGCGTGAACCGATGGGATCGACCGAACTGCCCAACGCCAGAGTGTCGCCGCGCTTCGCCGGGCTTGTGACCTTCGGGCGATACCCGAGGCTTGAGGACGTCAGGCCCGAGCACCGCCCGGTCGACTGGGCGATCTACGGCGTGCCCTTTGACGGTGGCGTGACCTATCGGCCCGGGGCACGCTTCGGACCAAGGGCGATCCGTGAGGCGTCGCAGTACCTCAAGCGGTATCACCTCGGGCACCGCGTGGACGTGGCGGGTCTGCTGAGCCTCGCCGATGCCGGCGACGCGCCGCTCAAGCCGTATGACTGTCTCGAGACGATCGAAGCCGCGACGGCGTTCGCGGGCTCCCTCGGCGAGCGAGGGCGTACCAAGCTCTTCGCGTTGGGCGGCGACCACTCCATCGCGTACGCCAACATGCGGGCGACGTACGAGCGGCTTGGTTCGCCGGCGGGCGGGCTCGCGCTCGTCCACTTTGATTCCCATCTGGACACGGTCGATGCCGTCTGGGGCGAGCGGTGGGGGCACGCCTCGCCCTTCCGCCGGGCGATCGAGGACGGCGTGGTCGATCCGGGCGCCATGATCTCCATCGGCGTCAAGGGACCGCTCAACAGCGGCGAGGATCTCGATTTTGCGGCGTCGCGAGGCGTTACGGTGCTGACGCAGGATCGATGGGACGCGGAAGGGCCCGCGGTCCTCTCGGGGTTCCTGCGACGCGTCGGCGAGCGCCCCGCGTACATCTCGTTCGACATCGACGCGGTCGATCCGGCCTTCGCGCCCGGCACGGGAACACCCTGCCCGGGCGGCTTCACGTCGCGAGAGGTGCTGAGCGTTCTGCGGTCGTTGCGAGGGCTGCGCGTCGCCGGGGCGGATGTGGTCGAGGTGCTTCCCGATCGAGACCCCGCGGGGACAACGGCGTTCCTCGCGGCGCACGTTGTGTTCGAGATCCTGGCGCTCGATGCGATCGCTCGCCTCGGCTGAGCCTGCGGGATCGATCAGTCGCCCTGCTTGGATCGCATCCGCTTGACCTCGCCCCGGGCTTTTTTGTCGTTGATCCGACGCTCTCGCGATCCCCGCGTGGGCTTGGTCGCCACGCGACGCTTCGGGCGGATCAGGGCGCGAAGGACGATCTCTCGCAGGCGGTCCAGCGTCTCGGCCTTGTTGCGCTCCTGCGAGCGGTACGCATCGCAGACGATCAGCAGCTCGTGCTCGGCGGTGATCGAAGAACCCGCCTGGGCGGCGAGACGGGCGGTCTGCTCGAGGGAGAGGCCAAGATCCTCGATCCGCACACGCAGTTGGCACTTGGTCGCACGCTTGTTGACGTTTTGCCCGCCGGGGCCCGAGCTGCTGACAAAGGCGAACCGCAGGCGGTCGAGCGGCACCGCGACTCCCGGACCGAGCACAAGCCCTGCCACCGTGTTGTCTTCGCCCGATGCGTGCATGCCACGATTCTAGCGGGGCCCAACTTCCCGACGAATGCCAATGCGCGATCCGGCGGGTTCTCGTACACTGGAGCGATGCGTGTGCACTTCTATGGGGCGGCGGGCGAAGTTACCGGGTCATGCTCGCTGCTCGCGACGTCGTCGGCCAAGGTTCTGGTGGATTGCGGTCTTCATCAGGGTGGACGCGAGGAGTACGCCCGGAACTTCCGAGAGCTACCCTTTGATCCCAGAACGCTCGATGCTGTCCTGCTCACGCACGCGCATATCGATCATTGCGGGCGGCTGCCACTGCTCGTCAAGCGGGGTTTCGCCGGGCCGATCTACGCGACCGAGGCGACCTGCGACCTTGCGGAGATCATGCTGCGTGACTCGGCCAAGCTGCAGGAGGCGGACGCCTTTCGGATCAACGCGAGGCGTGCGCTCAACGGCGAGCCCCCGATCGAGCCCCTCTACACGGGCGAGGACGCCGAGAAGGTCTTCCCGCTGCTAAGGCCTGTGAAGTACGGCGGCACGACTGAGGCCGCACCGGGTGTCAAGGTTCGCTGGTTTGATGCCGGGCACATGCTCGGGTCGGCGTCGTTGCATGTCACGGTGACGGAGGAGGATCGAACGCGGGTGGTGGTCTTCTCGGGCGATATCGGACACCACGGCTCGGCGATTCTGAGAGACCCGACCCCGCCAC
The DNA here is from genome assembly GCA_002343325.1 of Phycisphaerales bacterium UBA2396. Classification (GTDB taxonomy): domain Bacteria; phylum Planctomycetota; class Phycisphaerae; order Phycisphaerales; family UBA1924; genus UBA2396. Next base: position 3,362 of record DDSG01000186.1, on the reverse strand, counting down.
CCGACGCCGACCTGGTGGTGATGGAGTCGACCTACGGCGACCGCGACCATCGGACGATGGAGGCGACGGTCGAGGAGTTCACGGGGATCATCAAGGAGGCGGTCTGGGACCGCGAGCGGGTGATCGTGCCGAGCTTTGCCGTCGGCAGGGCCCAGCAGTTGATCTACCACCTGCACGAGATGATCCACACGGAGCAGGTGCCGAGGTTTCCCGTGTTCGTCGACAGCCCGATGGCATCCAAGGCGTTCGAGGTGTACAAGAAGCACAGCGACCTGTACGACTCGGAATCCCAGGATTTCGCACGCCGCGACGGGCACGGGGTGCTCGCGATGGAAGGGCTTCGGTTGGTCGAGTCGGCCGAGGAGTCCAAGCGGCTCAACGGGATGTTCGGATCGAGCGTGGTCATCGCTCCCAGCGGCATGTGTACCGGCGGGCGGATCCTGCACCACCTCCGCCACAACGTGTGGCGCAAGGGTGTGCACATCATGATCGTGGGCTTCCAGGCCGCGAACACCGTCGGGAGGCGTCTGGTGGACGGGGCCGACACGATCCGCATCATGGGTTCGACCGTGGTGGTGCGGGCGAAGGTCCACACGCTCAACGGCTTCTCGGCCCACGCGGGCCAGTCCGAGCTGCTGAACTGGGCCAGGGCGATCCGTCCGGGCCCGGCGGGGAAGCCCCCCGCGTTCGTCCTCAACCACGGCGAGGACGTCCCGAGAAAGGTTCTGGCGGGCCGGCTAGGGAACGAGCTCAAGGTCGGCGTCTCGATGCCCGCGTGGGGCGAGTCGCTGCCGATCCTCTAGCGTCTGCACGTTGGTGCGGCGGCGCGAACGCGATCACGGAGAGTCGAGCCCGCGCACGCCGTGCCGCGTGGTCATGTTGCTGCCCGAGAACGGCGCGAAGGGCGGATAGCAGATGAGCGAGCTGTCGATGTTGAACCAACTGACGCTGCGAGCCGAGCCGTCGGCGAAGGAAACGAACGCGTTGTGCAGGTCGGCTCCGCGATCGACAAACCCGCCCGCGCCGAAATCAACGAGAAGCCCCTTGCGTGAGGGGTAGCTGACCTCGGACCATCGCACCGCTCGAAAGACCGATGGACTCGGAGGGTCCCCGTCGGTCCATCCCTCGGGGGCGACAAACGCCGTGAACGTGAGGAAGAACCGCGAGCGGATGATCCACGGCGGGAATCCGCGGGATTCGAGGAGTTCTCGCGTGCCCGGAAACTCGATCGCGCGCGCGGGAACATTAAGAAACTCGGGGGCGACGAGCGTGGGCCAGTAGCGGGACTGCGCCGAGAGTGAGTCTTCGCCCGTCGCGATCTCGTATCCCCGGTAGGTCGTGTTCGCGTGCACGTCCCCGGGGACGCCGGCGTACGGGAAGGCGTCGCGAGAGGCGTCGGCGTACATGCGGAGTCCCGCGGTCAGTTGGCGGAGCATCGAGAGACTCTCGGTGTTCCGGCCCGAGCGCCGCGCCGTCGAGAGTACCGGCAACGCCAGAACGATCACAAGGACGATGATCGACAGCGTGACGAGCACTTCGATGAGAGTGAAGGCTCGTGTCGTAGCGCTTGTGATTGGTAGCCGGCTTCTTCGACCAAACGCAACTGTGCTGCCCCGTGGAAGTGACCAAGCGAGGGCACAGATGAGCGAAACATTGCGGAAGATCCCGGTCGCGTTCGATGCGAGCGTTCCGTCACGGGTTCTGCCGAAGCACCCACACGAGGGTGACCCTGGCACGAACCAGAGCAGTATGAGGAATGCTGTAAAGGCTAAAAGAAGGACGATAGCAGAGACGAGAATGGGAGGGGTAGATCGAATGATGAGGAAGAGTCCGAGGCCTGTTTCCAAAGCCGCTGCAATTGAGACGACGAGGACGGCCCATTCGCTTGACGAGTTAAACGCAATCAGATGCTCCACAGCCTTCAAGGAGGGTTGTGGATCATTCCACTTGGCGGCGGCGGCCCAGAGAAACACGCATCCGCAAGCGAAGGCAATCGCGCGGTAGAGGAAGACTGCCATGGGTCTTGAGTTCAACATGAGCAACGCGCCGCTAGAACGGGAAGGGTGTGCTGTGCCCATCGGGTGTGTTCCAGAAGCAGACATGGTGGAGGCGCCACCGCCCATCCTCGGGGTGCTGGACGAACCCCAGGGCGACCGGGTGACGCACACCGTTCGAGAACTCGCCGACCACGGCGAACGTGGCGGCGCGGACCTTGCGTCCACCCTTGGTCATGTCCAGAATCGTCGGCCGAACCTCGAACCACTGCGGGGAGCAGCCTCCGTCGGCGCCGCGCCAGCCCGCGTGCCCCACGCCACGCGAGGGCACGGCGACGGACTGATCAAACTCGCCCATCTCTCGCACCGCGATCGCCATGCCCGCGGGGTCGGCGGAGAGCCCGACCAGGACCGGATACTGCGGGCTCGACGCGTACGCCACCCAGGCCTCGCGGAATGCCGCCTCGGTGGAGAGCCCGTCGGACCAGGCCTTCCCGGTCAGCATGCGGTAGATCGAGTGAAGCCCCATCTGCCTCGCATCGCGATCAGCGCGGAACGATGCCCCGCTGGCGAGCCGGTAGTTGATGTACGCGTCCGGCCCGAGCGTCGTAAACCGAGACACCACAAAGTCAGCCGCCGCGTCGATCAACGCCTCTCGCGTCGCCGCCGCTGTGCTGTCGGATGCGTCGATGCCCTCGATCCCGACCGCCGCGAAAGTGGATCTCCACGACGCAGCCGCGTTCGCGGGCGAGTCCGCCTTCGCATCAAAGCGCCGGATCGGCAGAGACGTGAAGACACGTCGAGCATCGGAGGCGACTTCGCCGATCGAATCGGCCGCTCTCCTCCGCTCTCGTTCGAGGTGCGAGATCCGAGCCCAGAACGCTCCGCCCAACGCCAGCGAGCCTAAGGCGAAGAGAAGAAGCACTCGCCGTGGAGTGTGCTGACTCATGGCCACCCTCCCTCCGGTCTCTGGTCACACCGGGTTCGAGAAGCAATCCCCCTGCGTTTCGCATTCCGACGCGGGCTTGCAAAGGCACTTCCACACACCGCTGTCAAGGCAGCAGCAGCACGGGTCGGTCACCGGGCAGGGGTTGCCGCCGGGGGGTTGTGTCGATCCCGCTGTCACGCACTGATTCGCCCGGCATTTCTTGCAGCGAAGTTCCTGAGGCGGCGGCGTTTGAGCGAGGGCGGACAGTCCAGACGCCGCCCCGAAGCACACGGCCGCGACCGCCCAGAAATGACGACATCTCGTCGAGTACTCGTTCATGGTGTACCTCCGATTCGTACGAGTGTACTTACTTCGGGGGGGGGTGTCAAGTGGGCTGCTTGTGTGCTGTCTTGGCTGTGGCGCGGGGTGGGAAGGGGGTG
>DDSG01000075.1 GCA_002343325.1 Phycisphaerales bacterium UBA2396 | reverse complement strand
GCCACGGGCGCGGGAGCCGGGGTGGCCGGCTTGGGCTCCGACTCGCCGCCGAGCAGCTCGTCGGTCAGCGACGCGAGCTCATCTTCTGACTCGGCGGCTGAGGTCGGCTCATCCACCGCCGACGCCTGATCCGTCTCTGCCACTGGCTCCTCGAACGGCTCGTTCGCGGTGTCGCTCGGCTCTGCCGTCAGTTCTCCTGAAGGTTCGACCTGCTCTTCGTTCGTGACGCTGTGGCTCGCCTCGCTGGTCGCCGCGGCGGGCGCGACTTCAGCCGCGGGCTCCGCGGCGTCGGCATCGGGCGCGACTTCCGGAGAGACCTGCGCGAGCGGTGACTCGGGTTCCGCGGCGAACTCAGGACCGGGCGTGGTCTCGGCGTGAGGCTCTTCCTCGGCAAGAGTCGCCTCGGGCTCCGCAGTTGTCTCGCTGGTGGCGGAAGACGCGAGCACCTCGGCGTTCGGGTCGGCGACGTCGGTCGGCACGACCGCAGCAACCTCGCGCACCATCGCATCGACCTGCTCGCTCAAGTCTTGAACGGCCGCTGCGCCATCGTCCGCGACGGGGCCATCCAACGAGACATCCGGCTCGGCCGGTGTCTCGGCGAGCTGCGACTCGAGTCGATCGCACGTCTGCTGCATCGCTCCCAGCAGCGCGTCGACTTCGTCCGCCAACGAGGCTTGTTTGGCCTGCGTCTGCTCCGGCATCCTTCACTTCCACCAGAAAACCACCGAACCCGCGCATCATCGGGCTTTTCGGGCCCACACTCAAGCGCCCCCGCCCGCCCGGCCGCCCCCGCACGTTCCCGGAGCCTCAATCTTGCGCGAATCTCCGCAAATCGGGGAGAACACCCCCCGATCGCACCCGGCCCGCCGCCCGCATAGCCTCCCGGCGTGTCCATTGAACGCGTTCATGTCGGCTCGCTCGAAGGCCTCGCCGAGGGTTCGCCCCTGCCGCTGGATGGCGAGGAGTCGCACCATCTCGCGCGGGTTCGGCGTGCGCAGGCGGGAGACCCCGTTCGTGCGCACGACGGTCGCGGACGCATCGCCCACGCCGTCATCGATCGAATCGAGAAGGGCAAGGACGGTTGGATCGTCTGGCTTCGCGTCGCGCAGGTCGAGGTCTGCCCCCCGACCACGCCGCGTGTCGAGGTCTGGGCCCCCGCGCCCAAGGGGGACCGGCTCTCGGCGATGATCGAGGGCCTCGCTCAGGTCGGAGCCGCGGCATGGATACCCCTGATCTGCCAGCGGGCGGTGGTCGAGCCGCGCGAGACCAAGATGGATCGCCTGCGCCGCATCGCCGAGGAGGCGACCAAACAGTGCGGGCGGGCCTGGACGCTTGAGATCGGCGAGCCCGCGTCGCTGGCCCGAGCGTTCGAGGACGGCGTGCCCGTGATCCTCGCCGATGCGCATGGCCAAAGCCTGGCAACCATCGATGGTCCGACCGTGCGTTTGCTCATCGGACCTGAAGGTGGCTTGACGCCGGAGGAACTCGCGGAAGTCCGATCTCGCGGCGGGCGGGCCTCGTGCTTCGGGCCGCACGTCATGAGGATCGAAACGGCCGCGGTCGTCGCCGCCGCCGCCCTGCTGCAAGACGCGTCGCCTCAGCGATAACAGCACCGCGAACGCGGGTGTATGCTTTCCGCATGACATCCCCACTGCTTGCGATGTGCGTCGGTCTGTGCGTGTCGGTCGCTTTCGATCCTGTCGGCGTCGCCCCTTCCGCGCCGCCGCAGATCGCCTCGACCACGACAACCCCTCGCGCCAAGGCAGCCCTCGCCTCCGAGCGGGCGATCGCCTTTCTTCGCTCAACGCAGGACACGGCATTGGGCGCCTGGGGCGTCAAGGACGGCGTCGCGGCGTTCCCCGCGTACACCGGGCTCGCGCTGGCCGGGCTGCTTATGCAGCCGAATCTCGATCCGAATGACCCGACGATCACACGAGCGATCTCGTACATTCTTTCGGCCCAGAAGCCCGACGGGGGCATCTACTCGCAGGCGTTGCCCAGCTACAACACCGCGATCTGCCTGGCCGCGCTCGCACGCGTCCCCAACCCCGACCAGAAGGTCCGCGACGCCATTCGCTCGGCGCAGAACTTCCTCAAGTCGCTGCAGTATTCCGAGGTTGTCGTGCCCAACGCCACGCTCGGCGAGACGCCCTCGCCCGTTCAGAAGGACCACGCGTTCTACGGCGGGTGGGGATACGGCCGGCACGGGCGCCCCGATCTCTCCAACACGCAGTGGGCTCTCGAAGCACTCCACGAGTCGGGCCTGCCGCCGGACGACCCGGCCTTCCAGCGGGCGATGGTCTTCCTCCAGCGATGCCAGATGCTCGATTCCGCCAACGAGATGCACTACGCCGACGGCTCATCGCAGGGCGGGTTCATCTACGCCACCAGCGAGAACAGAGACACGATCGGCAGCGGGCAGTCCTTCGCCGGCACGATCGAAGAAACTCTCAGCGACGGGACCAAAGCCTCCCGCCTCCGCTGCTATGGGTCGATGACCTACGCCGGGTTCAAGAGCTACATCTACGCCGGGCTCACCAAAGACGATCCGCGCGTCAAGGCAGCCCTCGGTTGGATCGGTGAGAACTACACCCTCCGGGAGAATCCCGGCCTGGGGACCGACGGCCTGTACTACTACTACGTCACCTTCGCCCGCTCCCTCGCCGCCTCGGAGCTCAAGGCGCTGCCCATCACGAGGCTCGACGGCACACCGGTCCCGGCGGGCACGACGCGGAACTGGGCCGCCGACCTTGTCGACCGCCTCAGCGAACTCCAGCAGGTCGACGGCTCGTTCAAGGCGCTCGACGATCGCTGGCTCGAGAACGATCCCGTGTTGCTGACGGCGTACTCGCTGCTGGCACTCGGGCACGCGCTCCCGTCGCTGCCCGAGGCCGACGCGAAGCAACCGGCCCAGACGACACCCGCCGTTCCGGCGAAGTAGACCGGGCGGGTCAGAACTCAGGCGTTCGCGGCTTCGAGCTTGTCGCGGTTCTGCCGCTCGGCCCGCTTGCGCATGCTCTCGTCAAGGATCTTCTTCCGCAGGCGAATCGCCTTGGGCGTGACTTCGACGAGCTCGTCGTCCTCGATGTACTCGATCGCCGCCTCGAGGCTGAGCTTGCGGGCGGCCTTGAGCACCACCGTCTGCTCTTTGCTCGCGGCGCGGATGTTCGTGAGGTGCTTGAGACGGGTGATGTTGACCACGAGATCGTTGTCGCGGTTGTGCTCGCCGACGATCTGCCCGCCGTAGACCTTGTCGCCCGGCTCAACGAACAGCACGCCGCGATCGGCCATCTGCTCACAGGCGTAGGTCGTCACGGGGTTGGTTTCGAGGCTGATGAGCACGCCCTGGAGGCGCTTGGGCAGTTCGCCGCTGACCGGCGCGTAGCGGATGAAGGAGTGGTTCATGATCGCCTCGCCCTGCGTCGCGGTGAGGACTCGCCCGCGGAGCCCGATGAGGGATCGGCTGGGGATCTCAAAGAGGAGGTGCGTGACGGTGTCGCCGCGGGGCTCCATCTTCTTCATTTCGCCCTTGCGCGAGCCCACCAGCTCCATGACGGAACCGAGCGAGGCGTTGGGCACGTCGATCACCAGCTCTTCGACGGGCTCGTGGGCCACGCCGTCGATCTGCTTGATGATGACCTCGGGCTTGCCGACGGAGAGCTCGAAGCCCTCGCGGCGCATGTTCTCGATGAGGATGCCGAGGCTGAGCACGCCGCGCCCCGACACGAGGAACTCGTCCGCCGTCTTGCCCGTCTCGACGCGCATCGCGACGTTGGTCTGGAGTTCCTTGAGGAGTCGCTCGCGGATCTGACGGCTGGTGACGTAGGTTCCGTCCTCCCCGGCGAACGGGGAGTCGTTGATGCGGAACAGCATCGTCATCGTGGGCTCGTCGACGCGCACGGGCGGGAGAGCCTGGGGGTTCGCCGGGTCCGCGACGGTGTCGCCGATGTCGACCGATTCGAGCCCGATGATCGCGCACAGGTCGCCCGCCCCGACCGTCTCCGCGTCGACGCGCTTGAGCCCGGCGAACTGCTGGAGCTTCAGCACGCGAGTCGGAACCTGCTTCCCGTCACGCTTGACGACCACCACGTTCTGACCGGAACGGATCGTTCCGGCGAAAACGCGCCCGATCCCGATCCTGCCGACGTAGTCGTTGTAGTCGAGCGTCGTGACGAGCACCTGCAGCGGGGCCGACGGGTCGTCCTTGGGAGAGGGAACGTGCGCGATGATCGCGTCGTAGATCGCCTTGACGTTCGAAGGCCTTTCGCCCTTGGGTGGCCACGCGGCGCTCGCCCATCCGTCGCGACCGGACGCGTACACCACCGGGAAGTCCAGCGCGTGATCGTCGGCGCCGAGCTCGACCAGAAGGTCGAAGACCTCGTTGAGCACGGCTTCGGGACGCCCGTCGGGCCGGTCCACCTTGTTGATGATCACCACGGGCTTCAGGCCGGCTTCAAGGGCCTTGCCCAGCACGAACTTGGTCTGGGGCATCGGTCCGTCGTAGCTGTCGACAACGAGCAGGCAGCCGTCGGCCATGCGGAGGACTCGCTCGACCTCGCCCCCGAAGTCCGCGTGCCCGGGCGTGTCGATGATGTTGATGCGGTATTGCTGCCCGTCGGGCGCGGTGTAGGTGACCGCGCAGTTCTTGGAGAGAATCGTGATCCCGCGTTCGCGTTCGAGCGGGTTGCTGTCCATGATGAGGCCGTGCTGGCCACCCTCGAGCTTCTCGAGCTCGCCCGCGCGGAACATGCCGGATTGCTTGAGCAACTGGTCGACGAGGGTCGTCTTGCCGTGGTCGACGTGGGCGATGATCGCGACGTTGCGGACGGTGCCGATCGGGCTGTCGGGCATATGCAAACCACCTTCGCGCTCGGTGTTGGACCCGGCGCTCTCTCGCGGATTGTGTTTGGAGTATGGACGGGTCCGCCTGCCCGAGCCGCCCGATCCTAGGGCGTGAAGCGGGCAAAAGAAAGCCGGGGCACCGCCTTCGCGATGCCCCGGTTCGATGTTAACCCTTGCTCAATACCTTACTTGCTCAAGACCTCAGTTGCTGAAGGTCGCCCAGGCCGACAGCACGCTCGAGCCGCCCGCACCGAAGGACCGGACGGCGTACCGCCAGGTCTGGCCGGTCGCCGGGGGCTGGTTGAAGAACGAAGTCGCGTTGGGTCCGACGGTACCCACGACGGTGGTGTTGGTGAAGACGCCGTTGACGCGCTGCTCGCGGACGACCTGGAAGCCGAACTCGTTGGCGGAGCGGTCAAGCCAGGTGACGTTGACACCCGCGCCGCTGCGGTACGTGCGCACGTTGGAGGGCGCGATGGGCGGCAGGCCGTTGGGATTGATGGTGATGGAGATGGTCGCCTGCCCGACGCCGCCCTGCGTGTCGTTGCTGCGGGCGGTGATGGTGTGGGTGCCGACCATGAGGGTCGCGTTGCTGAAGGAGGCGCCGCTGCCGATGGCGCCCTGAAGGCTCGAGGTCCAGGTGATGCCGGAGGAGAGGTTGCCGTCCTGCGTGTCGGTTGAGGTGCCGGTGAAGGTCACGGAGGTCCCGCCGAGGAACGCGGAGTTGTTCCCGGGAGCGGTGATGGTGACGACGGGGTTGGAGTTGTTGTTGACCAGGGCGTTGGCGAGATTGACGATGCCGCCGGTCGCGACGATGCCGTTCATCGAGGAGATCGGGCGGACGGTGCTGAAGAGCCGCTGACGGACCTGCTGGTACGTCCAGTTGGGGTTCTGGGCGTAGATCATGGTGACGACGCCGGCGGCGTGCGGGGAGGCCATGGAGGTGCCGCTGAGCGACGCGTAGGAGTTGGTGGGATAGGTGCTGTAGATGTTGGAACCGGGCGCGCCGACGTCAACGCTCATGACGCCGTAGTTGGAGAACGACGAGCGAGCGCCGGAGCTGGTGATCGAAGCGACGGCGATGACGTTGTCGTTGGAGTACGAGGCCGGGTAGCTCGGGGAGGAGTCGTTGTTGCGGCCGTTGTTGCCCGCGGCGGCGACGAAGACGTGCCCGATGGCGGCGGCCTGGGTGAGCGCGGTCTGGAACGAGCTGCTGAAACCGCCGCCGCCCCAGCTGTTGTTGGAGACCTTGACGCCCGTGCGGGTGCAGTACTGGAGGCAGGAGAGGGCGGCCGAGATCGACCCGCTGCCGCTCGCCGTCAGGAACTTGAGGGGGACAACCTTGGCCCGCCAGGCGACGCCCGCGACGCCCACGCCGTTGTTCCCGACCGCGGCGACCGTGCCGGCGCAGTGCGTGCCGTGCCCGTTGTCGTCCATCGGGTTGTTGTCGTTGTTGGCAAAGTCCCAGCCACGAACGTCATCGACGTAGCCGTTGCCGTCGTCGTCGATGGAGTTGCCCGCGATCTCCCCGGGGTTGACCCAGATGTTCGCCGACAGGTCCGGGTGCGTGTACTGCACGCCGGTGTCGATCACCGCGACGCGGAAGTTGGCGTCGCCCGTGAAGATGTCCCAACCCTGCGGGGCGTCGATGTCGAAGTTGTTGCTGTTGTTCATGCCCCAGAGCTGACCGAACGACGGATCGTTCGGAATGCCCATGTGATGCACGAAGTAATCCGGCTCGGCGTACTCAACCTCGGGCAGGGTCTGGAGCAGTGCGATCGCGTCCTCGACCGACATCGCCGTCAGCGTCATGTGGACCAGACCGGGGACGATGTCGTACTGCTGCACGACCTCGCCGCCCACCAGCGCCGCGATGTCCGCCGCGCTCTCGCCCGCCGCGCGCGTCGTGCGGAACTTCACGAGCAGCGAGCCCGGATCGAACGTCAACGTCGGATCCGCTTCCAGCGCCTCCATCGCGCGGTGGTTGCTCTCGGCGATGACGTTCCGACCGACATTGTCGGCCGCGAAGACCGACCCGGCCAACGCCGCCATCACCAACGCTGCGCTCTTCCAATTCTTCATCTGCTGTGCTCCCGGCCGGGCCTTCACCCGACACACCTACGCCGCGCACGTCGACCGCACGCGGACTTCCCTCCGTGGGCGGGCGAGATTCGGGTCCCACGCAGGACCCGAGGCACGCTCGCCCCGTCGAAGTCCCAGATTACTGAATGGCCCACCCCCATTGCAACCCCCCTCCGCTCCGAGAATCGAACCCCTTCGATTCTCACGCCATACTCCTTTTTTGCCACCTTAACAGGTGCTAGCGATCCTCGAGACTAAACGGCGTGAAGTTCGTGCCCCGGTCGTAGTAATCCTCGCCCTCCGCACGCTTGAGCCCGTTGCACACCAAGTACGTCAGCGGCGTGAACACCACCTCCACGCACACCTTGAACACCCAGTTGAACACCGCCACCTGCAACAGCGTCGTGCCGTCCCAGATCCCCGCGAACGCGATGGGATAGAACAGCAAGCTGTCCACCCCCTGCCCGCAGAATGTCGACGTGATGGTCCTTGCCCACAGGTGCCGACCGCCCGTCCATACCTTCATCTTGGCGAGCACATAGCTATTCACGAAATCGCCCACCCAGAACGCCATGATCGACGCCAGCACGATCCGCCACGTATTCCCGAACACCACCTCGAGCGCCGGCACAATCGTCTGATTGAACGGCTCCTTCGGATTCGCCGGCAGCTTCAGCACCACCTGCGCCATCAGCGTCGCGAAGATCATCGCCCCAAACCCCGCCCAGATCACCTTCCTCGCCCGCGCGTACCCGTACACCTCCGTCAGAACGTCCCCGAAGATGTAGCTGATCGGGAAGAAGATGTTCCCCGCGCCAAACACCAGCAGCGTTCCCAGCACGAACCCCTCTTCCGAACTCCACCCCGGCACCACCGGAACCCCGACATCCACCGCGCAGCTCTTCCCCGGGCCGATCAGATTGCTGCACAGCAGAACCGTCACGAACCCCACCATCACCAGGTCGTAGTACCGGTACGAACGCCGCTGGCCAAGTCCCGTCGTTGCCGATTCCGCCATCCGTGCCTCCCGGTCGGTTCAGAGCCTACTCGTCTGCTTCGGCCAACGCACGTCCGCGGATGCCCTCCCCTACCATCCCTCAGCATGACCACCGCCCTCAACACCCCCACCACCGAGTTCGAAAAACGCGACCGCTGCGCGGACCTCCCCCACCGACCCCGGGTCCTGCTCGGGAAAATGGGGCTCGACGGGCACGATCGCGGCGTCAAGGTCATCGCCCGCGCCCTGCGCGACTCGGGTGTTCACGTCATCTACTCCGGGCTCTGGCAGACGCCCCGCTCCCTCGCCATCTCCGCACGCGACGAGGACTGCGACGTCATCGCCGCCTCCATGATGTCCAACTCCCACCTCGTCCTCGGGCCCAAGCTCGTCGGGGCACTCAAGGACCTCGGCCGCCCCGACCTCCCCGTCTACATGGGCGGCATCCTCCCGCAGGAAGACCTCCCCAAACTCCTCGACGCCGGCATCGCTCGTTGCTTCACCACCGCCACAGGCCTGCTCGACATCGTCGAGGCCGTCCGCTCCGCCGTGAAGCCCCATGCCGCCGCTCTTTCCGCCTCACCCACGGCACAGCTCGCCCGCGACATCTCGCTGCTCCACGACGGGAAGCCCCTCCGCCCCGACGCGCCACGCCGCCGCCCCGCGAAGGTCATCGGGATCACCGGCGCCCCCGGCGCGGGCAAGTCCACCCTGGTCGCCCAGCTCGCCGCCGAATTCACGCGCCGCGCCAAGGACGGCAGCGTCCCCCCGGCACGCGTCGCCGTCGTCGCCTTCGACCCCATGAGCCCCATCACCAACGGCGCGCTCCTCGGCGATCGCCTTCGCGTCGATTTCAACGCCCTGGACGAGTCCATCTTCTACCGCTCCCTCGCCATCAGCGGCGAGGACTATCACGACCTGCCCGACATCATCAACCTCATCGGCGGCGCCCACCAGGGCGCGAACGCTTTCGACCTGCTTTTCGTCGAGACCGTCGGCGCGGGCCAGAACGAGACCCGCATCCGAAAGTACGTCGACAAGACCGTCGTGGTCCTCACGCCCGGGCAGGGCGACTCCATCCAGATGGACAAGGCCGGCATCCTCGAGATCGCCGACCTCTTCGTCTGCAACAAGGCCGACCATCCGGGCCGCAACGAACTTGTCCGCGACCTCCGCGACATCGCGGGAAGGCGGGCCATCGCCGAGACCATCGCCAGCAAGGGCGAAGGCATCCCCCAACTCCTCGATTCGATCCTGGCGCTCTGAGCATGCCCGAGCCACACGCCTCGCTCCAATGCATGGAAGTCTGGGGCGGCAACCGGGCCGTCGAGAACGGCGTCACCATGCCGGGGCTCGACGTCTACGTCCACGCACGCCCCGCCGAGGACGACGACGCGGGGGGAGACGTTCACTACATCTCCTCGTGCGCCACCGGGCGGATCATCCGGCTCATGCTCGCCGATGTCGCCGGGCACGGGCAGGCCGCCGCCCAGACCGCCGATTCGCTGCGCACGCTGATGCGCCGGTTCATCAATCGGCTCGATCAGGGCGAGGCCGTCGCCTCGATGAACCGCGCCTTCGCCCGGGCGGATCACGACGGACGATTCGCCACCGCGCTGCTGGGGACCTTCTGGACACCCACCGGCGAGCTTTGCCTCTGCAACGCCGGACACCCGCGCCCGCTGCTCTACCGCCACGCGCGAAAGTCCTGGAGCATCCTCGACGCGCTGGCCAACGAGGCATCGCCACTCCCCGGAAAGCAGGCCGAACTCGACCCCGTGGACCTTCCGCTGGGCATCGAGGACGCCGCACGATACCGCCAGGGATCGATCCGCCTGGCCCGCAACGACCTGGTCATCCTCTACACCGACTCGCTCACCGAGGCGAGGCTGCCCGATGGATCGATGCTGGGCGAGAAGGGGCTGATCGAAGCCGCCGCCGCCATCTCCTCGCCCGATCCGCGACACGCCGCGGCGAGCCTCCTCCAGCGCATCGATTCCCTCGGCGCCCACGTCAGCGATGACCTCACGCTCATCGTGCTCAGCCCCAACGGGCTCGCGCCGCGCCTCACCCTCGCCGACCGCGCCCGCGTGCTCGCTCGCATTGTCGGCTCACTCGTCGGCTCAGATCGGGCTTTCCTTCCCGAGACAAGCAAGCCCGTCTTCGGCGGTTTCTTTCTGAGCGCCCTCAACCGCTCGTGGAACCCCTCACGCTCGGTCAGAAAATGAGAACGGGCGGGCCCCACTCCGGAGCCCGCCCATCATCGTTCCAGTGCGAAGCCGCCGAAGAGCTCAGCAGCCCTGCTCGAAGGCTTCCACGAAGGTCTCAAAGTCGAACCAGTCAATGAAGCCGTCGTCGTCGATGTCGGCGCTCGCCGAGCCCGACTCAAAGGCCGTCACGAAGGCGTCATAGTCCATCATGTCCGTCGTGCCGTCGCTGTCAAAGTCCGACGCGAGCGAGGGCACGAGCCCGACGAACGAGATGCTGTCCGGCGTGCCGGGCTTGAAGAGCCCGAGCGTGATCGAGCCCTGGCGCGGGGCACGGCTGCTCTCGAACCAGAAGTTATACATCGTGCCCCAGCGCAGCGCGTTGGAGTTGGGGTCCTGCGCGTGCGTCTTGGTCGTGCCCCAGCGGATGATGCCATTGTCCTGCGAGATCGCAAAGTCGGTCGGGTCCCAGACCTCGCCGCTGTGGTAATCGATGTCCTTAAAGCCGATGTTCGACACCGAGCCGCAGTTGGGCGCGGGCATGCTCACCGAACCAACCGCGCGATCAGAGTTGATGTTCTGGATTGCGTACTCGTACCGCCACGCGGACGGGCCGGTCTGCGTCACGCGGTACCCGATCATGTAGAGGCCTTCGTTCTGCACGCGGAGCGGCACGACCGTCACACCCGAATCGCACTCCTTCCACGCATCGATCGCGGTGCGTGTGCGCCGGGTCGGGTTCTGAGGCCGAAGCGACAGCGGGAAATTCGTCCCCGAGCCGCTAACAAACGTCTCGCGGTACGACACGTTGTTCTCGCCGTTGCCGCTCTGAGCATCGTCCTGTGTGACGTACTGCCCCTCGACAAAGTACCTCGCGCCCGCGTTGAGCGCGGGGTTCACGTCATCGTTGTTCACGACCAGACGCCGGGCCAAAAGGTTGTTCGCCGAAGGAACGCCCGTGACGGGGAACGGAAAGACGCCGGTGAACGGGTTCACCTGGTAGCGAGGTCCCAGCCCCGTCTGCGAGCCGTTGAGACCCGCCGAGTACGGATCGGAACAGCCGACACCCAGGACCGATCCGCCCTGCCCGCTGCACTGCCCGCACAGGTTCTCCGTCAGCGCGGTGAATCCGTGCTTGAGCCAGCTCTGCCCGATCTGCTCAAAGCGGCCGTTCTTGTAGCGGTAGAGGTTCTGGCCGATGACCGGATGCCGGTTCGTGTTCGCCTGCCAGAGGAGGTTCTGGTTCCCGATGTTGCACGAAACCGTGCCGACCGAGTACGACTGCTTCCCGTTCAGCGTTCCCCAACGAGTGACTTGGTGCAGGTCGCCCACGATCACGTCGGGCCCGCCGGCCGCAAACGCCACCGCTCCGGCCAATGCCATCACCACCAGAACCGATCCCGCGCTCGATTTGCTCATTCTTCGCTTCCTTCCCTCAGTCTTCACACACATGAGGCATGACGTGGCCCGGCCCGACCATCTCGGCACCCAAGCCGGCCGCACGCCTCTGATACACCGGTCACCTCCCCCCGGGTGCCCCGAGCTGACCAGAATCCCACAAACTCCATCACGCTGCAACCCAACTTCGTCCGGCATGCCTTCCAAACAACCTGTTTTGGTATTCCCGCCTCCGAAATCCCTTGTCGGGATGTCCAAACACCTGTATGCTCCCGGGCGAACCGCAGCGGCGGTCTGCCGCGCCTCGTTCGTGGGGAGTTTCACCGGAGATTGTTCATGTCTCAACGCAAGGACGCCAAGCCCGCCTTTACGCTTATTGAATTGCTCGTGGTCATCGCGATTGTCGCGCTGCTCATCGGGCTGCTCGTGCCGGGTCTGGGCATCGCACGCAAGATCTCCAAGCAGCTCCAGGAAATGGCCCTGGGCCGCGAGAATCTCCACGGCATGGCGACTTATGCCAACACCTATAAGGACTCCTTCATCCCCCCCTACATCCATTGGACCTGGGCCCACCCGCACCAGGGCACCGTCAACTTCATGCCCACCGACCCCAACCAGACCAGCCGCTTCATGGAAGGCTCCGTGATCAAGGTCTGGGCCTGGCGGTTCATCCAGGCCACCCAGTTCCCGGTCTCGGCGATGATGGCCGACCGTCGCTGGCGCACCGATTTCTTCGAGCGCGATAAGTCACCTTCCGGCTCCGGCGGCTCGGGCGGCTTCATCACCAACCTGTACGAGAACGTGAACAAGTTCCAGGCCGCCGTCGCCTTTCACCCGACGTTCGCCCTCAATTCGGTGTACGTCGGCGGCTCTTACGTCCGCGGTGCCTTCCCCAACGGCGGGGCCTATAGCGACGGAGGACACCCGCTCAATCTGGGTGGTAAGTTCTACGTCTCCCGCTTCGACGAGATCCGCCTGCCCCAGAAGCTCATGATCTTCTGCACGGCCCAGGGTGGCGACATCAAGAACGCCGGCTCGTTCGGCTCCATCACGTGGGGCGAGGGCCAGACCCCCGAAGCTGCCGGCGCAGAGAAAGTCCCCGGTTATTGGGAGGTTCTGCCTCCGCGTCGCTCGCCGTACGCTCGTCGCGGGGGCGGCAGCGGCACCTCGCCGGCCTGGGTCGCCAGCAACAAGTTCGACCCCACCGCCAACTCCATGAACTGGGGGCACGTGTACCCGAAGTACTTCAACAAGGCGATCACGGTCATGGCCGACGGCCACGTCGAGAACCTCAGCATCGAGCAGCTCCGCGATATGCAGCGGTGGTCGAACAACGCCGGCCAACCCGACTGGAACTACCGTCCCGGCTCGGGCATGACCCGCTGATCAACTCCGCAGCATCAGCAACAAAGGGCCCGACCTGTCCGGTCGGGCCCTTTTCGTTTTGGGACCGATCGCCCAGAGAACTCAGCCCCTTTGCCCATCGCGTGCCGGGCGGGATGAACTCTCGTGTGCCGCAAGGGGCCGCGGGTCGGAGCTGGCGTGGAGGACGTGGATCGGCCGGGGCCGCGAGGTCTGAAACCGTCGGAGCGCACAGATCGGCCTCGGGAGTACGTGCGCTGTGGAAGGGCGAGCCGGACTACGGCGAACGGCTCGGCCGACCGCCGTGTCCCTCGACTGACAGCGGGAGCATGACCGGCTCGATGCGGGGAAGCTGCATGTCGCGGCAGAGACATGACGCGACGCGAGAAGCAGGAGGAGGCGGCCTGGCGGAGGTTGAGTGGGGAAAAAGCACGACCCGGACGTTTCCGTCCGGGTCGTGAGGATCATCCGGATTATCCCTGTCAGTCTCGGGTTTGTGAGGAGAACCCAGAAGTCAGGGGGCAATCATCGCTTAGCGGCGACGACGGCCGGCGACCAGACCGCCGAGGCCCATGAGAGCCAGGGTGGCGGGAGTCGGGATCACGTTGATGGCGGCGCCATCGACCGTGAAGGCGGTGATGTTGGTGCCGCGGGTCGAGTTCGCGGCGGCGTGGACGCTGACGACGCCGGCCTTGAAGTCATCCATGTTCAGAGCGATCGAGCGGATCGAGCCGTCGGCGCCCACGGAGACGCTGAAGGCGTAGACCGTGCGGGCCTGCGTGCCGTCGGCGTAGGTGCCGGGGACAGCGCTGACCGGGTCACGCTGGAGGATGGCGATGCCGGCCGCGTTGCTGTTGGCAGCGTCGCTGGAGGCGTCGATGCGGAAGGCGCCGGCGGTCGCGAAGACAGCCTGGGACGCCGCACCGAAGTTGAACGGAGCCACGCGGGCGTCCGTGCCACCGATCGAGGCGCTGTCGCCAGCGGCCAGACCCGTGCCCGTGATGCGACCGACCGCGCCGGCGAAGCCGTACGCGTTCTCAACCGTCGCGCGAACGCGGACGAGCACGTTGGTGCCCGGCAGCACGTTCACCGCATCGCTCCACGTCGAGCCGCCGTCGGACGACACCTGGAGGTCCAGACGGGCGGACTGCGCGTTCGCGACAGCCGCGAGACCAGCAACGGCAACGATACCACAAATCTTCGTCATGTGTCTTGCTCCCTTCAACTCTCCGAGACGCTCGGGTCCTCCTCCGGACCCAAGTTCCTATGCACCCAGTGTACAACAAAACGACAGGCCTTCAAGGCCTTTCTGCCACTTCTGTCAGTTTTTTTGAGGACAAATGTACACCTAAAAAGGTGTGAGCCCTCCGGTGCCGCCGAGGTGGACCCCCGCGGCCCTGGATGGCGCGGCGTCCGATGGCGGCACGTCGCCGCGCGAAGGGCGGGGAGTTGCGATGTCAGGCCTTGAACCAGCGGGTCAGGCCGTGGAGGGTGACGGCCCTTCCGACCGAGGCGATGGACTCGGTCAGCGGGATGTGCTTGGGGCAGACCTTGACACAGTTCTGGGCGTTGCCGCAGTCGCTGACGCCGCCGGGGCCCATGAGCACTTCGAGGCGTTCGTCTCGGAGTGCCTTGCCGGTCTCGTGCTCGTTGAAGAGACGCGCCTGGCTGATGGCGTGGGCGCCGATGAAGGCGGTGTTCCAGTCGGCGGGGTTCTCTTCGAGATTGAACTGGGGGCACGCTTCGAGGCAGCAGCCGCAGGACATGCACTCGGACAGCTTGTAGCGGACTTCCTGCTGCTGGGGCTTCTCGCGCGGGCCGGCGCCGAGGTAGTAGGTACCGTCGATGGGGACCCAGGCCTTGACGCGGGCGAGGTTGTGGAAGAGGCGGGATCGGTCAACCCAGAGATCGCGGACGACGGGGAACTTGGTCATGGGTTCGAGGGTGATCTCGTCGCCCTCTCCCGGGGCGTATTCGTCCATGAGGCAGGAGCAGCTCTGGCGGACCTTGCCGTTGATCACCATGGTGCAGGCGCCGCAGACTTCTTCGAGGCAGCCCGAGTCCCAGACGACGGGGGTGGTGCGTTTGCCTTCGACGGTGACGGGATTGGCGGCGATCTGCTGAAGGACGCTGATGACGTTGGCGCCGCGATCGACCTTGACGGAGAAGGTCTCCCAACGGGAGTCCTGGCCGGGTCCTTCGCACCGCTTGACGGAGACGCGGATGGTGCGTCCCGGCTTGGCGGAGGCACGACGCGCCGCCGCTGCTGCTGCAGAACCTTCGCTCGGGGAGAAATTCAGCATGGTTTCACCTCAACCGTCCGCAGGCCCGGCGGAAGCCGGGCGAGATTCAAGCACTGCTCACACGCCGGCCGCGACGGGCTTGGCGTCCTTCTTGTCGGTCTTGCCGTAGGTTCTGGCGGTCGGCGCGATCAGGCTCGCGTCGATCGGGGCGAACTCCACGGTCACGCTGTCGGTTCCCTCGTCGTACTTGGCGAGGGTCGTCTTCATGTAGTTCGCGTCGTCGCGGGTGGGGTAATCGGTGCGGTAGTGCGCGCCGCGGCTTTCCTTGCGGGCGATCGATCCCTTCGCGATCGCTTCCGCGACGATCAGCATGTCCCCCACCGCTCTCGCGTAATTCAGCGTCTGGTTCGTCCAGGCGGCGGCGTCGGAGACGGCCACGCGGGAGAACCGCTCGCGCAGCTCCGCGATCTTCTCGAGACACTGCACCAGACGGGACTCGCTCTTGACCACGGTGCACGCGGCGGTCATCTCGTTGCCCAGCTCGCGATGGATGGCGTAGGGGTTGGTCTTCTCGTCGCCGCTGCGCGAGGCGGAGGCGGCGAGTTCCTTGTATCGCCTGGCCTCGATCTCAACCTCGCGATCGAAAGCGCCCTGGGGAATCTGGTCGTGGGGCCGGGCCTTGGGCGCGCCGTCGCGGACGTAGTTGGCGACCGAGACGCCGCAGAAGAGCCCGTCGAAGATGCAGGAGAGCAGGGCGTTGGCGCCCAAGCGGTTGGCGCCGTGGTAGGCGAAGTTGACCTCGCCGAAGGCGTAGAGCCCGGGGATGTTGGTCTGGGCGTTGGCGAACTCGCCCATCGCCATGCCGAGCCCGACCTCGGCGCCGAGGGGGGCGGCGGACCCGGACTTGTGCTTGGGGAGGGGCTGCGTGGGGTTGTACCTGCCTTTGGCGAAGGTGGTGAAGAGCCCGCCCATGCTGTAGTGGACCGCGGGGAAGATCTTCATCGGGGTGCGCTTCGGGTCGACGCCGACGAACTTCTCGTAGATCTCGAGGATGCCCCCGAGCTTGCGCTGGAGGTATTCGGGATCGCGGTGGGTGAGGTCGAGGTAGACGCTGTTCTCGCCGCCGACGCCGAGCCCCTGGTTGACGCAGACGTCGAAGATTTCACGGGTGGCGATGTCACGCGGGACGATGTTGCCGTAGGCGGGGTACTTCTCTTCGAGGAAGTACCAGCGTTCGGCATCGGGGATGTTCTTGGGGTCTCGGGAGTCGCCGGGTTTGCGTGGGACCCAGACGCGGCCGCCTTCCCCGCGTGCGGATTCGGACATGAGGCGGAGCTTGTCGGCGCCGGGGATCGCGGTGGGGTGCACCTGGATCATCTCGGGGTTGCCGTACCAAGCGCCGGCCTTGAAGCATCGGGCGGCGGCGGCGCCGGTGCAGATGATGGAGTTGGTGCTCTTGCCGTAGACGAGCCCGCAACCGCCGGTGGCCATGACGACGGCATCGGCGCGGAAGGCGCGGATCTGCATCGTGCGCATGTCCTGGGCGACGATGCCGACGCATCGACCTTCCTCGATGACGGGGCGGAGGAACTCCCAGTATTCGTACTTGGTGACTTTGCCCTCGCTCTCGTAGCGGCGGGCCTGCTCGTCGAGGGCGTAGATGAGCTGCTGTCCGGTGGTGGCGCCGGCGAAGTGGGTGCGTTTAAAGAGCGAGCCGCCGAAGAGGCGCAGGTCGCGGAACCCTTCGCTGGTGCGGTTGAAGGGGACGCCCATGCGGTCAAGAAGATCGATGATCTTGGGGGCCCAGTTGGCCATTTCGAGGACGGGATGCTGGTCGGCGAGGAAGTCCCCGCCGTAGATCGTCTCGTCGAAGTGCTCGTACTCGGAATAGCCCTGCTGACGGGCGACGTCGTTGCAGGCGTTGATCCCGCCCTGTGCGCACACGGAGTGCGAGCGTTTGACGGGAACGAGCGAGAAGAGGTCGACGTGCACGCCGGCCTCGGCGAGGCGCACGGAGCCCGCAAGCCCGGCCAAGCCCCCGCCCACGATGATCACACGCTGCTGCGCCATCTGTCCGATCTCCCGTGCCGAACGCGGCACCACGGTTCAACGATCCGCCTGGCCCGCCAACGACTCGCCGACTTTGCCTTCCTGAATGGACTGTTCGACCGCCCGCGCCTTGGCGGGGTCGATCATGACCGCGCCGAGCAACGAGGCCCAGCCCATGACCATGAGACCCGCGCCGAGCGCAAAGCACGCGTAGCCCCAGCGCTCCTGAGCACGCTGGCTGATGGTGAGACCCCAGGTGATCGCGGCGGTCCACAGCCCGTTGGCGAAGTGGAAGACGAGCAGGGTGACGCCAAGGAAGTAGAGCAAAGCCACGGCAAAGCCGGCGGCGGTAAAGCCGGTCTCGCTGCCTCGAATGGCGGCGGCGAGTGTGCTGGCGGCGAAATCGTGCGACCAGGCTGTGCCGCCGGGGACGAGGAACGTCCAGCCCCAACGGAGCGTGGCGACGTGGTAGAAGATGAAGAGGATGCCGAGGTAGCCGCTGAGTCGCTGGAGGCGATAACGCCAGTTGCTCTGATACTCGTAGCGGCTCGTGTTGGCGCGGCCGGTGCGGGCGTAGATGACGCCGAGCACGGCATGGAAGGCGATGGAGAGCCAGAGCGTCAGTTCGATGAGGAGCAGATGCGGAACCTGCTCGTTGATCCAGGTGACTTCCTTTTGGAAGTAGGCGACGCCGCCCTCGAGGAGGGTGACGCCGTCTTTGCCAAATGAGTAGTGGTCACCCGTGCCGCGGAGCCCGGCCTTGCCCCAGAGGAGGGACGAGTTGGTGGTGAGATGGGCGATGAGGAAGACGCCGATGGGAACGATGCCCGTCAGCGAATGGAGCCGCCGAAGCAGGAAGTGGTGCCGATCGAGAAAGGACTGACTCGCCACGATGGAATCCTTGTTTCAGTCGCGATTGAAAGTTCGATACGTCCCACCTAATCGATGCGTCATCCGCCGACCACACCGCCGGGACCAAAACCACCCATATCAGGGATTGCCAACCCCGGAGCGCCACCCGGTCCACCAGTATTGGGCTTGATCTTGCCCTCGGCGACGGCCTTGTCGATCGCCTTGACGAGCTCGACGAACTCCAATCGGAGTTCGGAGACCGAGCGGGTGATGAGGGCCTGCTCCTGCTCGTTCAGGTTGCCCTTGGTTTTGTCTTCGACGACGCCGAGCAGGTCAATGTACAACTTTGCGTACTCGGGGGCGAGGACGGCCTTCCCCGTTCTGGGGTCTGGATAGGCACCCATGTAGGTGAGGGCCTGGGTGACGAGGAGGCTGACGAGGTCTTGGAAGCCAATGGCTTCGCCGGCGGGGCTTTCTTTGGCGGGCTGCCCCGGGGCGGCGGCTTCGGCGGCTTTGGGCTTGGCGGACGCGGCGAGGCGTTCCTTCTCGGCCTGAGCCTGCGCCTTCCAGTCGGAGTCGATGATGAGTTTGGGCTCCTCTGGCGTTGGCATGGGGCGCGGCTCCGGCGGATTCGTCGGTGTCTGCGGCACCGGGATCGGCACTATGCTGATCCGGCGAACACCTGACGACGGTTTTTCGCATCGTAGGCGAGGCACGGAGGCGGTCATGCGACGATTCACGATCCAGAGCAACGCCGCGGCACTGATGGTGGTGGCATTGGCTGGTTGCGGCTCGGGCGGGCAGAGCTCGAGTGAGCGCGTGCTGCCGGGGCAGTTCGTTCGGCCGGTGTCGAGCGAGACGTCGGCTGCGGCGCAAGTCGGGTCGAGCACGGCACCGAGCGGGGGAGCGAGCGCGGGGCCGACGGCGGCGGGAGCGGGTGCGTCGGTGGCAACTCCTGCGCCAAGGGCGATGACGGCTGAGGCCGCGCGGGAGGGCGTGGGTCGTGTTCGTGCGGAGCCGGGGTCGCCGCGAACGGATGCGCCCGCGAGGCCTGCGGGTGAGTTGGTGCTTGTGGACGCGAAGATCGGTGACGTGAACAACCGCGCGGTGTACGCGTCGGGGTTTCTTGAGCCGATGGAGGCGGATCTGAGGGCGAAGGCTCAGGAGTTGCTCGGGGCGAACGCGCCCAATGCGCTGCAGCAGTGGCGTCAGTACGCGGCGGAGCAGATCGCGGACGCGCTCAATCGATTCATCGCCGACGAGGTCTTCCGGGCGGAGGGGATGGCCTCGCTCAAGCCCGACGAGAAGGTCGGGCTGCGGGCGTACATGGAGCGGATGCGCGGGGACATCGTGCGGGCGGCACGTGGGTCGGAGGAACTGGCGGAAGAACGCGTGGCGGCGATGACGGGGGGGCAATCGCTGGACGAGTACCTGCGGCGTCGTGAGCAGCGGGAGATCATCAATTTCCAGCTCAAGCGGCAGATCGAGAGCAAGGTGCAGGTGCCCTGGCGGGATATCCGGCTCAAGTATGAGCAGGACTACGAGAAGTACAACCCGGTGCCGACGGCGTACATGCGTGTGATCATGGCGCCCGGGCGTGATGCGGAGCGCGTGGCGGCGATCGGTGAGTCGCTGTCGAAGGGGACGCCTTTCGATCAGGTGGCGGCGAGCGATCGCAACGCGTATCGCGCGAAGGAGGCGGGGCTGCACGCGGTGCCGGTGGAGGGTGGGATCGCCTCGGTCGAGGTGTTCGATCCGCAGGTGAAGGGCGCGGCGGCGGTGAACGAGGCGGCGAGGACGCTGCGTGAGGGCACGTACGTGGGGCCGATTGACTTCGACGGGACGCAGACGTGGGTGTACCTGGAGCGGATTGAGCAGACGACGCGGTCGCTGTACGACGCGCAGCTCGCGATCGAGAACGAGCTGTTCGAGTCGCGACGCAAGCGCGAGATCGACCGGTACATCGGCAAGTTGCAGGAGCGGGCGAGCCTGACGGACACGCGGGACATGATGGAGCGGCTGATGCAGTACGCGGAGGAGCGTTGCTACACGCCGATCGCCGCGGGGGCGAAGGACCCTTGAGCGTGGCGGGGTTCCTGCGTCGTCTGCTGGCGCGTCTGGGGTGGGCCCGAGCGGAGGGGGACCGCCGACGTCTTGGGGCGCTGGGTGAGCGGCACGCGGCGGGCTTCCTTCGGGCCGCGGGGTACAGGATTCTGGCGAAGAACCTGCGCGGCACGCACGGGGAGATCGACATTCTCTGCGAAGCGCCGGATGAGCGGACGATCGTCGTGGTGGAGGTCAAGACACGGCGGGCCGGCGGGAGGCTGCCCCCGGAGGCGTCGGTGCACGCGCGGAAGCTGGCGACGTTGAAAGCCCTGATGCGATCGGTGGTGGCGTCGAACGGATGGCAGGATCGGCCCAGGCGGATCGATGTTGTGGCGGTGGACATCCCAGAGCGAGGGAGCCCGGTGATCCGTCACTTTGTGGGCGTCGGGGCGTAGGCGGCGGGATCAGACCCAGAGCCGACGTCCGGCGAGGGCGCCTCGGAACTTGCCCTCGAGCTTGCGGACGGCGGCTTCTTCGAGGTCGAGGCGGAGTGGGATGATGAGCGAGAACATGGACCCCCGGCCGACGTCCGAGACGAGCTGAATCTCGCCCTGGAGCATGACGGCGAGCTCGCGGCAGATGGCGAGCCCGAGGCCGGTGCCCGGATGCTCGCGCGTGTGCCCGGAAGAGAGCTGGGTGAACTTGTCGAAGATGCGTTCGTGTTCGTCGGGCGGGATGCCGGGGCCGGTGTCGATGACGCTGACGCGGAAGCGCTCTTCGCGTTCGCCACCGGGCGCGACGCCGATCAGTCGTTCGGCGCGGAGCGTGACGGATTCGGGTCGGCCAGAGGCGGCGGGGCTCGGGGTGAACTTCACGGCGTTGGAGAGGAAGTTGAAGATGATCTGCTGGAACTTCTTCACGTCGGTGTGGATGATGGGCAGATCGGGCTCGGCCTCGAGCTTGAGTGTGATTCCCTTCTTGTCGGCCATGGGGCTGATGAGCCCGAGGAGGCCTTCGCAGACGTCGCGGACGCTCATGCCGTCAACGTGCATGTCGAGCTTGCCGGACTCGATCTTGGCCATATCGAGCAGGTCGTTGATCATTTCGAGAAGGTTCTTGGCGGCCTGATGGATGTTCTCGAGGTAGCGGAGACGGCGGTTGGCGCCGGCGGCGAGGTCGGGGTTGGCGGCGTCGGTGCGGGCGACCTCGATCAGCAGCTCGGCGAAGCCCATGATGGAGTTGAGCGGGGTGCGGAGCTCGTGGCTCACGTTGGCGAGGAAGTCACCCTTGAGGCGGGCGGCCTCGTAGAGGGTGGTGTTCATCTCGGAGAGCTCGGTGAGCTTGAGATCGAGCGCGCGGTTGATCGCGCGGAGCTGGTCCTGCGAGCCCGATAGGTCGGCGAGCATGTTGTTGAAGGTCTCGGCGAGCTCTTCGAACTCGTCGCCCGTGCGGATCTCTGAACGGATGGAAAGATCGCCCTCGCGGACGCGTTCGGCGGTCTCTCGCAGGACGCGCACGGGGCTGAGCACGAGCTTGTGGGTGATGAAGTAGAAGAGGAAAATCGCGATCGCCATCACGAACATGCCGGCGGAGAGCAGGTAACCCGAGTTGACGAGGAGGAGCGTGGCCGCTTCGACGCTTCGACGGTCAAGAAGCACGAGCCCGACCAGCACATCGCGGTCGTCGCGGTGGGCCTTGGCGTAGCGATACTCGCGCTGGGTGCCGAACCAACTGGAGGATTGCACGTCGGCCAGTGTGGGTTCTTCGCGGAGGGTTCGCAGGGCGGCGGCGAGAAACGGATCTCGCTGAGCGAGCACCTCGACCTGCTCGGCGGAGAGACGGGCGGCGTAGACCCCGGCGAGGGACTTGGGCTGGCCGGTGAGGGATTGCTCGGCCTGGGGGAGTGTTCGTTCCTCGGCTTCCCAGGAAGAGACCATGGCGCGGGAGACTTCGAGCTGCCCGGCGTCGACGAGGGCGGCCATGCGGAACCAGGGGAGCAGGAGCGCCACGAGAACAACCGCGACAACGGCCGAGCCGAAGAGCAGGAGACACTTGTTCGCCAGGGAGATCCCGCGCCACATGCCCCAAGCCTACGCGAGGAACGGGGTGCGGCGGGCGGGGCGCTGGATCAGAGTCGCTCGAACCCGGGGAGCGGACCGACGAGGGGCAGGGCATACTCGACGAAGGCCCGCGAGACGTTGTTGGTGCCGCTGAGGAACTCGGGGGGCATGTGGCGGGTCTTGGCGGCGACGGCGGTGAGTGGGACGAGGGCGAAGTCGGAGAGGGAGGGTGTGCCGTTGTCGACGCCGAGCCACGCCTCGCTGCCGCCGGAGGTCCGGACGATGGCGACTGAGCCGGAGCGGTCGCCGGCGAGGGCGCGTTGGGCGGCGAATCGGCCGCTGCGGCGGGCTTCCTTCTGATCGATGATGGAGGAATCGGGCCAGCAGCGTTGAACATAGCCGAAGGTGTCGGCGCGGACACGTGGGGGCTTGCCGCCGGCGGGGGTGAGCTTTTCCTTGAGGAAATCGGCGAGCTGATCGCCGAGCGCTCCCGAGCCGGAGAGCTGGACGTTGCCGTGGGCGTCGACCTGGGCGTTCTTGATGAGCTTGGCGCCGATGGAGACGCCCGAAGCGTCCTGGATGCCCTCGGAAACGACGATGTGGCATCGGCCTTTCTTGGCGTAGATGCGATCGACGTCGGCGGCGAAGCGGTCGAGGTCGAAGGCGACTTCCGGGACGTAGATGAGCTGCGGGCCGTCGGTGGAGACCTGGTCGGAGAGAGGGTTGAGGTCGCGGTCGTGGCGTCGTGCGAGGGCGCCGGCGGCGGTGAGGAAGCCGGCGTGGCGTCCCATGACGACGTTGATCTTGATGCCGGGGAGGGAGATGTTGTCCATGAAGTCGGCCATGCAGGCCATGGCGACGAAGCGTGCGGCGCTTGGGAAGCCCGGGGTGTGATCGTTCTCCATGAGGTCGTTGTCGACGGTCTTGGGGACGTGGAAGCAGCGCATGTCGTAGCCGGAGGAGGCGGCCATTTCGGCGACGATTCGGCAGGTGTCGGAGGAGTCGTTGCCGCCGATGTAGAAGAAGTAGCGGATGTCGTGGGTCCGGCAGGCTTCAAGGATTCGTTCGCAGTAGGCGCGGTCGGGCTTGTCCCGTGTGGAGCCCAGGCCGGCGGAGGGTGTGGCGGCGAGGCGGTCGAGGCGGTCCTGGTGGAAGGAGGTGAGGTCGACGAGATCACCCTTGACGAAGCCCTTGACGCCGTGTCGCATGCCGTAGATCGTGCGGACGACTCCGGCGGCGTGAAGCCCCTGTCGGAGGCCTTCGACGACACCGACGAGGGACTGGTTGATGACGGCGGTGGGCCCGCCGGACTGTCCGATGATCGCGTTGCCACGAATGAGATCGCTGTTCATGGCGAGATCCTACGTGCGCACAGTCGCGGAATGAGCGTGTACGCGTCGTGAAACAGCGTGGAAGGGTTACACGCGGCGGGGGTCTTCGTTGCTCTGGGCGACGATGGCGACACCCTCATCCACGGGAAGGTCGTCGAACTCGTCGATCGGGGCCGCGGTGGCAGAAGCGAGGCGGTGCTGGGTGTAGAGCATGACGCAGGCGCCGACGAGGGCGACGAGGCCCGTGATCCACTGCCAGCCGGAGAGGTGCTGGTCCGGGGAGTTGGGGAAGACGACCATGGCGCCGAGGGAGACGGTCACGGGCTGGAGTTGGACGACGCCGGCGGAAACGGCGACGCCGAGCCGCTGGATCGAGTGGAAGTAGAGGGTGTGCCCGAGCCCGATGCCGACCACGGCGAAGAAGAGGAGCATGGCAAACTCGAGGCCCAGAACGCCGCCGGGGAGGCGGAGGGCATTGAGCCCGCGGATGGCGTCTGGGATGCCTTCGGGCGAGATGCCGCGATCGCCCAGGATGAGCATGAGGGCGACGAGGGCGAGGCCTGTGTATTGACTGACGGCGGCGAAGGCGAGCATCGGGGGCATGCCGTGCATCCACTTTCGGACGGCGAGTGCGTACCCGGCGTAGAGGAAGGCGGAGCCGAAGGAGACGAGAACGCCGAAGCCGGTCGCGCCACCGAGCCCGCCCTTTTGCAGCGCAACGGTGAGCAGCGTGCCGACCATGAGAATGACGATGCCGACGAGGAAACCGGGGGAGCGGATGATGCGACGTTCGGCGACGAAGAAGACGGCAGCGCCGATGGTGACAAAGACGATGTTGAGCCGCAGGCTGAAGGTCATGAGCCCGGGCGAGACGAAGTACGGCGCGATGCCGAAACAGACCTGGGCGGCCGCGTTGAACAGGCTTGGCACGAGCGCAGCACGGAACAGCCCGGCCGGCAGCCGGCGCCCCCACCAGGCGATAAGCAGGGGCGGCACCCAGAGCAGGGTCGAGAACCCGTAACGCCAGCCGTTGGCGGTCCAAGCGTCGACCAGTGGCCTCACCGCGCCCGACTCGTCGGGCGGCCCGGGGATGCCCTTGAGATGGGACAGGTACAGCGGGATGGTCGTCCAGCAGGCCAACGTCAGCAGGACCAGGACGATCCCCACCGTTCTGGATAAACCGGCCTGTTCGCGAGAGGCATCGCCCATCGTGCGAGCGTAGCGCGGCGGGCCACCCGTCCGGCGGGTGGGCACCGACCAACACGGGGCACGGATCATCGGACCGCCGGGTCCACAATCGGGTAGGATCCCCCCATGAGAACCACCTCGACCCGTCGATCGGCCAAGCCCGCGCGTGCCAAGTCTTCCCGCAAGGCGATCGTGCTCTCCCCCGGCGAGCGGACACTGCCGCAGGGGTTGACATTCCCGATCACGCACCTGCAGAAGTGGATCACGGCGAACAAGAAGAACCTGGTCCCGCCGGTGAGCAACAAGCAGCTCTTTGCGGGCAGCAAGGACATGGTACTGTTCGTCAGCGGCGGGCCCAACACGCGGAACGACTACCACGTCAATCCGACGGAGGAGCTGTTCCTGCAACTGAAGGGGACGATCGCGGTGCGAGTTCGCCCGCTCGACGGCACGCCGCCCCACGAGGTCATCATCAAGGAGGGCGAGCTATTCCTGCTCGACCGCTGGGTGCCGCACCGCCCGCAGCGTCCGAAGGGCACGCTCGGGCTGATCGTGGAGTTCCCGCGCGGGACCGACGAGAAGGGCAAGCCCCACATGGACGCCCTGCGCTGGTACTGCCCGGTCTGCGACACGCTGGTGCACGAGGCGAAGTGGGTGCTCCACAAGATCGACGAGGATCTGCGCCTCATCATGAACGATTTCTGGGGCGGCCCCGAATCGCGTCGGACCTGCAAATCCTGCGGGCACGTCATCCAGCGTGCGGGCGCGATCGAAGTAAAGGGCAAGAAGGTCCGAGCCGTCAAGAAGAAGTAACTCACTGTTCGACTTGGCGGCCCCATGACCATCGACCTGCACACCCACATCCTCCCGCAACGCTGGCCCGATTGGACCCGGCGCAGCGGCTACCCGGGCTGGATCGAGCTTGAGCACACCGGGCCGGGCTGTGCGCGGATGTGCAAGACCCTCGACGGCGGGGGGCGGCAGTTCTTTCGCGATGTCGAGTCGAATCTGTGGGATCCGTCAAGGCGTGCGGCCGAGATGGCAACGGCCGGCGTGACGACGCAGGTCCTCTCGACCGTGCCCGTGATGTTCTCGCACTGGGCCAAGCCCGAGCACGCGTATGACCTTCACCGCTTGCTCAACGATCACATCGCGGAGGTTGTCCGCGAGGCTCCCACCTCGCACGGAGGGTTGCCCGCGTTTCTCGGGCTGGGAGTGCTGCCCCTGCAAAGCCCGGAGCTTGCCTGCCGGGAGCTGGACCGATGCGTCGGCGAGCTGAAACTCTCGGGCGTCCAGATTGGAACGCACGTCAACGGTGTCAACCTCGACGATCCGATGCTTCGTCCGGTCCTTCGGCGTGCGGCCGAGCTCGGTGCCGCGGTCTTCGTCCACCCGTGGGACATGCTCGGTGCCGATCGCATGCAACGCTACTGGATGCCCTGGCTCGTCGGCATGCCCACGGAAACGACCATCGCGGTGATGTCGGTGCTGTTCGGCGGAGTTCTCGATGACATCCCGAACCTGCGCATTTGCTTTGCGCACGGCGGAGGCTCGTTCCCCGGCACACTCGGGCGGATCTCGCACGGGTTTGCGTGCCGACGCGATCTCTTCCCGGCGAATGCCCGCGACCCGCACGCGTATCTCGCCCGCGACGGATCGCCCGCACGGTTCTGGGTGGATTCGCTGGTGCACGATGTGGACGCGTTGCGTCTGCTGATTCATCTCATGGGCCCGCGGCGGATCGTGCTCGGCTCGGATTACCCGTTCCCGCTGGGTGAGGAACCACCCGGCGCTCTCATCCGCTCGCTTCCCACGCTGACCGAAGCCGATCGACAGTGGATGCTCGAGGGCGCGGCCCGGGCGTTTCTGAACCTTCCGACGACATAAACTGCCCCGATGACCGCGACGAGCAATGCCGACTTTCGACCCGACGAAGCCTTTGCCCTCGCCGAGGACGCTCGGGACCCGCTGCGCGGCTACAGGGATCGGTTCGCGATCCCAACGCTCGCGGGGCTCACTCCCGCGGCATCGGCGAGCGACGCACCCACGGTGTATCTGACCGGGAACTCCCTGGGGGCCATGCCAACGGCGGTCCCCGATCTGCTCCGGCATGAACTGGAGGACTGGGCTCGGCTCGGGGTCGAGGGACACCTGCACGGGCGCGATCCGTGGCTGCCTTATCACGAGCAGTTCCGCGGACCGCTGTCGAGGCTCGTTGGTGCGGGTGAGCGAGAAGTCGTCGCGATGAACTCGCTGACGGTGAACCTGCACCTGCTGATGGCGTCGTTCTATCGCCCCACACCCGATCGATTTTCGATCATCATCGAAGACACCGCGTTCCCGAGCGATTCGTACGCGGTCGCGAGCCAGGCGGCGTTCCACGGGTTTGAGCCACGCCGCGCAGTCGTTCGGCTCCGCCCACGGAGGGGGGAGCACACGCTGCGGACGGAGGACATCATCGCGGCGATCGAGCGGGAGAAGCCCGCGCTCGTGATGCTCGGCGCGGTGAACTACCTGACCGGGCAGTGGTTCGACATGCCGGCAATCACCGATGCGGGGCACAAGGCCGGCGCGATCGTGGGGTGGGACCTTGCGCACGCCGCGGGCAACGTCCCGATGAAGCTGCACGACTGGAACGTCGATTTCGCGGCGTGGTGCTCGTACAAGTACCTCAACGCGGGCCCGGGCGCGATCGCGGGGGCGTTCGTTCACGAGAGGCATCTTGGCAGGAGCGATCTGCCTCGCCTGGCCGGCTGGTGGGGCAACGACCCCGCGACACGGTTCCGCATGGGGCCGGATTTCTCGCCGGTGGCGTCGGCGGACGCGTGGTCGTTGTCGAACCCTCCCATTTTCTCTCTGACGCCATTGAAGGCGTCGCTCGAACTGTTCGATCGCGCCACGATGCCGGCGCTGCGGAAGAAGTCGGAGCGGCTGACGGCGTACATGGAGTTTCTGTTGTCACCCAGGCGGGCCACGGGGCTTGAGATCCTGACGCCGAGTGACACGTCGAGGCGCGGGTGCCAGTTGTCGCTGGTGATTCCGGGGATGTCGCGGGAGGTTCAGCGTCGGCTTCTGGAGCGTCGCGTCGTGTGCGACTTCCGCGAGCCGAATGTGGTGCGGGCGGCCCCGGCGCCGCTGTACAACTCGTACCACGATGTCTGGCGATTCGTCCGGGAACTCAACCACCTGATGCCCTGAGGCCGAGCACGCATGCCCACACCGCACGTCATTCTGGTCGGGAACGGACTCGCGGGCTCGATGCTCGCGGTGCTCTTCGCACGCGTTGGGTGGCGCGTCTCGCTGTTCGAGCGGCGCGGCGATCCGCGGGCCAAAGGCTACCAGGGCGGGCGGTCGATCAACCTCGCGCTCTCGGCCCGCGGGCTGGCGGGTCTGGAGGCGGCCGGGCTCGCCGATCTTGTGCGAGAGCGCGACCTGATCCGGATGCCCGGACGCATGATCCACCCCGTGTCGGGCGCGACGGTCTTTCAGCCCTACAGCCACAATCCGGATGATGCGATCAATTCCGTCTCGCGGGGCGGGCTCAACCTCACGCTGATCGGCGCTGCCTCGAAGCTCGATGGCGTGGCGATGTACTTCGATCATGTGTGCACGGATGTCGACTTCGCGACGACCACCGCGACGTTCCAAAGGCCGGACGGCACACGCGTGACCGCGACGGCGGATCTGATCGTCGGCGCGGACGGCGCGTTCTCGGCGGTGCGGGGCGCGATGCAGAAGACCGACCGCTTCGAGTATTCCCAGTCATACCTCGCGCACGGATACAAGGAGCTTCATATCCCGCCAGGGCCGGGAACCTCGGAAGGCCAGCTCGATCCGGCGGCGCTGCACATCTGGCCCCGCGGGGGGTCGATGATGATCGCGCTGCCGAACCGTGACGGTTCGTTCACGTGCACCTTGTTCTGGCCTTTCGAGGGCGAGCACTCGTTCGCCAACCTCAGGACGCCCGCGGAAGTCCGATCGTTCTTCGAGACGCAGTACCCGGATGCCGTGCCCCTGATGCCGACGCTCGAGCAGGATTACGTCCAGAATCCGACGAGTTCGCTGGTGACGGTGCGGTGCTGGCCCTGGGTGCGCAACCGGACGGTGCTGCTGGGCGACGCCGCCCACGCGATTGTGCCGTTCTACGGGCAGGGGATCAATTGCGGGTTCGAGGACGCGGCGGATCTCGTGGGGCGGCTCGCATCAGGCAGCATCGACGCGGCGCTCGACGCGTATCAGCACGCCCGCAAACCCAACGCCGACGCGATCGCCGACATGGCGCTCGACAACTTCATCGAGATGCGCGACAAGGTGGGTCGGCCTGAATTCCTGTACCGCAAGAAGGTGGAACAGACACTGCACGCCGCGCTTCCCGAGCAGTGCCAGCCGCAGTACAACCTGGTGTCGTTCTCGACCGTGCCGTATGCGGAGGCAAAGCGCCGTGGCGATGCGCTGTCGCGGCTGATCGACCGCGTGGTCGATCGCGTGCCGATGCACAACGCCGATATGTCGAGCCCGGCGTGGAAGGCCCGAATCGAGCGCACAGCGGCGGAGCTGCTGGGAAAGAGCCCTGCAGCGGATGGTGCCGGCGAGAGAGTCCACGACCTCTCACCCGCGATCAGCGAGCGGCTGCCCGTCTGGCCCGGCGACAACCCCTTCACACGCGAGGTGCTCCTCGACACGGAGCAGGGCGCCAACATCACGCTGAGCACGATCCGCACGACGGTGCACCTGGGCAGCCACGCCGACGGCTCGAACCATTACGCGATAGCGGCGGAGGGAGGCGTCGGGATCGACGCGATGCCACTTCGGCACTATCTGGGGCCGTGCACCGTGCTCGAACCCGCGTCGGACGCCAGAGGCCGACGCCTGACGCCCGCGGACTTTCCGTCGCTCGACGGCGTGCGCACGCCGCGGGTGCTTCTCAAGACGGGCACCTTCCCCGACCCATACCGATGGAACAGCGATTTCGCAGGTCTTTCGGTCGAGTTGGTCGACTCGCTCGCGGCCCGGGGCGTCATCACCATCGGCGTCGACACGCCCAGCGTCGACCTGCAGGACTCCAAGGACCTTCCCGCGCACAAGGCGATCCTCCGCCACGGCATCGCGATCCTCGAGGGGCTGGTGCTCCGCGATGTGCCGCCTGGGGAGTACGACCTGGCCGCCCCGCCGCTCAAACTCCAGAACGCCGACGCGAGCCCGGTCCGGGCGGTGCTGCGTCCGCGCGGCTGATTAGGCGATCGCCCGCACAACCAGTGACAGCACGAAGACGCCGAACACGTACCCGCCCGCGGCGACTGCTCCCACCAGCATCGGTATCACGCCGATCGCCCTCGCCCATCCGCGTTCATCTCGCACCGTCCATGCCGTGATCGCACTCGCGAAGCACAGCACCCCCAACGCCGCGAGCCCGAGCGCTCCGAGCGTGGGCCAGCCCACGCGGAACCACGGGGCGGCCGCGCTCCCCAGCGTCATCAGCGAGAGGCCGGACCACGCCAACGCTCTCTCGCTGCCGCGAAGCCGCAGCGACTCGCGGATCACAAGGTCCGACCATCCGCGCGTCACGATCCCGCACTCCGGGCACGACCAAGGCGGCCCGACCAGACCCCGCAGGTCATACCCGCACTCGCACCGCACCACCCGAACCTTCACGCACCACCCGGCACACACGCCACCACCTTGACCTCCACATGGATCGGCGTATTCCCGCCCGTGGGCAACGCCGACACCTCCACCGTGGTCCGCGTCGGCAGCGTCTCGCTCCCCGGCGGAAAGTACTCGCCGTAGACCCGGTTGTATTCCTTCCAATCCCGCTTCATGTCCGTCAGATACACCGCGACGTCCACGATGTCCTTCCACCCGCAGCCGGCTTCCTCGAGAATCATCCGTACATTCTCAAAGCACGAGCGGATCTCGGCCTCGATCGAGTACTCGACCAGCCGCCCGCTCGAATCGACCACCGCACCCGGAATATCCCGGCTGCCCCGCGTGCGCGGCCCAATCCCGGACAGGAACAACAGCCCGCCCGCACGCCGGGCATGCGCATAGGGACCCAAAGGCTCCGCCGCCGACCCGGATCGAATCGTCGTCATCACACACCTCCTCAGACCCGCACGCACACGTTCTTGGGCTCTGTGAAGAACCGGATCGCCTCGAGCCCGCCCTCTCGCCCTACGCCGCTCTCCTTCATGCCCCCAAACGGCGTCCGCAGATCACGCACCATCCAGCAGTTCACCCACACCACCCCCGCCTCGAGCCTCGCCGCGACGCGGTGCGCCCGCGACACGTCCCGCGTGCAGATCGTCGCCGAAAGCCCGTACGCCGTCGCGTTCGCGAGCCTCACCGCCGCCTCCTCATCCCGGAACCGCTGCACCGTGACCACGGGGCCGAATATCTCCTCACGCTCCACGCGGCACGCCGGATCGAGCCCCTCGATCACCGTCGGCTCGTAGAACCACCCCTCCCGGCACCGCGCGGACAACTCGCCCGGCCGACGTCCGCCCGTCAGCACGCGCCCGCCGGACGCCCGCGCTTCCTCCACCAAGCCGGCGACCTTCTCCCACTGCGCCCGGCTCGTGATCGCGCCGAAATTCGTTCCGGCATCCATCGGGTCGCCCACAACCAATTCCCGCGCCGCCTCCACGACGCGCGAAATCACGCGATCCGCCACCGATTCGTGCACCAGCAGCCTCGACCCGCACAGACAGATCTGCCCCTGGTTGCTGAACGCCGCCCGGGCCGCCAGCGCTGCCGAAGCCTCCACATCCGCATCCTCGAACACGACAAACGCGTTCTTTCCGCCCAGCTCGAGGCTGCAGCGCTTGAGCATCCGCCCGCACGTTTCTCCGATCCACCGTCCCACCCCGGTGCTTCCCGTGAACGTGATCGTCGGCACCTCAGGATGCTCCACGATCGCCGCCCCGGCCCGCGCTCCCGCCCCGTGCACCACGTTCAGCACGCCCGCCGGCAACCCTGCCTCGATCGACAACTCCGCCAGCATCGACGCAGTGGTCGGCGTGATCTCGCTGGGCTTGCCCACCACCGTGTTCCCTGTCGCCAGCGCGGGAGCAACTTTCCATGTGAACAGATAGAGCGGCAGGTTCCACGGCGAGATGCACCCGGCCACCCCGCGAGGCCGACGCAGCGTGTAGTTCAGCGCCGCCACACCCCCCGGAACCCCCCCACCATCAAAGTCGTGGCACTCGCCCGACGCATGCAGGATCGCCGTCGCGAAATACCGGAGATTCGCCGCGGACCTCGGGATATCCACCGCGCGCGAGACCGCGATCGGCTTGCCCGTGTCCCGCGACTCGGCCTCCGCCAGCAAGTCCAGATCCCGCTCCACCAGATCCGCCAGCTTCAGCAGCACGCGTGATCGTTCCGCGGCCGGGGTTGCCGACCAACCCGGAAAGGCCCGCGACGCCGCCCGAACCGCCGCCGAAACATCCTCGGGCGTCGAATCCACGACGCGTCCGTGCTCGGCCCCCGTCGCCGCCTCGAACACCGGCAGGGTGCCGCCGCTGGTTGCCAAAGCCATCTGGCCGTCGATCAGATTGAGCCGCGTTTTCACGCGAGGAGTCTACACGCAACGACGGCGACCGCCCGGGCACGCGCACACCGGCAGACCGTCGCAAGTTTCGACACCATCAACCTGGGCCTGCCTTCTGCGCCGCTCTTGTGGGCGGCCCCGGCGGCGGCACGTCCTGCACCTCCGGCGGACGACCCGCGCCCGTGCGCTTGTACCCTTCCTTGAGCGCATCGGCCTTCGCCTGAACCTCCGGATCCACCGTGGGTGTGCCGCCCCCGCCGAAGAGCGACCAGCCCCACACCGCCGCCGCCAGCACGACGACCACGCCCAGGACGATCAGCTTGACCTTCTTCCCCGAATCGCCCCCCTCGTCACGCTTGAACATCGGCATCTCCCGTCAGAAGTCCCGCCCGCGGATCCCGTCCCGAGTCGCCCAGAAGAACGCCGGGTTGCCGTACGTCCACGAGAACCCCTGGCGTGCGCCGTACAGATAGCGATTGTCCATTTCGGTCTCGCCCGGGTTCCAGAGACCCGAGGGGGCGCGAAGCAGGGTGCGGTCGTTGCCGTCCGGGGCGTCGGTGCGTTCGTAGATGTCGCGCATCCGGATCGTCCGCGCCGAGGCATCCGCGAGCGCCACGCCCGTGTACGCGTTGATGTCGTTCCACATCAGCTCCTGCCTCTGGTAGTAGTCCTTGTTGACAAACAGCAACACTTTGTTGTTGGGATACAGAATGTCGGTCGTCTTGTGGCGCCTGACCTGGTACTTGTTCCCGTTGTTCGCCGCCGTGCGGGACGAAGACGTGAACCGATCGTGCCGCTGCCAGAAGACCGGCGGATACCAGTACGACACCGGGAAAATCCAGGTGTAGTCGTTCTGGGCGTTGGAATCGTTGTTCTCCGCGAACCAACGCTTGAGCGCCTGATCGCCCGGGTCAATCAGCGTCTTGTTGCGCGATTCATCGGAGTTCCACTGGAAGAACATGTGGGCCGCCCAGTGGTACCCGAACGTTTCCGTGCCCGCCTGGCTGTATGGCGTCCCGTACGCCCAGCCCCAACCCGGCTGGTTCTGCACCCAGACCCAGCAGGAATCCTGCGTCGATCCGTCGGCGCGGAACGGATTCACCAGCGAGTCCTTGTAGTCGTTCGAGTACATCGCCATGTACTTGGCGTTGCCCGCCAAATTGACCTGCCCCTGCAGCCGACGCGCCACGGTCCTCGCTTTGCTGAGCTGGGGAAGCAGGATGCCGATCAGCAGCGCGATGATCGCAATCACGACCAGCAGCTCGATCAACGTAAATCCACGCCCCACGCCGAACCACGTCCGACCCTTGCTTGTGTTCATCGCGACTCCCGGGCGGCTCATCCGGCCTCGAACGCCGACCGCCAGGCCCAGAACGGGCCAACCCCAGCATAACAAAGCGGCCGGGCGACGCAAGCGCCGCCCGGCCGTCATCAATCTCTACCCAGATGCTCGCCCCCGGTCTGTCCTCTCGGGAGCGACCCGGATCAGCAGCCTTCCTCGAAAGCCGCCACGAAAGCGTCAAAGTCGAAGAAGTCCACGAAGCCGTCATCGTCGAAGTCCGCCGTCTTTCCGGGCGGGCAGGTGCCGCCCTCGAAGCACTGTGCATACGCGTCAAAGTCGAAGAAGTCGACGAAGCCGTCGCCGTCGAAGTCCGCCGCACAGCCGATCGGAATCGAGACCTTCGTCACAAACCGACCCTGCCCGTTGACCACGAGAGCCTCGCCGCCCGTCGCGGGATCGAACGTGTGAATGCCCGACCCGTTGGTGATGATGAACGACCCGTTGTCGAGCAGGCCCACGCCGCGGAGTCCGCCCGCTGTCGTGTCGTAGTACGCGTGCTGCGAGCCGTTGGAGTTGTAGATGTACAAGCCGTCCGGGGGCGAGAAGCTGCTGACCGCGATCTTCCCGTCCGGCAGCACGATCATCTGCTGCGGGAAGTCGATCCCGCTGACGCCGTCGGAGTTGACGAGCGTCTGCACGAGCCCGCCTGTGAGATCGCGGATCTCGATGTCATCCAAGCCGATGTTCGAGCAGAGCAGGTTTCCACCGTACGAGATCAAGTCAAAGAAGTCG
The DNA here is from genome assembly GCA_002343325.1 of Phycisphaerales bacterium UBA2396. Lineage (GTDB taxonomy): Bacteria > Planctomycetota > Phycisphaerae > Phycisphaerales > UBA1924 > UBA2396. The sequence goes on along the minus strand of DDSG01000075.1, from coordinate 73,240 downwards.
CCCGAGGGGTAAACCGCGTCGATTGCGCGGGTCGCCACATCGATGCGCACGATGCTGTTGGCGGTCGCCCCGTTGCCGCTCCCGGCGTTGGTCACGTAGACCTTGCCGTTGACGTGCTCCATGCCGCGGATGTTGTCCATCCCGCCGCGGATCGTCGTCACGTACTGCGGAAGATCCGAAAGGGTGTAAATGAAGATCGCGTCCGCCAACTGGTCGCTGACCCACACTTCGTTGCCCACCACGAGCGCTTCGATCGGGGTCGACGCGCCCTGCGGCACGAGGTCGATCCACAGCGGATTCACCACGCTGCCGTCCGCGGTGCTCAGAAGAACGACCTTGTCCGAGCCGCTCTCCACGACCGCGAAGTAGGTCTGCCCCATCGCCGACGTGCCCGCCGCCAGACCCGCCGCCGTCACGATCAATTGTGCCAAACGCTTCATGATCACTCCTTTCCTCACACGAGCCACAGGACGACGAGACGCCAAACAAAATACGAATTCGATGCCGCCGCCAACCTCCTCGTGCGTGGTGCATGATACCACACCACTCGCCCACTGCACGCGCAAAATCTACGTAATCCTGGCCTTCGGTTCCGCGTCCGGGGGTCCGCGATTCAAAGCGTGCCGAGGCGTCCCCCATCAACAGGGAGGTTCACCCCGTTCACGTATGACGCCGCCGGAGACGCCAGAAACCCGACCGCGGCGGCGATCTCGGATGCTTCGCCGAATCTCCCCGCGGGGATATCCGCGATCGCGGCGGCCTCGGCCTGCTCGATGGTGACGCCGGCCTTCTCGGCCCGCGCTCGGAAAATCGCCCCCAGTCGCTCAGTGCGGGTGTATCCGGGGAGGACGTTGTTCACCGTGATGCCCTCGGCCCCCAACTCCTGCGAGAGGGTCTTCGCCCAGTTCGCGGTGGCGGCCCGAACGGCGTTCGAGACAGCAAGTCCCTGAATAGGTTGCTTCACGCTGGTGCTGCCGATGATGATGATGCGTCCGTAGCCGTCGCGTCGCATGCCGGGGACGAAGGCACGCACCAGTTCGTGGGGAGTTGCGAGCAAGCTCTCGAAGCCGAGCCGGAAGGCGTCGGCTGGTGTGTCGATGGCACGGCCGGGTGCTGGTCCACCGGTGTTGAGGACCAGGATGTGGCAGGCGCCGTGGGCGGCGATCCAAGCGTGCGCGGCGGTGCGCGCGGCTGCGGGGTCGGCGAGATCGACGGTGAGAGCGTCGTGGGATTGTGCGCGCGGACGGGGCAGTTCGGCGACGACGGCGGCGAGCTTGTCGGCGGAGCGGGCGACGACGGTGACGGACGCGCCGAGGGCGGCGAGTTCAAAGGCGCAGGCTTTGCCGATGCCGGCGGAGGCGCCGCAGACGATGGCCCGCTTGCCGGAGAGGTCGAGGTTCATGCGCGAAGCCTATCGCGGCCGCGGGAGGCCCGGGACCTCGGGGACTCGGGGCTTTGCAGGGGGTTCGAGGGGGATGGTCCGGGGCGGCGGGCCGGGGATGGATGGTTCGGCGGGCGGGGTTGTGCGCACGGGCGCAGGGAGTGAGGAGACGAGGAAGAACCAGCGGCCGGCCTCTGGACGGACGGCGGTTGGTCTGCTGCCACGAAGATCGAGAGAGGTGGGCGAGGACCACGTCTTGCCGTCGGTGGAGGTCGAGCGCCAGATGGCGCCGCCGTTCCCGGATTGTCCGAGGAAGGTGAAGGCATCGCCATCGGCGATGAGGGAGCCGGTCCATTGGCCCTGAACGTTGGCGTCGATGCGTCCGGCGAGCGTGAAGGTGAGGCCGTCGGTGGAAGTGGCGCGGACGGGGCCGACGGCGTCGGAGACGATGAGGAGCCACTGGGCGTCGCGTCGGGCGATGGCGCAGGTGGAGCCGCGTTCGGGGCGGAATCGCTGTCCGGGCTCGAAGGTGAAGGACTCGCCGCCGTCACGGGAGAGGGCGGAGTACAGGGCGGGTGTTCTGGGATCTGCGCGGTCGGCGGCGAGGAAGTAGAGCCGGAGGGAATCGTCGGGGAGCACGGCGAGCACGGGGTCGGTCGGGGGGAGCAGGGAGCCGGGGAGGTTGCGGATGGAGAGGGCGCGTGGGGGCGTCCAGGCTCGGGCGTTGTCGAAGGAGCGTTGAAGGGCGATGGAGCCGGCGTTGGCGGGTTCGGACTGGGGGTACCACTGGAAGGCGGCGTAGATGGTGCCGCGGGAGTCGCGGGCGAGGGAAGGGGCGGCGGCTGCGGAGAGGTGGAAGAGCGTGGTGGGCTGGGAATCGCCGAGGAGCGAGGCGGAGCGCAGGTCGCTTCGCCAGGGCTGGAGCGAGTCGTCGGGGGTGGTGCGCGGGGTCGGCGGTGTGGTGAGGTCTGGTGGGACGGGCTGGAACGTGGCGGCGAAGGGCAGTGCGAGGGAGATCAGCAGTGTTGCATGCATGAGCGATCACTCCGGAAGGACGCGTGCAGTGTGCATCGGTCAAACCGGCGTGGGAAGGTGGGGTTTCAGGGGGCGGCGTCTAGGGGACGAACGCAGCGACGGAGAGAAGAAGGGCGAGGAAGACGGCGAGGGAGAACTTGATGCCGACCCCGGCCACGCGTCCGGCGGCGGCGCCAACGCCGGAGGAGGTGGACTCCCGCCAGGATCGGCCGGCGACGCCCCGTTCGGCGAAGAGTGCGCCGAGTGCGGCACCGATGACGGCGCCGAGGAGAGTTCCGATGATGGGGAGGAAGGCGAGGACGAAGGTGCCGACGATGGCGCCCAGGAGCGTGCCGACGAGTGCGCCGACCATCCCTGAGCGGGAGGCGCCGAAGGTTTTGGCGCCGGCGGCGGAGGATGCGGTTTCGAGCGCTTCGCCGGCGGCCGCGATGGCGATGCCGGCGCCGAGCGTCCACCAGGAGAAGAGGGGTTCTTTGGCGACGAGTTGGACGGTGATGGCGCCGGCGAGGGCGATCCACATGCCGGGCAGGAGGAGGAGGGTGAGCAGGACGCCGACCCAGGCGGAGAGGAGAACGCTCGCGACAAGAGCGGCGTGGATCAGCGATTCGGAGGCGGGCATGGGGGGAGTGTCCTGAGGAACTCGGCGAGGCAGGCGGAAAAGGTATCGGGCTGTTCAACGGGGGGGAGATGACCCGCCCGCGGGATGATTCGGAAGGTGGCGCCCGGGATTGCGTCGGCGATGGATTTGAGGACGTCGGGCGGCGTGAGCGTATCGGCGTCGCCCGCGATGACGAGCGAAGGAACGGTCAGGGTGGGCAGGAGGGGTCTGGCGTCGGGCCGGGAGGCGAGGGCGCGAGCGCCGGCGGCGACGGTGTGCGGGTGGGTTGCGGCGATTCGGCGTTGCCAGAGTGCACGAAGGTCGGCGGGTGCGGAGGGATGGAAGAGGGCGGCGGCCATGGTGGCGGCGAGGTTGGCGGTGCCGAGGGTGAGGGCTTCGCGTGCGACGGCGGCGCGGCGCTCGAGGCCTTCGGGCGATTCGGGGGTCGCGCGGGTGCAGCAGAGAACCAGTGCGCGGAGGCGATCGGGGAATCGGCGTGCGAAGTCGAGGGCGATCATGCCGCCCATCGAGAGGCCGACGAGCACGGCGGGGGTGGTGACGCGAGCGGCGTCGAGGAGGTCGGCGAGATCGTCGGCGTAATCGGCGATGGACGCCTGGTCGCCCGCGGGAGGGCTTTGGCCGTAGCCGCGAAGGTCGGGGATGAGGACCCGGTAGTGCGGTGCGAGGCGGTGAGCGGCGTGGTGCCACATGGAGCCGTCGAGCGGGAAGCCGTGAATGAAGAGGATGGGCGGGGCGTCGGCGTCGCCGGCATCGAGAGCGGCGAGGGAGATGTTTCCGGGGAGGGTGAAGGTTCTCATGGCTTGGGTGGTGTGGCGGCCCAGCGGTCGAGGAGGTCGGCGAGCTGCTGTGCGGTGTCGAGAAGGGTGGTCGCGGGGAGGAGAGCGAGAGGATCGTCGATCTGCGCGATGCGAAGGTTCGTGATCGCGGGGAGATCGCGGGGAAAGGCGGGCCCGAGGCGTTCGAGGACCTGCGACGTGGAGAGGTTGGCGGGCGGGAGGTTGCGTGCGCGGGGCGCGAGAATAACGATGGCTCCGGGCGAAAGTGCGCGGAAGTCTTCGGCGTCGAGAGTCTGGTAGGGAGCGCCGGAGGTGAGGGCGGGGGTGGCGCCCAGGAGCGTGAGCAGATCGTGATGGACGGATCCCGGGCCGAGCGCGGAGGGTGGGGTGAGCGAGGCGAGCAGGAGGACGGTTCCAACACTCGCACGCCGGGGGCTGGGCGCCAGGACGCGACGGGCTCGTTCACGGAGGACTTCGAGTCTGGCTGGGGCTTTGTTGCCCACGGCGTGGGCCATCTGTGCGGCGGCGTCGAGCACGTCTGGCCAGGAAAGAGGCTCGAGGCGGAGGAGGGACCATCGATGGTGAGCGGCGAGATCGAGGAGTCGTTCGGGCGGGGGTGAGGACCCGAGCTGAACGAAGACGTGTGTGGGCCTGACGTGGAGAAGTGATTCGTAGTCGATCCCGCCGCCGACGGTGTCGCCGACGACGGGGAGATCGGGCGAGAGGGCGAGATCCCAGGCATGTCGGCCGACGACGAAGCGTTCGAGGCCGAGGTCCGTGAGCGAGGCGGCAAGTGCGGGGCTCAGGACGGCGATGCGCGGGGTGGTAGAGGTGGGCGTCGGAGGTGGAGCGGCGGGTTCGCAGGCGGCAAGGGCCGGAAGGAGGAGAAGGAGCAGGAGGATGGGCCTGAGGAGTGTCATGGGGCGCATCGCTGGCGGACAGCCTCGGCGAGGGTGAGCAGTGCGTCCTTGGTGTGGAGGGGGAAGGGCCAGGTGCGATCGAGGGCGACGCGAGCCTGCTGGGCCCGGTGGTGGAGTTCGTGGGCGAGGCGGTCGAGTTCGGCGAGTTGCGGGGCGTGCTCTTTGCGATAGTTCGCGAGGAGGAGCTGGAGCTGCTCGAAGGCGCGGGCGGCTGCGCGGCGATCGCCGGCGGAGGAGGCGATCTCGGTGAGCAGTTCGGCCTTGCGCTGATGGGCCCAGTGGTCGCCGAGCTCGGCAGGTTGGTGTCGGGCGTGGTGTGCTCGCCAGCGAGCGCGGAGGGCCTCGGCGGGATCGGCGGGCTGGTCGGAGGAGAGCGGGAGGGTGAGCGTGGCGGAGGCGACGACGGCCGGGGCGAGGGACCAGCCGAGCCAGCTTTGGAGCCAGAGTTCGGTGACGGGGTCGTAGGCGCCGCCGCCAAGGCCGTGGATGAAGAGATCGGCGGCGGCGTAGCGGAGGAGGCCGGTCATGAGGAGGGCGCGGGGTGCGAGCTGCTCGCGCGGGATCGTGGGGAGAGAGGCGGCGGTGACGCGTTGGCGGGGCATGCCGGGGCGGAGTCGCCAGAGCGGGAGTTCGGATCGCGATGCGGAGAGCGTGCGGATGCCGGCGGCGGGAAATTGGAGTGCGGCGTCGTTGTAGGAGGCGACGCAGGCGGCGGGGTCGGACGCGATTCGATCGAGCACGGAGGCGAAGAGAGAGGTTCGAGAGAGAGAGGAAGCGGGGAGCGCGAAGGGGAAGGGGACGATGCCGGCGAGGAGATCGGCGGCGGCGAGGGTGAATTGAGAGGCGAGGGAACGTTCGTCGGCGTGCGCCTTGAGGGCTCCGGCGATGACGGTGAGCTGGCACGCGATGGGGCCTGTGGCGGCGGGGCTGCCCTCCCAGCCGGCGCGGAGGGAGGCGTGGTCGATGGGCGGGCGCATCGAGGTCGGGATGTCGGTGGTGGTGGCGAGTTCGCGGCTGAGACGCCAGGTGGCGTGGGCGAGGGAGCCGTCACGCGTGGTGGGGTAGCGGATGAGACCGGGCTCGTTGGCGTCCTGATCGACGACGACCCAGGCGGGGAAGGCGTTGATCGCGCGGGCAAGAGAGTCGAGGGCGAAGAGCTTGGCGAGGATGCCGGGGTGCCACAGTTCGGCCTGATGGCCTGAGAAGAGCACGGGGCGGTCGTCGGGAAGGCCGATCTCTCTTCGGAAGGTGAGAGCGGCGGGCGGGGGCTTGTGCGCGCGGACAAGGCGGGGCCAGGAGGCGGGGTCCGGGAGGAGGGTGAGGGGGGGATGAGAAGAGGTGATCACCGGCCTGAGTATTGGCCGGGAGAGATGCCGAGGGAGGCTTGGGCGGGGAGTTGGTGCTGAAAGCGGCGGATCTCGGCGTGGAGGACGGAGCGGTAGTGGGCGAGGCGTTCGGCGGGGTTGTCGAGGCCTTGGCCGAAAGTGCGGGTGGGGTCGACGTAGATGCGGCGGACAGCGAGCTCGGCGATGTTGAGGCGAGCAGCGGCGGCCTGGACCCAGAGCTGCATGGGGAAGGCGTAGCCCGATTCGGACAGGGAGAGCGAGGCGAGCGAGGAGACACGGTGGGCCTTGAAGCCGCAGAACGCGTCGGTGAGGGAGAAGCCAAGTCGCTGGTTGATTTCGCGGGTGAGTTCGGCGTTGATGGCCCGGCGGTCGGGCGGGGGGAGGTCGTCGGCGGGCTCGGGGGTGAGGTAGCGAGAGCCCGAGATGATGTCGGGGCGGGCGTGGCGCGGGAGGTGCTCAGAGCGTTCGGCGAGGTCGATGAAGTCCGGGATGCGGTCTGGCTCGTGCTGCTCGTCGCAGTCCATAGTGATGATCCAGTCGTAACGTTCGGACTGGGCGAAGCGGAAGGCGTCGATGAGGGATTGGCCGTAGCCGCGGTTGACGCAGTGGCGGATGACGTCGACTGGGAACTGGGCGAGGATGGAGGGGGTGGCGTCGGTGGAGCCGTCGTCGATGACGAGGACGTTGCCGACGTACTTGAGGACGCGTTCGAGGACGCCTTTGGCGTAGCGTTCTTCGTTGAAGACGGGAATGGCGACGAGGGTTCTCATGCGGGGCCCCGGATTGTATCGATGGTGGTCGATACGTCGCGGGGAGTCCGCCGGATTCACTGAACAGGGTCCGAACTTCCTGGAGAGGCGTTAGCAGCCCTGTTCGAAGGCCTGGACGAAGTCGTCGAAATCGAAGAAGTCGACGAAGCCGTCGAAGTTCATGTCGGGGTTTCGGCCCGGGGGGCATGGGCCGCCCTCGAAGCAGGTGACGAAATCGTCGTAGTCGAAGAAATCGACGAAGCCGTCGCCGTTGAAATCGGCGGGGCATCGGACGGAAATGGAGTCGAGCCTGGCGCGAACGGTGGTTGCGTCGTAGACAAGGGACCAGTGGTAGACGACCCCTGCGCGGACGGTTGGAGCGACAGAGTCGAAGGATCCGACGAGGCCATTACGACTTGTGAGGATAACGAAGGAGTCTCCGACGATGGGGAAGAAGTAGCCGTCGCCGGCATCGACGAGATCGATGTCGACGGCTCCGTCGAGGGCCGCGGGCTGATTGGCGACGACGAGGTGATCGTGGCGCGTGGCGGGGGCGTAGCCGCCGATGTCGACGTGGTAGGTTCCGGAGTCGCTCTGCGTGAATCCGGAGACGACGGCCTGGCCGACGCCGAAGGTGATGTCGAGATTGCCGTGATTGAGAAGTCTGGCGGAACCGGTGTTGAGCCCGTTATCGAGGCGGATGCCGCCGGTGGATCCGCAGACGATCGAGCCGCCGCCGAGGAACTGAGCGCCGGCGAAGATGATCGCGGAGGAAGAGTTCTCGAAAGAGGCAGCGGGGGTGGCGAAGGTGGTGACGGAGCCGGGGTAGAGGCCGTAGCCGGCCTCGGCTCGGACCGAGCCGCTGACGTTGAGGTTGCCCTGGATGGCGACCAGGGAGCCCGCGAGGCGAGTGGTGGCATCGCCGAGGGGAGCGGCGAGGTTCATGATGCCGGCCATTTCCCAGATGCCGCCCGGATTCTGGAGGTTGATGGTGAGCTTTGCGGATTGGGGTCCTGAGATGTTGAATGTGCCGTTGAAGACGTCGGTCGTGGGCAGGTTCAGTGGGTCGATCGATTGCGTATTGACGGTGAGCGAGTCCTGGATGGTCCAGACTGTGGCCCCGCTGCCGTCGAGCTTGGCGGTATGTGCGTTGATGACGGAAGGCCCGAGCACGAGGGCGTTGCCGTGCACAAAGAGCCTGCCTGTGCCATCGAGGCTGAGATTTCCGTTCCATTGGGAAGGCCCCGAGAAGTAGAGTGTCGAGTCAGTGTTGAGGGTGCCCGACCCTCCCTGGACGGTAATGGGATCCATGCAGTAAAGGCGCGAGCCTTGGTCGAGCTCGATCTGGGCGGTGGGCTGGAGGATCAGCGGGCAGTCGACTTCGGCGTCGCGATTGGATGATTCGAGGGCGATGCGGCCGTTGACGGTGAGCGTGCTTCCTTCGAGCGTGGGAATGCGGTCGGGATGGAAGGAACTGAGGCGGAGGAGGCCGAGGGACCCGAGGGTCCATCCGGAGGAGAGGTTCATGCGGACGGTGTTGTTGCCACCGATCCACAGGAGGTCGTCGAAGGGATCGGTGAGTGCGGTGCCGTTGATGGTGAGATGGGCGAAGGCGGAGCCGTCGTTCATCGCGCCGGTGATGTTGAGCCCGCGGTTTGCACCTTCGGCGACGGAGCCGTCGAGGTCGATGAGGCCTGTGCCGAGTTGGTTGATGGTGAGCCCGGGCACGGAGGTGGCGGCCTGGAGCGTGCCGTCGATGCGGAGGGCGGTCCCGGCGTTCTTGGTGAGGTTGATCACACCCTCGGCGTAGATGGAGGAGACGGCCTGGAGGTCGAGGAGGCCGTCAACCTGAACGGTGGCGCCGTCCTCGATCCAAAGGTCTCCGCCGTCGGTGATGGTGAGGGAGCCGGTCTGGAAGTCGACGGCGGCTGGACCCTGCATGACCTGCACCATGGACGAGAAGCTGACCCCGTTGCCCGCGAGGTTTTCGCCGCTGAGGAGGGTGTGTCCGGCGACGGTGAGCTTGAAGGCGTTGGTCTGGACGCGCATGCCGTCGGTCATCGTGAGACTTGCGATCGTTGCGTTGACATTGAGATCGACAAAGGCGTTCTCGGCGATGGCGGTGTTGCCGATGAAGACGTTGTCGGCGTTGAGCGGGACCCCCTGGGAGAACCAGTTGGCGGCGGTGCCCCAGTTGCCGTTGGCGGCGTTCCACCACTTGTCGGCGGCGTGGGCGTGCGGGGCGGCCGAGAAGGCTCCGCCGGCGATTGCGGCGAGCAGGGCGGCCTTGGTCACACGTGCGATGGTCGGGCTGGGCATGGACGATCTCCTCTGGTCCAGAGAGGAGTGCCGAGCATGACGGCGTGTGACAGGCACTGGTCGATCTGGCCCGAAAGCGGGTTGCACGAAGCCGGGGCGTGAGATTCTCGGACCACTGCCGGGCGGATCAGCAGCCGAGTTCGAAGGCGGCGACGAAGTCGTCGAAGTCGAAGAAATCGGCGAAGCCGTCGCCGTTGAAGTCGGCGACCTCCGGAGGAGAACCGGATTCGAAGGCGGCGACGAAGTCGTCGTAATCAAAGAAGTCGAGGAACCCGTCGCAGTTCACGTCCGCGGGGCAGAGGGTGAGGGAAGCGGGGACGGAGTTGGAGACGCCGCAGGCGTTGGTGGCCTTGAGGCGGTAGCGGGTCTGGAGAATGGAGGGGAGGCGTTGTCCGGGGAGGGGGGCGATGGTGAGCGTGGTGGTCTGAGACCCCGCGATCGAGAAGGCGGCGGTGGCGGTATCGGTGAGGTCGACAAATGTCCCGGAGTTGGCTGGAACCTCGGCCTGCCAGCGGAGCGTCGCGATCGGGAGATTGTTGGTGGAGGCGAAGAAGGAGACGGGCCCGAGGGGGCAGGCGAGCACGGGGAACGGCTGGTCGAGGAATCGGGGGAGCTGACCTGTAACGATGATGGCGTTGTCCGAGATGATGCTGCCGCAGGCGTTGTTGAAGCGGAGCGAGAAGGCGCCGGCGTCGGCGGGGTTGAAGTTGGTGACGGTGAGGGTGCGGGTGAAGGCGCCCGAGACGACGGACCCGCCGGGGAGCGTGCCGTTGCTCAGCAGGTTGCCGTTGAGGCGCCAGCGGTAGGAGAGAGTGGAATCGGACTGGGCGTCGGCGGAGAGGGAGAATGAGCCGCCCGGGCAGACGGCACGGCTGAGGGGGTGCTGTGTTACGGAGGGGAGTTGGCCAAGATCGAACGCCGAAACGGAACTGAAGAAGGATCGGGTCCAGAAGGTGTCGCCGAAGACGAAGGCGGACGAAGGCGTCTCGGCGACGGTGATCTCGCCGAGCGGGACGGGATTGCTGGCCTGCGCGAGGGTGAAGAACGCGAAGCGGTCCGGCGCGGCGAGGAGCGCCACGGAACCGGCGATGTGCACGGACTGGAGCGAAGAGAACGACGCGGGTGCGGGGATCGTCGCGGTCAGGGTGGCGGCTGAAGGGAGCGAGACGTCGTAGATCGCGGCGACGTCGGTCGTGCGTTCCACGAGGAGCGTGCGGGCGTCGAAGGCGAAGCCTTCGGCGTCGGGCTCGTTGATGGTGGCGACGACCTGCGGTGAGTAGGGATCGGCGACGTTGTAGATCTCGAAGCGGTTGGTGCCGCCGGTGCGGAAGAGGACGAAGAGCCCGTCGTCGAGCGCGGCGTCGGAAAGGGAGTTGGTCGGGATGTGGGCGGCGACGCGCGGGTTGGAGGGGTCGATGAGATCGAGAACGTAGAACTCGCGGGCGAGCTGGATGACGCCGACGGCGCCGTCGATGAAGATCTCGACATTCGCGAAGCCGGACGAGTTGGCGACTTGGAGATCGTCGGAGATGAGCACGGGATTGGCGGGATCGGCGAGGTCGTAGAGGTAGAGGCGGAAGCTTGCGCTATTCGCAAGCCGCTGCGCGACGGCGAAGAGCCGATCATCGGCGGCGGCGTGGTCGGCGTTGAAGTCGAGGGTGAAGTTTGTCCGGAGAGCGGGGCGGTCACGGTCGGCCAGATCGATGATGCTCACGTCCGCATCGAAGCCGACGTTGTTGACGAGGATGAGATTTGAGCGGGAAGGAAGGACATAGGTGGCGTCGGCGGGCATGCCGAAGTCGAGGAGATCGAGGATCTGGGGCTGCGTCGGCGTGGCGAAGGAGAGCGAGGCGAGGACGTCGTTGTCGAACGCGAGTGCCGCATCGGCGACGGGCGCGACGGCCCGGACGGAGGCTCCGTAGAACGACCGGCGGACGGGCGAAGCGGGGTTGGTCACGTCCCAGATCGCCGCGGGGAACTGCGCGGCGAAGACATGGCAGAAGGTTGAGCCGGCCACCTCGACCAGCCTCGGGGTCGAGCGAAGCCGGTGGCCCGAGGTGGTGCTGAGGAGAGCGGGCGATCCGGGCGTGGCGAGATCGAAGAGGGCGAGACGGTCGGCGGCGGTCGTCGCGAGGAGCAGGCCTTCGCGGTGGATGCGGGGGGCGACGCCTTCGGCGTTGCCGAGGTCGATGGTCGTGAGGAGGTTGGGGTTCGTGATGTTGCCCACGGCGAAGCAGCGGAGGCGAGAGCGGGTCGGCGAGACCGAGTCGTCGCGGTAGGTGGCGTACAGGACGTTGAGGCGAATTTCCAGATCCTCGAAGTCCTGAGAGGAAATGGTTGTACCGGTAACGGGTTGTGCGGGCGTGGTCGTGTCGAGGATGCGGATCTGGCCGAAGGCGGTCAGCACGCACAGGCGGTCCGGGGAGGCGGCAAGATCGACAATCTGATCAGCCCACGTGAGCGAGGCGAGGACAACGGGGGCGGAAGGGGTGAAAATGTCGGCGATGGTGAGCCTGCCCGTGGAATCAAAGCTGTCCCACGAGGCGATGTAGAGCAGGTTGGCGCGGGCCTCGATCGCGGTCGTCTGGCCGAGCACGGGAATGGAGCCGATCGGGGTCGGCCGGCTGGGGTCGGCCATGTCCTGGATCTCGACAAGGCCGGGATGGCCCAGAAAGGCGAGTGTCCCCTCGGATTCCAGAACCTCGACGTTGTCGCCGATCCGGCGGTGGTGCGTTGGGGCGTCGCACTGGGCGAGGGCTGCGTGTGCGCAGAGGAACGCCGCCGCGAGAACTGCGAAGAAGCGCATGACCAAGCCTCCGAATGGGCCCTCCCCGCCGCGTGCCATGGTACCAGAGGGGATGCGGAAACCGGTCGTGAATCTCCGCAGGAGACGGGCGAGCACTAGGATTGCGGCCTATGTCGCACACGAACACCTCGGGAACGTCCGGAAACGAGACTCCATTCCGCTACACGGCGGATCTGGCGGGGGAGATCGAAGGGAAGTGGCAGCGTGAGTGGGCGACGCGGGGGACCTTCGTGGTGGCGAACCCTGGGCAGCCGGGCTTTGAGGCGCACAAGCCCAAGTTCTACTGCCTGGACATGTTCCCGTACCCAAGCGGGGCCGGGCTGCACGTGGGGCATCCGGAGGGGTACACGGCGACGGACATCATCTCGCGGTACAAGCGGATGAAGGGGTTCAACGTGCTGCACCCGATGGGGTGGGACGCGTTCGGGCTGCCGGCGGAGCAGTACGCGATCCAGACGGGGGTGCACCCGGCGATCACGACGCGGAAGGCGATCGACAACTTCCGACGGCAGTTGCAGCGGTTCGGGTTTTCGTATGACTGGACGCGCGAGGTCGGGACGATCGACCCCGAGTACTACAAGTGGACGCAGTGGATCTTTCTGAAGCTGTATGACTCGTGGTTTGATCCCGAGGCGAGGAAGGCAAGGCCGATCGCGGAGCTCAGCGCGGAATTCGAAGCGGGTAAGCGTAAGGTTGAATGGAATCCGCATTCAGCTCCTTCGGGTACTGCCCGCTTTGGCGATCCAAGAGAACCAATCGGCGAGTGGACTTCACTGACTGAGTATCAGCGTTCACAGGTGCTCGATTCGTACCGGCTTGCGTATCTCGGCACAGTCACCGTCAACTGGTGCCCGAAGCTGGGGACGGTGCTCGCCAATGACGAGGTGATCGACGGGAAGAGCGAGCGCGGGGGGTATCCCGTGTATCGCAAGCCGATGAAGCAGTGGATGTTCCGGATCACGGCGTACGCGGACCGGCTGCTGGAGGGACTCAAGGGGTTGGACTGGCCGGCGTCGACGAAGGCGATGCAGGAGGAGTGGATCGGGCGCAGCGAGGGGGCGGAGATCCGGTTTGAGCTGACGGGCGGGTTTGACCCGCTGACGGTTTTCACGACACGGGCGGACACGCTGTTCGGGGCGACGTACATGGTGGTGGCGCCGGAGCATCCGCTGGTGTCACGTGTGCTGGAGCGGCCGCCGGCGGGGGCGGTGGTGCCGGCGGTGCGTGCGTATGTCGAGCGTGCTCGCAACCGCTCGGACGTGGAGCGGATGGAGAGCAAGGTCAAGAGCGGGGTGTTCAGCGGGGTGATGGCGATCAATCCGGCGACGGGCGAGAAGATCCCCGTGTGGATCGCGGATTACGTGCTGATGGGGTACGGGACGGGCGCGATCATGGCGGTTCCGGCGCACGACGAGCGTGACTATGAGTTCGCGAAGAAGTTCGGGCTGGCGATCCGGGACGTGGTGTACAGCCGCCCGCACGCGGCGATGGCGTACTTCGCGCGGCACGCCTCGCCCTCGGCACGGAGTCCCGAACGTTGGGTCGGCGTCTTGGCGGACTATCTGGGCTGGGTGACGACGCAGAATACGGAGACGGGCGGGCTGGGCGGCGCGCTGCAGACGGTGATGACCCGCCGCGCGGGGGAGTCGGGCGGTACCGCGGTGACGATCCACGCGACGGCTCCCGATCCGGACAAGCCCGGGTCGGTTGGGGAACGCCGGGGTGCGACGCAGATCGGCTGGATGGACTTCATCGAAGAACAGAGGTTCACCGACGTGGACGACTTCACCGCGCGCTTCCTCGGCGGGCGGTTCTTTGAGAGCCTGGGACAGGCGTATTCGGGGCCCGGTGTGCTGGCGAACTCGGCGAACAGCGAGCTGACGCTCGACGGGCTCACGATCGAGGCGGCGAAAGCGGCGATGGTGGCGTGGCTCGAGCGCAAGGGGATCGGGCGGAAGCGAGTGAACTTCAAGCTTCGGGATTGGACGTTCAGCCGGCAAAGGTACTGGGGCGAGCCCTTCCCGATGGTGTTCGATATGGAGGGGCGTGCGTACCCGGTGAGCGAGAAGGCCTTGCCCGTGACGTTGCCCGAACTGGCGGACTATGCCCCGGTGGAGAGCGAAGATCCGCTGCCTCTGCTGGGGAAAGTGCGGGAGTGGGTGGAGACGACGGCAGGGGAGGCCGGCGTTGATCCATCGGTGCTGCCGCCGGAGACACGCGTGCGTCGCGAGTCGAACACGATGCCGGGGAGCGCGGGCAGTTCGTGGTACATGGTGAGGTATTGCGATCCGAAGAACAGCGGGGCGTTCGTCTCCCGCGAGGCGGATCGGTATTGGATGGGGGGAGAGAGGTCCGGTTTGGAGAACCAGGCCGCCCGGGGCGGGGTGGATCTGTACATGGGGGGGAGCGAGCACGCGGTCGGGCATCTACTGTACTCGCGGTTCTGGCATCAGGTGCTGCACGATCTGGGCTATTTGTCGACGCCCGAGCCGTTCCAGAAGCTGTTCCACCAGGGGCTGATCACGAGCTTTGCGTACCAGCGTCCGGACAAGACGCTGGTGCCGTGCGATCAGGTGGATGAGGTGTCGGAGGGGCAGTTTGTCGAGCGGGGGGTGGGGACGAAGCTGACGCCGATCGTGGCGAAGATGAGCAAGAGTCTGAAAAACGTCGTGAACCCGGACGACGTGATCGCGGAGTACGGGGCGGACACGTTCCGCCTGTACGAGATGTACATGGGCCCGCTGGAAGCGAGCAAGCCATGGAATCCGCGGGACATCACGGGGTTGTTCCGGTTCCTATCGCGCGTGTGGCGTCTTGCGGTCGATGAGAAGACCGGCGTTCTTCGCGAGGCGGTCACTGCTGACGGTGCGTTGGAGAAGCAGCTGCATCGCGTGATCGCGAAGGTCGGCTCGGACATCGAGAAGCTGTCGTTCAACACGGCGATCGCCGCGATGATCGAGTTTGTCAACGCCGCATCGTCGCAGGGGCTGACAAGGGATCAGCTCGCGCGGTTCATGCGGGTCCTGTGCCCCTTCGCACCGCACGTGGCGGAAGAGGTGTGGTCGAAGCTGGGGTGCCCCGGTTTGGCATCGACGGCGGATTGGCCGGCGTTTGATCCGGCGATGCTCCGGGACGACTCGGTCGAGCTGGCGGTGCAGATCCAGGGGAAAGTGCGCTGCAAGGTCGTGGTGCCCAGCGACGCGGAGCCCAAGGCGATCGAAGAGATCACGCTGGCCGACAGCGAGGTGCAGAAAGCGCTCGGCGGGAAGGCGGTCAAGAAGGTGATCGTGGTCCCAGGTCGGCTCGTGAACATCGTCGCGGGCTGATCACATGCGTTCGACGACGGGGATGCCCAGGCAGGTCAGGGCGTCCTCGAGTGTCTCGCTGGTGAGCAGGCAAAGCCGCAGGCGCGAGGCCCGGACGGGCTCGGGCGCGTCGATCACGCGATGGGCCGCGTAGAAGGATGAAAAGGCGCCCGCCAGGTCGTAAAGGAACTGGCAGAGGCGGTGCGGCTCGGCGTGCTCGCCCACAGCGGCAAGGGCCGCCGGATACCTCAGGATCGCCAGGGCGAGCGCCCGCTCCTCCGGATGCTCGAGCACAAGGGGAACATCGCGGAAGGCGTTGGGATCGAGCCCCGCCTTGCGGAAGATGCTCCGGATTCTGGCGCCGGCGTAGAGCAGGTAGGGGCCCGTGTTGCCTTCGAAGGCGACCATGCGGTCGAAGCTGAAGACATAGTCCTTCACGCGTTCGATCGACAGATCGGCGTACTTGATCGCCGCCACGCCGACGGACCAGGCGGTCCGGTCGAACGCTTCGGGCGGCACATCGGCCTGACGTTCGCGCATCTGGGCGGCGGCTCGTTGCGTGGCTTCGTCGATCAGATCAGCCAGCTTGACGTTCTCGCCAGAGCGAGTCTTGAAGGGCTTGCCGTCTTCGCCCAGCACGGTGCCGAACGCGGCGTGGGCGAGCGTGGCGATCGTGCCGTCCGGGCGCGTGGTGAACCCGGCACGGTGGGCCGCGGCAAAGACCTGGCGGAAGTGCAGCGACTGGCGTGCATCGACGCAATAGACAACGCGGTCGGCCTTGAAGGTCTGGACGCGGCGGCGGATCGCCGCGAGGTCTGTCGTGGCGTACAGGAACCCGCCGTCGCCCTTGCGGATCAGGCAGGGCTCCTTGATGTTGCCGAACTCGGGCCGATCGAGCCGAACGACCGCCGCCCCGTCGTCGATCTCGGCGATCCCCCGGCGGAGCAGGTCCTCCACGAGCGTCGCGAGCTCGTCCGCGTAGGACGATTCGCCCGCGGTGTGCTCCGGCAGAACGATGGCGTTGAGCTTGGCGCAGTTCTCGGCGCAGGCGGCGATGGTGACATCGACAATCCGCTGCCACACGCGGACGACGTCGGCGTCCTTGCGTTGCAGGCGGATCAGGGTCTGCTTGGCGTCGGCGAGATGGCGGGCGGCGGCCTGTGCCTGCGCCAGGTCGTCGGCGATCTCGGCGTGGAGCTTGGATGTCACGAAAGGCGCCAGCGATGTGGCGACCAGCTCGAAGCCCGGTGGGGGGGCGTACTGCTTCTGCGCCGCCTTGTACAGGCGGTCGAGATCGGCCAGACGCAGGTTCGCCAGATCAAGACGCCCGGCGGACGACTCGTCCATGACCTTGTGGGTGACCATGGCGATGGGCAAACCCCAGTCGCCCAGGTGGTTCTGGCGGACGACGGCGTGGCCGAGACGTTGGAAGGTACGGGCGAGGGCATCACCGATGATGGTGGAGCGGAGATGCCCGACGTGCATCTCCTTGGCGAGGTTCACGCCGCAGAGATCGACAACGGTCGTTCCCGGGTTGGGCGTGGTGCCGGCGGAGGCGGGGCGGAAATGGGCCAGGATGCCGGCGAGGGCGGAAGCCTTCAGGCGGAGGTTGATGAACCCCGGGCCGGCAATGTCGGCGTCGGCAAGTGGCTCGCAGAGATCGGCCAGATCCACGGCTTCGGCGAGGGCCTTGGCGACCTCCCGCGGGGGCTTGCCGACACGTTTGGCGAGCCCCATGGCGGCATTGCACTGAAAATCACCAAGTTTGGGGTTCTTGTTCGGGACGACGAGGGGGTCGGTCTCGGCGGCTGAGGGGAAAGCTCGGGCGATGGCGAGTGAGAAGCGGTGGGTGAGGAGTGCCGCCGGGTCTGTGGAAGGGGTGTGGTCGGGCATGGAGGGCGATGGTAGGGATGAGGTTGGGCCGTGCGGAACTGTGGAGGTCGGGCGGCGTATCCTCAGGACCCCCGGATCGGACGGCGTTTGACAGAGGCGGGCCGGTCTGGGACACTCCTCCCCCTCCACGGGTACGGGCCAGCAAGCCCGGCCGGGGCGAGTCGGGAGCGTCGGCCCCGGAGAACCGGGTCGGCGTGGCATCGGGAACAGGTCTGGAGCGATTCACATGGCAGGTCGTACGAGCACGAGCGTTGGCGTCGGGATCACCATCACCCTCTTCTCCGTGACATCGCTCACGTTCCTGGTGCTCTGGGCGATCTACTTCGGGAAGTACACGGGGCAGCGTGAAGAGTTCAACCAGCTCAAGAACGACACGGAGCGCTACATCCGTTCGACCGAGCGGAACAACCCGGCGGTCTCCGCGTTGGCCGATCAGGCCCGCAAGGACGGGAAGAGTCTGGTTGGGTTCATGCAGGACCGAGTCGGCGGCGTGATGCGGACGGTCGCCGGCCGCGAGAATCTCTCGTTCGAACAGTTTGACGCGGAAGTCAAGAGGGTCGTCGGATCGAACACCGCCCCGCTGCTCTCGGTGATCACCTCCCAGGCCGGCGAGTTGACGACTCTTGAAGCCCGCGTGGCGAGCGCGGACGAAGACCGGGCCAAGGCCTCGGCCGAAGTGGACCGCGTTCGCGGGCAGGTCGGCGAGACCCAGCGGGCCCTGGCGGACGAGAACGCCCGGCTCAAGCGGCAGATCGAGTCGTACGAGGGCGAACTCAAGGGTTATCGCGACGGGGTTGCATCGGTCGAGACGCGGATGAGCGACGCGGTGCGTTCGCTCGAGTCCGAGGCCAGCGAGCGGGCCCGCAAGGACCGCGAACGGATCTCGGCCCTCGAGCGCGAGAATCTGATCCTTGTCGACCTCAACGCGAAGCTGCGTGGCGAGCAGAACAAGAACCTCCTCTCGGCGCAGAGCGAGGAAGCTCTGGTCGACGGGATGGTGCTGGCGACGATCCCCGGCGGACGCGAGTGCGTGATCTCTCTGGGAAGCAAGCAGAAGCTCCAACTGGGCATGACCTTCGCGGTCTACGCCGACGCCAAGCAGATCAAGCCCGATCCCAAGACAGGCGAGTACGCCCGCCCAAAGGCGACGCTTGAGATCATCAAGGTTGACAGCGAGACGTCGACGGCCCGGATCACCTCCGAGGTGAAGGGCTCGCCCGTGGTGAAGGGCGACGTGCTGGCGAACGCGATCTACGACCCGTCGAAGGTCTATCGCTTCGTGGTGTTCGGCAACTTTGACACCAACGCCGACGGGATTGCGACTCCGGGCGAGCGGGCCGACATGGTGAACCTGGTCGAGGCGTGGGGCGGGCGCGTGGTGGATGATCTGGCGGGCGACGTCGATTTCCTTGTGCTGGGCGAGAAGCCCGTGCTGCCGCCCAAGCCCGGCGCGGACGTCCCGATCGAGGTGGTTCAGCAGTACGTCCGGATCGAGGGCGAGCTGCAGAAGTACGACAACTTCTACCGTTCCGCCGCGAGCACGAGCGTGCCGATCCTCAACCAGAACCGTTTGTTCACGCTGATTGGCAAGAAGTAATCGCCGTCGGGTTGCGACGCGAATGACCGAGTTGCCGCCCGCGAGCGCATGTTCGCGGGCGGCTTCGTTCCAGGACCGGGCCTCGCCGCGGCTGACGTTAACGGGGGTTGCTCGGCGAGTGCGGAGCGCAAGAGTTTGATCCGAACGCTCAAGCGAATGCCGTGGTGGGTCCAGGAGCCGCTCTCGGGCGTGATGCGGGCCGCGCTGGGTGCGCCGATGCTCGGCGCGCTTCCGGCGATGGCGGATCTGGCGGGCGGGCTTGGCCGGACCTTCGGGGCGGCACGCCTGAATCGCAAGCGGCTTGCTCGCGCGGACGAGAATCTCCGCGAGGTCTTTCCCCAGTGGGACGCCGACGAACGCCGACACCACGCCTTGGCCGCGTACGAACATCTGTTCCGCCTTGGCGTGGAGCTGGCGTTTTCGCCCCGGCTGCTCAACCGTGACGGGTGGGTGAATCAGTTGATTCTGCCGGATCGGCTGCCCGAGCTTCGTCGGATGATCACCGATCGCGCGTGCGTCATGCTGACGGGGCACGTGGGGAACTGGGAGCTCATCGGCTCGGCGATGGGGCTGCTTGGGTTCCCGCTGCACGCGGTCTACCGCCCGCTCGACCTGGCGCCGCTGGACGCCTGGGTTCGCCAGAGTCGTGAGAGGCAGGGAATCACGCTCGTGAGCAAGTTCGGCGCGGTTCACGAGCTGCCCGGGGCTCTCGCGGCGGGTCGCCCGGTCGGCCTCGTTGCCGATCAGAACGGCGGCGACCGCGGGATGTTCGTTCCGTTCTTCGGACGACTCACCAGCACGTACAAGTCCATCGGGCTGCTGGCGATTCAGTTCAACGCGACGGTGGTCTGTGGGTTCGCCAGGCGAGTCTCGGCCGCCGAAGCCTCACGCGAGCACGCGGATGCGGCCTCCCGCGGGGGCCTCCGCTACAAGGTCGAGATCGCCGATGTCTTCGGGCCGGAAGACTGGTCGACGCACCCCGACCCGCTGTTCTATCTGACAGCCCGGTATCGGCGAGCGCTCGAGCGGATGATTTTGACGGCTCCGGATCAGTACCTCTGGATGCACCGAATCTGGAGGAGCAGGCCGCTGCACGAACGGGCGGGGAAGCCCTTCCCGGCGGCTCTGCGGGAGAAGATGTCGCTCCTGCCCTGGATGTCCTCGGCGGACGTCGATCGCGTTGTGGATCGGAGCGAGCGTGAGCAGAGGCAGGCCCCGTAGGATTGGGGGTCAGGAGTGACCTCGATGCGCGATGAGCCGGAGAACACGCGAGCGGACGTCCCCCCCGGGAGGCTGGAGGATGTGCGTGTGCTCATCGTCGACGACGATCGAGACGTGCTCGACACGTTCGACGCCGCGTTCCAGTCCGAGGGTGCCCTGACGTGGCTTGCGATGGACGGGAACGAGGCAGTGGACGTGTGCGCCGAAGATCCGCCGGACGTGGTCATCCTCGACATGATGCTCCCCGGGCGGTCTGGCTTTCTCGCCCTTGAGAAGATCAAGGGGAAGGCCGACAGCCCGATCGTCATCATGGTGACGGCAAACGAGGGACGACGCCACCAGGCCTACGCCGAGAGCCTCGGGGTCGACGGGTACATGATCAAGCCCGTGCCGCTCGAAAGGCTGCTCACCCGCGTGGCCGAGCTGGTGCGAGAACGGGGCCCGGTGCGTCGGCCGGACGGCGACTCGAAGTGGACCGCGGACGAAGACGAGACCGACGAACCCGGCCAGGACGTCGGGAGCGAGAGCGGGGAGAGCGGCGGCGGTGATGGCGGCGGGGGCGACTAAGGAGGAGCGATGCCGAAGCGTCAGGTGGTGCTGATGAAGAGTGTGGCCAAGGGCGAGCCCGCGCAGCCGCTGGGAACCCACGCCGAGGTTCGCGCGTCGCTCTCGCGGTACAACACCGCGCCGGACGGCACAGCACGATCCAAGAGCGCCGGCACGGAAGTGCTCCACGGCCCGGGGATGATCGTCGAGCTCGCCACGACGACGGAAACCGTCATGCAGGCGATGGTGACCATGACCGACGACGACATCGCGTGGCCGGTGCTCGAGCGGGCGTGCCGAAATCTCAAGTGGAAGCTCGTCGACCTGGAGAGCGGACGCAGCTTCGGCTGAGTGGTGAGGAGATCAGGTGGACATCACGCGGCGGCAACGATGGTTCGCTGAGAACCTCCCGTGGCGGGTCTGGTGTCGAGTCTTTGAGATCACGGGAGCAAGCTTCGGGCTCGTGCTCGGCGCGGCGTGGGCGGCCGATGGCGGCTGGACATGGGCGAGTGTGTTCTACGGGCTTGTGTGCGGCTGGGTTGGCGTCCTGCTCGGAAGGACGCTGGCCTTGATCGGCGGGTGGCCGGTGTTGGGCCCGCTGTACCACCACCAGGCTTGCCTCAACGGCTTTCCCTATGCGATCGGGGATGAAGTGCAGATCCTGGCCGGCCGGTATCGGGGACGACGAGGACGGGTGTACGAGTTGGGGCAGTTCGGTCGCCCGCGGGTGTGGCTCGGTGAGGAGGCGTCGCGGGACTTCGGCGACCTTTTCGAGCCGACGGAGGTAGCGCGGGTGGCCGGGGGCGATGCGGGTGCTGCAGAAGGGCAATAATCAGACATGCCGACGTATGTCTATGACGTGCTGGATTTGAAGGGGAATCCGACCGGAGAGCAGTTCGAGATCACGCAGTCGATCAAGGACAAATCGCTGACGAAGCACCCCAAGACGGGCGCGCCGGTCCGGCGTGCCATTGTCGCGCCGGCGATCGCGGGCAAGTGGTCGCCCATCAAGCAGAAGTCGTCGCTGTCGAACAAGAACCTCGAACGGCTTGGTTTCACCAAGTACGAGCGCAAGGGCAGCGGTTACATGGAGCGAGTCGCCGGCAAGGAAGGGCCTTCGTCCATTTCGGCGGACTGAGATTTCACGCGGCCTGCGGCGCGGGCTTGGGGGCCGGTGGCTTCTCGTCGTGCTGCCATTGCACGCCGAGCCCGAGAAGCACGAGCCCGCCCCACACACCGGCGGTCACGATCGGCGTCCACGGGATCTTGGCGGCAAGGTCCGGGCTTGTGGCGTTGAGAAGCCACACGCCGCACGCGAGCATGGCTCCAGATCCCGCGAGCGCGGTGACGAGCATCGCGGATTTCTTGGGCGCGGCCAACCCGAGCAGGACACCCAGCACGAGCCCGCCACCCAATGCCATCAGCAGGGTCTGTCTCGACTGTTCGGGCGTCGCGCTCCACCATGCCTTGAGATGTTCAAAGGCACGCTCGGCAAAGACGTGGATCTTGCCGGCCTGATCGCCGGTCAGCGCACGAAGCTCCTCACGAATCTCGATCGCAGAGGTCTGGATCGAAAGCTCCGCCTGCTGCATCGTGGAGAGCTCTTCGGGAAGGGCACCCGGATGCCGGCCGAGCGTGATGAGCGCCGCGAGAACGCCAACAGCGGCGAAGACCACACCCGAAGACGCGGCCATCGCCAGGCGGAACAGCACGAGCCCAAGGGCAAAGCCCAAGATGGCGCCGGCACCCACGCCGGCGTACACGGCGGGCACTCCGGCCACGGTGGGCCCGAGGAGCGTCGGGGCCACGAGTGTTCCGACCGCTCCGCCCGCGAGCGCCCCAAGCACCACGAACGCGGGCTGGATCACCCTGCCCCCGGCGAGCCACAGGATCATCCCCGCCACGAAACCACCCCCGACGAGCAGGTGGACGGGCAGAGGAAGGTCGCCAAGCCCGTCCAACGTCTGTTGGACAAAGGCCAGAGCGGAGGAAATCCAGGTCTGAAAGGTCATGGGTCCTCAAAGAAGTCGGCGAGAAGGGCGGCGTCACTATAAGGTTGGGATGGTCCCTGTGCCGATTGCATGAATCAGACCGCCACGGGTGTGCCGAGGGTTGGTCGGAGGCAGATAACCAGAACGGATCCCTACCATGGCCCGCCGTCCGCGTTCCAAGAAGCCCAGCAAGCCCTCGTCGTCGGGAGGTTCGCGCGGAAAGAACGTGGCTCGCCAGCGTGCGGAGCAGGAGCTGCCGACGATCCGCAAGAAGATCGACGGTCTTGATCGGACGTTGGTCAAGCTGCTGAATGATCGTGCGAAGCTTGTGGTGGAGGTTGGGCGGCTCAAGCGTGCGGCGGGGATGCCGATTTATGCCCCCCATCGTGAGCAGGAAGTGCTGGACAAGGTGACTTCGCAGAACGATGGGCCGCTGCCGAATCGATCGCTCGAAGGGGTGTATCGTGAGCTGATGTCGGGCTCGTTCCAGTTGCAGCAGCCGCTGCGGATCGGCTTCCTTGGGCCGCCGGGATCCTTCAGCCATCTGGCGGCTGTGCGTCACTTCGGGACCTCGGTGGCGTTCGAGGATCTTCACGAGATCGAGGGTGTTTTTACCGAGGTCGTGCGGGGGCACGTGAACTACGGGCTGGTGCCGATCGAGAACTCGACCGGCGGCGGCATCGTCGAGACGCTGGACGCGTTCCTGAAGCACCATCGCGATGTGCACGTCTACTCGGAGGTGCAGCTCGAGGTGCACCACTGCATGTTGGCGCAGTGCGAGCCGAAGCAGGTTCGGCGGATCCACAGCAAGCCCGAGGTGTTCAGCCAGTGCCGGCATTGGCTGGCGACGCAGTATCCGCAGGCGCAGTTGATCCCCGCGGCGAGCAGCAGCCGGGCGGTGATGACGGCGGCGGAGGAATGCGCCAAGGCACGCGAGATCGGGGCCGAGCCCGGGAGCGCGGCGATCGGGAGCGAGCTCGCGGCGCAGTTGTACGGCCTGAAGGTTCTCTTCGCCAAGATCGAGGACAACCCGAACAACGTCACCCGGTTCTTTGTGATCTCTCGGACCAGGGCCCAGCGCAGCGGGGACGACAAGACGAGCATCATGTTTGCCACGGCGGACAAACCCGGCGCTCTGGTGAGCGTGCTGCAGGTCTTCCATGGGCACGGGATCAACCTCACGCACATCGACAAGCGCCCGAGCGGCAAGCAGAACTGGGCGTACACGTTCTTCATCGATGCCGCCGGACATCGGGAAGACCCCGCCGTGTCGTCCGCGATCCGCGAGGCGGCCACGCACTGCCACGAGCTGCACGTCCTGGGAAGTTATCCGAGGAGCAAGCGCGTTCTGTAGGCCCGGGCTTGGCGTCTGAGTTTCGCGCGACCTTTGCGCGAAGTCGATACGCGCACGTGATGCCTGCCGCTAGCTTGTGGGCATGAGTATCGACCTGTTCGTCTTCGACATCGCGGGAACGACCGTGCGTGATGATGGGGTTGTCCACCACGCCTTCGAAGCCACGCTGCGCTCGGCGGACATGACCGCGGATGAGAGCTGGATCAGGGCCCGGATGGGCTGGAACAAGGTGCAGGTCTTTGCCGAAGCTCTGCGCAACCACGGACGCAGCGAGGGCTTGGCGGCCGACCTTGCCGCTCGCTTCTCGAACGAGATTCGGCGGAGCATGGACGAGTCGCCCCCTGTCTCGCTCGAAGGAGCGGTTGAGGCGATGCGTGCTGTTCGTGATCGCGGCGGCAGGGTGGCCTTCAACACGGGCTACTCGACTGCGCTCGCGGAGGAGATCATCGGCCGCCTCGGCTGGAATGCGGACGCGGTCATCGGGTCGGACCTGGTCGCCCACGGCAGACCCGCCCCGGACCTCATCCTCCTGGCCATGAACCGTGTCGGCACCGTGGATGCTGGGCGTGTCGGGGTCGCGGGCGACACCCCGAGCGACCTGATGGCGGGCGCTGCGGCCGGATGCCGATGGGTCGTGGGGGTGGGCCATGGGACCCACAGCCTTGCCGAGCTGTCGCGACACCCGCACACGCACCTTCTGGCAAACCTGCGGGGGCTGAGCGAGGTGCTCGATGGCTGAGTACGACGTGGCGATCGTCGGCGGTGGAATTGTCGGGCTTGCGCATGCGGCCGAAGCCTGTCGACGCGGATTGAGCGTCGTTCTCTTTGAAAGGTCGGCCCGGGCGGTCGGGGCCTCGATCCGCAACTTCGGGATGGTCTGGCCGATCGGACAGCCGGCCGGGAGGGCATTCGCCAGGGCGATGCGCTCTCGCGAGATCTACTTGTCGCTGGCTGCTGAGGCGGGCTTCTGGGCGGATCCTCTGGGCTCTGTTCATGTCGCTCGCCACGAGGACGAGCTGGCCTGTCTGCACGAATTCGCGGCGGCATACTCCGAGTGCGGACTCGACGCACACGTGGTCGACGCGGACGAGGCCTGCCGGCGATACCCGGCCCTGCGACGCAACGGCCTCCTTGGCGCACTTGTCAGCAGGACCGAGGTCTGCGTGGACCCCTTCGAGGTCGTGCCGAAGGTATCCACCTGGCTCGCATCGAGACAGAACGTTCAGATCGTCAACGGCTGTGCGGTTCGATCGGTTCGATCGGGGCTGCTCACGCTCGCGGACGGCCGAGAAGTGAGGGCTCGGCGCGTGTTCGTCTGTTCGGGCGATGACATCGAGACGCTCTTCCCCGAGGTGCTGCGTCAGGGCCCGCTCACGCGGTGCAAGCTGCAGATGATGCGGACCGCGATCCAGCCGAACGGCTGGCGCTTGGGGATGCACGTTGCCGCGGGAAGCACGCTCCGACACTACCCCGCGTTCCGGTCGTTGCCCTCGCTTGATCGTGTACGCGAGCGGTTCAGCAGGACGCACCCCGAGTTTGATCGCTGGGGCATTCATGTTCTGGCTTCACAGACTCGAGCGGGCGCACTGACCATCGGCGACAGCCATGAGTATGGCGAGGTGCTCGATCCGTTTAACCGCGACGAGATTGACTCGCTCATTCTCGACTACCTCAAGGAGTTTCTCAACGTGCCGTCGCTCGCGATCACGGAGCGATGGAGCGGGCAGTATCTCAAGCGGACCGACTGCATGATGGAGTATGTCCGCGAGGTGGACAACGGCGTGTGGATCGTCACGGGGCTTGGCGGGAACGGCATGACGCTTTCTTTCGGACTGGCTCAGGAAGTGATGGACTGCGCGGACTCGGGCGCCCCCTGGGAGGACACTCCCAGTGAGCCGGTCCGCCCCGCGATTGCTTCATCGAGTCTTGACCGAGGCTGATCGGTGGCTTGAGGTCATGTCGGTACGTTCTCAGGACCATGACGGCACGAGCACGGTGGACGCGCTGGCAGATCATCACACTTTCGGTGCTCACACTCGGGTACACGGGCTTCTACCTGTGCCGGAGCAACTACGCGGTCGCCAAGCCCTCGCTGCTCGCGGAGGGAGCTGCGGCCGGGATCGACAAGGCCTCGCTCGGGCTCATCGACTCCATCGGAACGCTGTGCTATGCGTTCGGGAAGGTCGTCCTCGGCGTCGGGGCTGACTTTGTTCAACCCAAGACCGTCTTCGTCGGAGCCATGATCGCTTCGATCGCAGCAACGGCCTGGTTCGGTCTCGCGTCGGGCAAGCTCGGATACCTCCTGTCTTGGAGCGTCAACCGCTCGGTGCAGTCCGCGGGATGGGGGGCCCTCACCAAGGTGGCCTCGCATTGGTTTGCTCCCTCGCAGTACGGCCGGGCGATGGCGATCCTGGCACTCTCGTACTTCTTCGGCGATGCGCTCGCGCGGCTCCTGTACGGCGAACTGCTTGATCGCGGGATGACCTGGCGCGGAATCTACGCGGTCGGCGGCTCGGCTCTTGCGGTCATCGCGATTGCGACGATCCTTCTCCTCAAGAGAAGCCCGAGCGCTGTCGGCGAGCCAGAGGTTCCCGTCGCCCATGACTCCGTCTACCGCGAGAGCGGGAAGGAGTCTCGTCCGGAGGGGCTTGTTGCACTGCTCGGTCCACTGATGCGAAGCCCCGCATTCTGGCTGGTTTGCCTCATGTCCGCGGGACTGACCTTCGCTCGGGAGACCTTCAACGCGTGGACGCCCACGTACCTCGCCGAGGCGGGAGGGCTCTCGGCCGGGTCGGCCGCAAGGTACAGCTCGCTCTTTCCGCTGTTTGGGGGGTTCTCGGTGATTCTTGCGGGCTGGGTCAGCGATCGGGTGTTTGCCGGTCGGCGCGGTGCGGTGATGGTGCTGATGCTCGGGCCGGCGGCGGCCTGTCTTGTTGTGCTCGCTTTGGCGAGCGGCGAGGCGAGCGGATGGGTGCCTCTCGCCTGCATCAGCGGGGCGGCGCTCGGGATGCTGGGCCCGTACGCGTTCCTCTCGGGCGCGATCGCCCTGGACATCGGCAGCCGAAAGGGGAGCGCAACCGCCGTGGGCCTGGTTGATGCGGCGGGCTACTTCGCCGGTGCCATGGCGGGTGCGCCAATCGCTGCACTCGCCCAGTCGAAGGGATGGAGCGCCGCGTTTGGGGTGCTCGCGGGGGTGATCGCCTGTACTCTGCTTGCCGCCGTCATCTACTGGTGGATCCGCGACCGAGCCCGCGAGTGATCGTCCGCGATCAGGGCTTGCGCAGCTCCATCGTGTCGAAAAGTCTTCCCTCAAGATCGAACGCCTGGAGCGACAGCCGCTTGCCGTTGATCATGATCGACGTGATGTGGTGGCCCGTGTAGACGCGCTGGGCAAACCACGAGCGTGAAGGACCTGCCCGTTCGAGCCCTCCCCCACCGCCGCCCGAGGTCACGTAGATCACGCCGCCCTCCTGAACGACCTTGCCGCCACGCAGGGGCCAGGATCGCTCGTAGCAGTGGATATGACCGTTGAAGTTCAGATCAACACCATGGCGATCGTAGAGATCCGCGAGGTGCCGATGCTTGGGGTGGCCGTACGTGGACTTCTCCTTGTACGTGTTGCCATAGTCGTCCTCGTCCGAGGAATAGACGGGGTGATGGTGGTACACGATCTTCCACGTGGCGGTTGACTTCGCGAGCTCGGCGTCGAGCCACTTGAACTGCGGACTCTGGAGATCGATCGCCTTGTTGGTGTCCGCCACGAAGAACTGTGCATTGCCAAAGGTGTAGGTGTACCACGATTCCGGGTCGGGGAGCGAAAAGTACTGGTAGTAGTGCGCGTGATCCTCTTCGTGGTTTCCGATGCACGGGAACATGGGGACGCGACTCATCAGACCCCACGAGGATGGAAGCATCTCATTGACCCACTCGGTCTTATCCGGGCCGTCGTTCACCACGTCGCCAACGTGGATCTGAAAGTTCGGCCGAAGGGTGTACGAGAAATCCTGGAGCTTCTTGATCACCGCTGGATTGCGCTGTGTGTCACCCAGAACGACAAACATGAACGGGTTGTCGGGTGTGACGGCCGTCTGGAAGGTGAGCACGTCGCTGAGCAACTCGGTGCCGTCGTCTGCGATGGTTCGAGCGCGCCAGAAGTACGGCGTCTGGGGCTTGAGTCCTTCGACGCGAATCTCGTGCATGGTTCCGGGCGAACCCACCGCCGACTTGGACTCGAACGGCAATGTCTCGGTGAACTCGACGAAGCCGCGACCCGGCTTGGTCGTTTCCCACATAAAGGTCATGCCGGTCTGCGTCGCGAACTGCAGGTAAGGCTTCACGACAAACTTCTGGTCGAGATCGATCGGCGGGGCCCACGCGAGCAGAGCGCTTCGTGGTTCCAGTTCCCTTGCGATCGTGGCGGCTTCAAGTGCCGAGGAACGGAGCTTGACATCGAGCAGAACACCCCCGGTGGCGTGCTGCTCGTTGCGGTCCTTGTAGCAGGCGATGGTGAAGGGCGCCGAGCCCGGGTAGAGAATGTCGCCGCTCTGCTCGCTCGACTCGGCCTCGAGGGTGCCATTCACGTAGAGCTTCATCGTGCGACCGTCGTAGACGCCCGTGACGTGGTACCAGCGTCCAAGCTCGATCTTCGTCTTGCCCGTGATCGTGGTCATGCGGCCGTTACCGTCGTCGGTTCCCGTGGAGGCGAGCGAGAAGGTGAAGGCATCCTTCCCAAATCCGAGGTTCCAGCCCATCTCCTCGTCGCCGTTATCCTGCAAGCAACCGATGATCGACCCCCACTCCTGCGTGTGTTCGAGACTGACCAAAGCAGAGACCGTCATCTCACGAGTCGGAAGCGACGGACGGGTCTTGGCGATATCCGGAGACACGGTCAGCCAGTCGTGGCGGCCGTTGAAGCGCACCGCCCTCACCGGGCCGTGCTTGATCAACGCGGGCGCGCCTTCGATGCGGGCTTTGATCTTTCCAGTGTGATCGACGACGCTCTGATCGATGGATCGCTCGGCAAGTTCCGCCGAGAAGTGGAGCAGCGTCTCGCCGCCCGCGGGGGAGGATTCAGCAGAGGACGTCACAGCCGGCTGGGCGTGGGCGGTCTCACGGATCGAGGCGACGGTTCCCGCAGCGGCCGCTAGTGTGAGTCCGATGATCGACAGTGTGCTGGTGGAGTCCATGAATCCTCCTCTGGGATAGTGGTGTGTTCGCGAAGACCCCCCATGCGCTTGCGCGCATGGGGGATGAAGGTTGGGGTTGCTCAGCAGCCGAGCTCGAAGGCGTCAACGAAGGCTGTGAAGTCGAAGAAGTCCACGAAGCCGTCGCCGTCGAAATCAGCGGTCTTGCCGGCGGGACAGTCGTTCGAGTCCTCGAAGCAGGAGACGAACGCAAGGAAGTCGAAGAAATCGACGAAGGTATCTCCGTCGAAGTCGGCCCGGCACTCCTCGCCCACCGTGCCCACAAGGACGATATCCCCGACCGCCCACCACCCAGAGTTGGCGTCCGTGAAGCGGAACGCCACAGCCGACGCCCCTTCGGGGTTGTTGAGGTTGAGGGTGACGACCTCATCGCCCGTGGTGGGCTTGTTGGCCTCGGTCCAGGCGAGGACGTTGGTCCACGTGGTGCCGTTGTCGTAGGAAACGTCCACCGTGGACGCGTGGGCCGGAGCGTTGCCCCAGCTGGAGCGGAAGGTGAGGGTCAGCGATCCGGGGTTGATGCCGGCGACGCTGTAGGAAGGCGAGATCAGCCTGGCGCTTCCGGAGCACTCGCGGGCCGAGAAGTCCGAGACGTAGGCCGTGTCGCCGCGGAACTGAAGTCGCTCGGCGCCGAACTCGCGTGCCCAGGCATCAGCGATCCAGGCGTTGAAGCCGTAGAAATCATCGCCCTGGTTGCAGTTCTGCAGCCCGCTGTTGTCCACGGTGAAGTTCCCGTTCTGGGCGGCGACAGTCGAGAAGTAGGCGCACTGCTCCACGGGCGGGTTCTCGCTCGGCGGTGCCTGAAGGGCCGACGCGTTCTCGAAGTCTTCGACGAAGAGACTCTGGCCGTTCACGGAGAAGTCGATGTTGTCAACCGCCCACCACCAGTCGTTGCGGGCGTTGGTCAGGCTGAACTCGAAGCGCACCGCCGTGGCGCCCTGCGGGATGGCGAGGGCCTGCAGCGGAATGGACACGCCTTCGTTGGTCGAGTCCGGCTTGTAGAACGGGCTGGGGGTTCCCGTGCCCGAGTTTACGCCGTCGTCTGAATCCCAGTGCAGCACATCGACCGGGGCCTGCTCGACGCCGCCCACCGTGTAGATCGCGCGGATCTTCGCCGTCTGGTTGTTGGAGGGCAATGCGCCGGGCTCGTCGCACGAGCACGCGTCATCGAACCCCTCCGGACGCCAGCTGGAGTCGAAGTTGAGCGAGCCGCTGGAAATGGAGCCGGGCAGCGTGATCGAGGGCGTCGTCATGAAGGCGTTGAAGTTCGAGCGGTTGTTCTGGAAGTCATCCCACTCATCGGGGTCGGCCACCGCCACGTAGCCGCGGGCGCGCGTGAAGTCCTCGCGAAGCTGGGCATCAACCTGCGTCGACCACCAGTCCCTGAACGCCACCGACCAGCCACGCCACTCGGGACGACCACACTCAAGCGGACATGCTCCGATTGGATTGAAGAACTGCGTCCAGCCCTCGGGCATCGAGGGGGACCACGGCGTGAAGCACGGCGCGTAGTCGACGGTGCCCGCCACCGACATCGGGAACGTGCTCGGCGTGTGCGACGCCACCGTCACCTCGGCGAGGCCCTGGAAGACGGACAGGTTGTCGATCGCCCACCACCAGTTGTTCCCGCCGACATAGCGGAACGCCAGACGGACATTGAGCGCCTCGCTGGGCACATTCAGCGGCAAGGCGACACGCTCGTTCACCGCGTCGGGCTTGAAGTTCGGGCTCGACGTCTCGGACTCCCACCGCAGAACGGTCTGCGTCGTCCCCGCCGGGTCGTCGTACGTCGCGACCAACTCGGCAGTCTGCCCGGACTCGAACCTCCAGCTCGAATCAAAGGTCACCACGAGCACACCCGACGTGCGGGCCGAGATGTCAATCTGGGGCGTCCTCAGCGTGGTGTCGAGAGCCCCGGGCTCGTGCGCCAGATCGTCGTATTCATCGCCGTCGGCGACCGCGACGAGCCCGGAGGAGTTGGTGAATGCGCGACCGTTCGGACCGCCCGAAGCGCAGAGCCAGAAGGACCGATCAACGAACGACCAGCCGAACCAGTCGGGCACACCGCCGCTCGCGGGCGCGTCCACGGCGACCGTGACCCCGTTGGGTCCGTCGTGTGTATAGGTTGGAATGCCGCAGTAATTCACCCCGCATCCCGAAGGACGGGCGTCCACCGGAGGCTGCAAAGCCACACCTTCGAAGTCCTCGAAGAAGAGGCCGGTAGCCGTGCCAGCGACAAGGCCGCTGACGTTCACATTGTCGATGGCCCACCACCAGTCGTTGCCGGCGTTGAGAAGGCCGAATTCGAAGCGGACGCCCGTCGCACCGGCAGGGCGCTGCAGGACAGCATCAGTGAGAACCACCGTCTCGTTCGTGGAATCAGTCTTGAAGAAGGGGCTCGGAGCTCCGCCCGACGCGCTGCCGTCGTCGGAGTCCCAGCGCAGGACCTCGACAGGAGCCTGCTCGACGCCGTTGACGGTGTAGATGGCACGGATCACGCCCGTCTGGTTGTTGTCGAAGTTGCGGCCGTCATCGAAGCCCTCGGGGCGCCAGCTCGAGTCGAACTGGACGGTCAGCCCGCCCGCGTCGACATTGGCGATGTTGATGAGGGGCGTGCCCATGAAGGCGTTGAAGAAGCCGCAGTTGAGGGCGGGGCTGCCCTTGTCGTCCCAGCCGTCCGGATCGGCCACAGCCACGACGCCGGTCCCGAGGGTGAACTCGCTTCGCCGCTGATCGCCCTGCTGGTTGATCCAGAAGGACTTGAGCATGTAGGACCACCCCTCGTACTCGCGGAAACCGGCGGTGTTCGAGCAGGTCGAGCAGGTTCGGTCCTGTGCGGGAGGGCAGTTGCCAACACGGCAGGCGTACGTTGGGACGCCACAGGCGTTCCACGACCAACCGCTGGGCGGAACAAGCGTAAACACGGGAGTCTGCGCGGTGCAGGCGTTGATCACGCGTGGGTCGCCGGACAGGTTGTTCAACGTGGCGGAGTCGAAATTCTCCGAGTAGAACACGGTCTGTGCGCCGGCGGAGCCCGTAACGCATGCTGCCCCCGCGACGGCCGCCAGGATCAATGTTCTGTGACAAGACGTGTGCCGTGACCTCATGTGTTCTCCTTCTCTCGTCGTGGCGCGAGGACGCAAGCCCACAACACGCGCGCTGATCCTCACGATGGGGACCACGCTACCGACATCAACGACCCGTGCACAAGACGCGCAGCGTCAAGGTTGAACCAAGGTTGCGCTTACGGCTGTACGTATCTGAGGCCACGGAAGCCTGAACACAAAGCTGATGCTTTCTTGATTCGTTCAAGAGCCATTCTCAATGCGCTCCGGGGCAGACGCCTTTAGCATCTGAGCACCTTCACGGAGCGATCTCACCATGCACAGAGCCGTGCGCCCCGCGTTCACACTGATAGAGCTGCTCGTCGTCATCGCCATCATCGCGATGCTCATCGGCCTGCTGATCCCGGGGATCGGCATGGCTCGCGGAGCCGCGAGGCAGATCGTCTGTCTCTCCAACCAGCGAGAGATCTTCGCCGCCATCGGAGCCTACGCCCAGGACAACAAGGACCAGCACCACGCCAAGCGCCAGAACTACGGCGCACGCTTCCTGCGGATCAACGGCAACGGCGCCTACGAGTCCGGCAACCTGCGCATACTGCGGCCCTACGTTATCGACTTCTCCTCGGACGGGCCGACCCGCGACTACGCCTATTGGGGATCGCTCTACGACACCTACTTCAACATCTCGATCGACCCGGCCTGGTACACCGCCCGCATGCCCTGGCCTTCCGATACCGCCCCACCCTTCGCCGGCTGGAAAGTCTGGCGTTGTCCTTCCGCACGCGGAATGGACCCCTACCCCTACTCCGATGTCGTCTCCGGCGGAACCAAGTTCGACCCAGACCACCTCTATCAGACCTATGGCTTCAACGGCGTCGACGATCGACGTGACCCGTCGACCAACAGGCCCGCCATGACCTGGTGGCGTCAGACCTACGCCCCCGAGTATCGCCGGATGATCTCCAAGCCCACTCGGATGACCGATATCGCTCAGCCCTTCGCCCTCATCATGTTCCAGGACGCCTTCGAGCACATGATCGATTCCAACGGCGACACCCTCAACAACCTCGACCAATACAACCCCAACGACGACCGAAACGAACCCGAGTTCAAGAACTGGAAGAAGGAGTACTTCCGCCACAACACCGGGTGTAACACCATGTGGGGTGACGGGCATGCCCGATCCATCGGCAAGGTCGACATGAACGACTCCCTTCCGTGGTACACCGGCCTCAGTGTTCGCCAATAATCGTACCGGCGATCGAACGCACGACCTCTCAAGAAACCACGCCGAGGGCGGCATCAACCGCTTCCGCGAGTATTCCCGTTGCCTCGCAGAGTTCTTCCCGCGTCACGGTCAAGGGCGGAGTCAAAGTGAGGACTCGGGAGTCGGAGACCTTGAAGCTCAACCCTCGCCGCAGTGACTGATAGAGCGTCTCGTCGCACAATCGGCCCGTCCGCGCGGGGCTCCCCGCATCAAGCTCGACGCCGACGAGAAGCCCCAGCCCACGCACCTCGCGCAGCACCCCGCACGATCCGAGCGCCTCTCGCAGTTGCGTCATCCACGCCGCTCCGAGCATGGCGGACCTCTCGACCAGCCGCTCCTCCGCGATGACCCCCAGTGTCGCCAACGCCGCGGCCGACCCGACGGGGCTCTTCTCGTGCGTGTAATGGCCGAGAGCCGTGTGCCCGGCAACATCCAGATCTGCCCGAGCGAGCATCGCGGCCTGCGGGATGATTCCACCGCCAAGTCCCTTGCCGATCACAAGAATGTCGGGCACGACACCGAAATGCTCGTAGGCAAAGAACCGACCGGTTCGACCGAGCGCGATGGGAATCTCGTCGAAGATCAGCAGGGTGCCGTTCCTTCGGCAGGCGTCCCGCACGCGAGCCCAGTAGTCTCGCGGCGGCACTTCGATCGTGGTGCACCGGATCGGCTCAGCGATCAACGCCGCGATGTCGCCCTCCCTGGCGAGCACGTCCTCGATGGCACGCGCACCCCTCCCTGAGCATGGTCCGCCACACCCATGCTGGCATGAAGACGGCGCGCACGGGTGCACCAGATGGCATCCAGGCAACAGAGGGCCCATGCCTGTTCGGAACACCGACTCACCGCCTACCGAAATCGCATCCAGCGACGCCCCGTGAAATGATCCCCACATCGACAAAAACTTGAATCGACCCGTCGCCACCCGCGCGAGCTTCATGGCCGCTCCCACCGCGAGCGCTCCGCCGGGCATCAGGAGCACCTTTCCGAGCTCTCCGCCCGTCACTCGCACAAGCTCCTCCGCAAGCCGAACCGCGGGTTCGTTGGTGTACCGCCTCGGACAGAACGGCAGCTCTTCCATCTGCCGAGTGATTGCCGAGATCACTGCCGGATGTCCGT
Organism: Phycisphaerales bacterium UBA2396; assembly: GCA_002343325.1. Classification (GTDB taxonomy): domain Bacteria; phylum Planctomycetota; class Phycisphaerae; order Phycisphaerales; family UBA1924; genus UBA2396. The sequence goes on along the minus strand of DDSG01000075.1, from coordinate 38,730 downwards.
AACCAACCTGGTGAGCGCTGTTCCCATGGAAGTCCAGCAGACCTCGCCCGTCGGCGTCGACCAATCGAGAGCCGCGGGCGCTTATCACTGCGTTCAGGCATGGAGTGGAGAGCGATTGGTGGAGAAATGCCTCCGAGTCACGCGAGAGAAGACGACGAGCCTTCGAACGCTCGATCATATCCTCGCGATATCGAAGACGAGCCTCGCTTGAGTTGACGTCGCCCTCGGAAGCGTCGTGGCCGTGCGGCTTGATCATGACACATCTCCTTCCCGTCGCCAGAAGACTTGCCATCATCATGCCCCACGGCGGCCCACCCGCTCGGCTTTCACAGGAGATTCACAGTGCGCCTACTCGGCCGTGACGCGCAGGTACTTCGCCTGATGCAGCGCCCGCAACGCTCGCTGTCTCGGCGTCGACGTGTCCGCCGGACCCACCGTCGGCATCACCAGTCTCACGCCCACATCGCTATATCCTCGCTTCGCGCGGGCTGGGCTCTCGGGAGAGTACGGCACGTCCGGGCGATACCCCCTTCCCTCACCCCACCCCGCCGGGGAGAGTGCCGAGGCGCCGATGATCCGAAGCGGGCCATAGTCCTGGGGTATCGCCTCGAACACTTCGAATGCAGTTGCGGTGTACGGCAGACGCTCGATCGTCTCCGGAGACTCCCATAGCATCTCCGCCACGTTGCCGATCAACTCATGCACCTCACGATCAGGTGTCGGACCCCGCGCCGCATCTCGGAAGAACAGCACCCCATCGTCCGACGTCGTCGCGGGCGACCGATCCCACCCGGGCGGATCGTCGTTGACATTCTCACGCGAACCCGCCGGCCAGAAGATCCCGCCGTTGGGCATTTCCGGCTCAAGCGTGTATCGCCCACGGTGCGTTCGTTTGGTCAACTCAATCTGTTCAAACGCGCTCTGCCATGTCTTGTCCCGAAGATTCGCACCCCTCGAGGCCGCCCCTACGCCCCCAGCCGCCTCCAGCGCAGCCAGCCACTCGGCACTGGTCGGTAGTCGGCATCCCAGCACCCTTGCCACCAACACCGCCGCCTCGGGTGACACGTACTGCAGGGGCTTTTCCGGCGTGGGCAATTGCTCAGTCGGCAGGGTGCCCAGTTCCGGAAGGTACGACTGTCGTGCCGAGGAACCTCGAAACCCGATCAGTGTCTCGTTGGTCGTGTACCACCCCCACATCGAATCCGGCCCGCCGCCCAGAGTCGATCGAATCGGAGCGCGAGCATCCGAGCGAAGCTCGGACGTCCACACCCTTGGCCCTCGCCGACTGTCCACTACTTCTCGGCGCTCAACCGCCGGAATCTCAAGCATCGCACCGCGAGAGGAAGTCCTCGCCACCAACTCCCCGGCCCGCCCGGACTCAGTCAACGCATCGAGGAACAGACCCAACGAGAGCTCGCGTGTCGCCACGTACACCGGCGCGAGCCCCGGAGCCGACACCAGTCGAAAGTCGATCGCGTGCGTCGCCGTCGGCCCCGCCCACAGGTACGTCAGCGTCCCTCCAGACTCGCGAACCGACCACTTCTCGCGGAGCGGCGCATCCCACGCACGCGGCCCCGCGTCATCAGACGAGAATTCCGCGACCGCCCGCGCGTTGACCGCCCGCTCAAGCCGGCGAAGCACAGGCCGCACCTCGGCGTCGTCCACAAGAGGTCGCGCCACCGAGAGAAGAGACTCCAAGGCACGAGCGACCGAGCTGTTCTCCGGCGACGACGACCCTTCGGCCATCGTTCCCAGTCTCTGCCGCAGCGACCACAATTCCCAGTTGTACGCTGCACGCCCATCCAGCAACACGCCACCCTTGACGCCCACGGCCTCGGCGAGTGAGAACACCGCGTCGAGCGACGACGCACGGTCCGATTCCGCCGCGATACCACAGGCGGCCATTACCGACGACCTCCACACACGCGCAGTCGCATCCCCCACTCTCTCCGCAAGGACCACCCGCCGCCCAACAGGCAGTTCGGCTCCATCGAACCTGAACGAGAACCCCTCCGCCAACCGGGCAACTCGCTCCAGCCGTCCCAACGACTCGCCACGCCAGAACGACCAGGCATCAAGCCGAGAAAGCCGATCAACCGCTTCGATCGCCAGCGACAACTCGCTGCTGCCGGATCGCTCCGCTGCATCCAGCAGTGCGTCGACATCTTCCTGGACGGTCAGAGCCTCAAGCTCCGCAACCCTCGACGTAATCGGCCGAATAGCCGGGGTCACCACGACAGCCAGCGGCTGTCGCAAACTCGGCCCCAAAAGACCACGGATCGTTACACCTTCGGCGTCGGGCTCGTCAAGCCGATATCCCTGCGACAGCATGGTGCCCGCCCGTCCCGCCTCCTGGCAGGCCCGCAGCACTTCATCAGCCCACCTTTCGTACGCAGCGGCCATCGCCGATATCGCTCTTTGATCAGCCCCGCTCTCGATCGACACAAGCCTTGCGACCGTGGAAAGGTCTCGCTCTCGGCGCACAGCAAGCACGCGGTCGAGAGTCTCGCGTTCGATAAACGGTATCGATGGCACGTCCGGACTGAACATCGCCACCACCTCTCGAAGCTTCGGCTCCCACTCGTGCAAGAGCCGCCGCTCCGCGGTCACCACGTCGCCCGCCCCCGCTCCCGCGGACAATTCAGCGATCAGGGAATGCCATCGGGCCTCGATGGCCTCGGAGCCAAAGCGGATTGTGGCCACGTGCCCAAGCAACGCCTCGATCGTCTCGAATTCCGATTCGCGCGGAATCGCCGCCGCCAACCCGAGAATCCTCGCGCCGATATCCGCCGCCGTCTTTCTGAGTTCCGGCTCACTCCGAGCGGACACGAACACGCCAGACAGCGCAGCGATGTCGGACTGCACGCGATCAATCTCAACAAGTACCGACGCAGGATCACGCTCAAATCGCTTCGCCCGCCGCTCGTCGGCTCTCGCCGCGTCGAGCCCCGCGCGGATGTTCGCCAGCTCTACTTCGGTCCGCGCTCGCCACTCATCAAGCCAGGTCCGAGTGAGGGCGGCGTAATCTGCGCTGCCGGCCTCTCGCAGCCATGCCGATGCAATCGCAAGCCCGTGCTCACTGGCGGGCTTGAGTGCCAGCGACTGAAATGCACTGCTCCGGCGAAATGCCGCACGATCCCAGTTCTCGCCGGACACGCGCGAGACGATGTCGCCCGCAAGCTTTGACGCCTCACGAACATCGCGTTCTAGCTTTGCGAATCGCTCCGCATCCGTCTCGCCCCGGAACGACTTGGACGTGTGGGCGGCGACCATCGCCGGAAATGACGCCAGCACGGGGTCGCCCGACGTGACAAGCACTGACTCCAGCTCTTCAAGCCTCGCCAGCTCCTTCTCCAGCGTCCTCGCACACGCAACAACGGTCAACGCGCCCGTCAGGACATCCGGGCTGATCACCGTTCCAGCTGGAGATGCCGGATCGACCACCGCCGCGATCTCCTCGGCCGCCACGCGCAGACGCTCGGCCGCCCCCGACCACCCACGCTGCAAGGCCTGCTGCCTCAACTGCTCAAGCTTCGAAGCAGGCGCAAACGCCTGAATCTCCGCACGAAGCCCCGCGATCGCAAACCTCGTTCTGCTCGCGTCCCTGATCCGACCAACCGCTGCCTGAACATCCACCAGTGGATCGTCCGCCCATGTCGAAGGACTCCGTCTCAGTTGTTGTTCACGATCACTCGAAGGAACCCCCACGATCTCCGCCGGAGAGCGAAGATCCCCACGACGAAGTGCCTGAAGCAGGGTTTCCGGCACCCGCTCCACCGATCCCCTCGCAAGCCGCTCGAGCTTGTCCGCGATCGACTCGCGTGCGAAGAACCAGTAGCCCCAGTCGTTCACGATCCAAGGCCACTCTTCCGCAAGCTGCTTGACCGGAAGCACCCGCTCTCCAGGCTCGTCAGCCAGGCTCTGCGCGGCTCCCTGTCCGGACGTGCGTGCAGCTTCCCGCTCAGAACTCCACCAGTATCCCACACCGACCCCCAGCGCGAGCGCCGCGGCCCCCACCCAAAGGACGGTCCTGCCACCATTGGAATTCTCGACCCCCAGCGGAAGCATCGCTCGCACTTCGTCGAGCGACGGCGGCCTCTCTCCCGGCGAGTTCTGCAGCAGCCGCCGACAGATCTCCGACCATGTCGCCGCCGTGGCCCCAAGCCTGCTCCACTCACCCGTGATCGTGAGATCCGGACGTTCCTTCTCCCGAAGCGGGCGGCGAATGATCGCCTCATAGAGGATCGATCCCAGCGCCCTCATGTCGGCCGCATGCCCACCATCAACCAGCAACGAAGTCGCACGCAAGTCGGTGAGCACCACAGGATCACCCACAATCGACGGACCATCTCGCCCGCCGATCAGCACGTTTCCAGCCTTCAGTTGCCCGTGCCCGCGCCCCCCGACACGCTGAATTTCGCGTAACGCATCGATCACTGATGCGGCCAGATGCAGGACTTCCCACCGGGAAAGCCCGACACCTCTCGCAATCAGCGTCGCAAGACTTCTCGGGTACAGATCGCCAACGAAGTATGCGGAGTCCTCCGTTCTGCCACACTCGTGAACACGGGCGACCCCCACCGCACCCCGCTCCGCGATGTCCTTCTGCGCCCTTGCCGCTTCGAGAAAAACGCCGATCTCTCGCTCCGCACGAGACCGATCCGCGAGCACCGAAAGCCCCTCGATCGCCTTGATGATGTACCGCTCTTCCGCGGATCCCGGCGGCACGCGACGCGCGGTCCAGATCGTGCCCATCCCGACCGTCGCCAGCTCTCTTACCGTCTCGTACTCGCCCCAGCGAGGCATCGCTTAGCCCCCTTCGGCCCGGGACAGAAACGTCACCCCGCGACGAGACACGTTGACCCGCACCGTTCCCACCGCATCCCGAAACCGCCCGGGCTCCACCGGCACCACAATCCGCCGCGACTCAACCTCGGGCCCAGACGGCAGCGAGACGTACATCACCACCGCACTCACGCGGCCGCCCCTCGACCACAGCCCCCACGCTCGATCACCCCTCGAAAGCGTCGCCATACCCGTCGGTCCCAGCGGCAGCGAAACCCACCCCAGCCCCGCTCGCTCGGCCTCCGATGACGCGAAGTGCTCATCCGCCTCCCTCGCCGACTCCGCACCCACGCTCCCTACCTCCGCGACACCGCGAACGCTTGCCACCAGCGCGGGCCACCCGCGCGTCACCGGATCTCGCAGGCTCTCATCAAGCTGGATGTCAATCTGCAGCGGGCCCTCGACCCCGGCAACCGGCCTCGCCGAGTCGCCCCCGGGCCCCTGGCACCCACCCACCATCGAGCACATCATCGCGCCCAACGCCACCCCGCACAGCACACGCGAGCCGGTCATATCCCCTCCTCTGCACCCATGCCGCCACCCGCCCAACCCAAGCTTAACGCGCCGGCTCACCCCCGGTCAAAGATGTTTCACCCGCCGGCACCACGCCGGCACCCAAGCAGCAGAAGTCCTAGTGCATGCCCAGATAGGCCTTGCGAACCTCGTCCGACGCCGCCAATTCCGCAGCCGGCCCCTGCATCTTGATCACTCCGACCTCGAGCACGTACGCCCGATGCGCCACCTTGAGCGCCATGTGCGCGTTCTGCTCAACGAGCAGAATCGTCGTCCCCGCAGCGTTGATGTCGCGGATGATCTTGAAAATCGTCTGGACCACCTGCGGAGCCAGCCCAAGGCTCGGCTCATCGAGCAGCAAAAGCCTCGGCTTGGTCAGCAACGCCCGCGCGATCGCCAGCATCTGTTGCTCACCACCCGAAAGCGTTCCCGCGTTCTGCCGAAACCGCTCCCGCAGCCGCGGAAACAGGCTCAGCGCCCACTCCCGATCCGATGCGATCGCCTCGGGATCGCTCCGCGTGTACGCACCAAGCTCCAGATTCTCCTCGACCGTCATGTTCGCGAAGATCCCCCGGCCTTCCGGGCTCTGCGCAATCCCGAGACGCACGATCTCGTGCGGCGCCGTCCGATGGATTGGCTTGCCCTCGAACTCCACCGTCCCCGCCCTCGCACGGATCAACCCCGAGATCGCCCGCAGCGTCGTCGACTTACCCGCACCGTTGCACCCGATCAGAGTCACCACCTCGCCCTGGCGAACCTCGAGCGAAATGCCGTGCAGCGCCTTCACCGCCCCGTACGAGACGACCAGATCCTTCACAAGAAGCATGGCTATTCCGTCCCCAAGTAGGCTTCGATCACGCGCGGATCATTCTGGACCACGCCCGGGCTGCCCGCGGCGATCGTCTGACCGAAGTTCAGCACCGTGATGTGTTCGCACAGGTTCATCACCACGCCCATGTCGTGCTCGATCAGAAGGATCGCCACCTTGAACCGCTCGCGAATCCGATGGATCAGCCCGCGCAGCTCCACCTTCTCCTGCGGATTCATCCCCGCCGCCGGCTCGTCCAACAGCAGCACCCGCGGCTCCGTCGCCAGCGCACGCGCAATCTCCAGCTTCCTCTGATCCCCATAGGGCAGGCTCTTCGCCTCCTCGTGCGCACGATCCGCCAACCCCAGCACCCCCAGCAGGTCCATCGCTCTGTCCCGGATCGCCCGCTCCTCCGACCGATGCAGCACCGACCTCAGCACCATCCCCGCGAACGAATGACCCACCCGAAGATGGCACCCAAGCCGCGCGTTATCCAGCACCGACAACGCCCCGAACAGCCGGATGTTCTGGAACGTGCGCGCAACGCCGAGCCTTGCGATCCGCCACGGACGAGCGCCCTCCACACGATGTCCCGACACGCGCACCTCGCCCGTGTCCGGCGTGTACACACCCGTCAGCAGGTTAAAGCACGTCGTCTTCCCCGCCCCGTTCGGCCCGATCAACCCCTGCAGATCCCCCTCGCGGATCGTCAGATTGAAATCCTGGACCGCCTTCAGCCCACCGAAGGACTTGTTCACCCCGACAACCTCGAGAATGGCGCGCCGTTCGCTCACGACACGCCCCCCTTCGAACGCCTTGCCACCAGGTCGGCCCAGAACGACCGATCCCAGATCTCGCCAACGCCCAACAAGCCCTGAGGCCTCAGAATCATCATCGCGATCAGCGCCAACGCGAAGAACACCATCCGGTACCGCCCAAGATCAACCTCCGAACCCTTCGCCCACAGCGCCAGCAGCCCGAGCCCCGCCACCAGCAGCCCCGCGAAAAGCACCGCCCGCCCGAGGGTTGTCGATCGTCCGCCCGACCGCAGAACTCCAATCAGCCCCGCCCCGAGCACCACCCCACCCAGACCATAAGGCCACGAGGCCGCCAGCAGGTCGGGCGTCCGCAACAGCTCCGGCAGGATCGTCACGATCACCGCCGCGATCGCCGCCCCCGAAATCGAACCCAGCCCACCGAGCACGACCATGATGATGATGTCAAAGGACTTCTGGAAGCCCAGCTCAGCCGGGTTGAGCTGCACACCCACCGTGTGAGCAAACAGCCCGCCCGCGATCCCCGCGAAGAACGCCGCCACGACAAACGCCCGAACCTTGTACGCCGTGACGTTCACGCCCATCGCCTCGGACGCGATCTCATCCTCGCGGATCGACAGGAACGCTCGCCCGTAGGAGCTGCTCTTGATCCGGAACGCCACCAGCAACGTCAACCCCGCCACCAGCACCACCCAGAACGGGCTCGTATAGAACGGCAGCCCGCCAAACCCCAGAGCACCACCCACGTACTTCGGCCACACCCACACCGGAGCCGACGCGATCGCCTCCGCCGTGATGTAATCGTCCACCGCAAGCGTCGAGCCCCACGCCGGGATCATCCGCAAGTGATCCGGCGTCACGCTCGCCCCCTCCGCCAGCACCTCCGTCGTCTGCGACTGCACCAACACCCGCACGATCTCGCCAAAGCCCAGCGTCACAATCGCCAGATAGTCGCCCTTCAGACGAAGACTCGGCAGCCCCACCAAATACCCGCACCCCGCCGCCACAAGCCCGCCCGCCAGCAATGCGCCCAGGAACAGCGCATCCGCCCACGCGAACCACGGCACGTCCCGCACGCCGTACACCATCGAGCTCACGAGCCCGCCCTGTACGTTGGCGTTCCCGTAGAACCGGTACGACCCGTAATACACGATGCACGCCGCCGTATACGCACCGACTGCCATGAACGCCGCGTGACCGATCGAAAACTGTCCCGTGAACCCGTTCACCATCGTCAGGCTGATCGCCAGAACCATCGCCACCAGGATGTCGACACCCATCTTGATGAAGAAGTCAGCCCCGGCGTTCGCCAGCACCGGCGCCAGCCAGAGCTGCGCCAGCATCGCGATCCCCAGCACCGCCGCCACCGGCAGGATCGACAGCACCGCCGTGGGCACAAACCCAGGCGAGAGTGACGCGGCTCTGTGTCGCAGATCAGACACTCATGAACTCCAGGCCACGCCCCGCCGAAGCAGGGCGTCAGGCCGTCGCACCCGAACTACACCTTCTCCTGGGCATTGGTCCCCAGGATGCCCGTCGGCTTGAACAACAGAACCACGATCAAAATCCCGAACACATAGATGTCCGCCACGGAAGGCGACTGATACGCCCGGGCGAACATCTCCGCCGAGCCGATCAGCAGGCCGCCGAGCATCGCCCCGCGGATATTGCCGATCCCCCCCACCACCGCCGCGATGAACGCCTTGAGACCCAGCAGCACCCACGTCGCCGACGCCGTCTGCCCAAGCCCCGGGTACTTCTGCGCGTAGAGGAACCCCGCCGCCGCCGCCAACGCCGCCCCGAGCACGAACGTGAAACTGATGACCTTGTCCACCGGGATGCCCATCAACGCGGCGTTGCGGTCGTTGTAACTCACCGCCCGCATCGCACGCCCAAGCTTCGTCCGGAAGACCAGAATGTCCAACGCCACCATCAGCACCACCGCCGTCCCCGCACCCACCACGTCGATCAGGTGCAGCTTCACCGGTGGCACCGTCTCGCTCCCCGCGAACTGCGCCAGCGTCACATCGGGCAGCAGCCGCGGCATCCCCTGAGGCCGCGTCCCGAACATCCAATCCAATTGCCCCAGATTCTGCAGCAGCAGCGACACCCCGATCGCCGTGATGAGCACGTTGAGCCGGGGTGCCTTTCGAAGCGGCTTGTATGCTGTCCGCTCGACGCAGAACCCGATCAGCCCGCACGTCGACATCGCCGCCAGCAGGATCACTCCCCCGGCCACCGTCCGCCACGCCGAACTCTCCGCCGCACCCGTCGCAATCATCCGCGCGGCGAACGCCAGCCCAACCGACGACCACCCCCACAGCGACACGATTGTCAGCGTGCCACCCAGCCCGGGCGTAGGCAGCCGCCCCCGCCACGCCGCGGGAACACGGTCATACCCCGCGCGATCCCACGCCTGCATCACCGCCGCCAGCACCGTCACCGCACCCAGCGCCGCAAAGATCCAGGGCGCCACCGGCACCGCAGACTGCATCGACAGCCCCGCCATGATCGCCATCGAGTACGACAGCCACGCCCCGAGCACAAAGATGTCCGAGTGCGCAAAGTTGATGAACTTCAGGATCCCGTACACCATCGTGTACCCGAGCGCGATCAACGCGTACAGGCTTCCGACAGCCAGGCCGTCCATCAGGGTTTGAAGGAACTTCTCCAGCACGGGCCGGGATGATACCGCGGCCCCGCAGCCACGGCAGCCGCCCACAAGAAAACAGGCCCGGACGTCTACCGTCCGGGCCTGACACACTCCCGAAAGACCGCTTCCGGTTACTTCTTTGCCGGCTGCGACTCCGGCTCAACCTTTGCCACGAACTGCGGCTTCCCGCCCTTCATCTGCACCACCACCGCCGCCTTCGTCGCGTTGCGGTTCGAGTCGATCCCGATCGTTCCCGTCACCGCCTTGAAGTTCTGCGTCGCCGCGATCGCGTCCCGCAGGTCCTTCCCGGACAGGCTCTTGGACCGCTTCAACGCGTCCGCCAGAATCAGGCCCGCGTCGTAGCCCAACGCCGCCAGGCCGTCGGGCGTCTGCCCGTTGAACGCCTTCTTGTACTTCTCCACGAACGCCTTCACCTCGTCGCTCGGCTGGTCCGGGGCGTAGTGATTGCTGTAGTAGCATCCCTCGATCGCGTCCCCGCCGATCTTCGCCAACTGTTCGCTGTCCCAACCGTCGCCCCCAAGCAGCGGAACCGTGATCCCCAGCTTCCTCGCCTGGATCGCGATGTTCCCCGCTTCCGTGTAGTACCCGGGCACAAAGATCACGTCCGGGCTCCCCGAACGGATCGTCGCAAGCTGCGCCGAGAAATCCTGGTCGCCCGCGTTGTACGCCTGATCCGCCACGACCTTCCCGCCCATCTTCTCGAAGTTCTTCTTGAACTCGTCGCGAAGCCCCTTCGAGTACGGCGCAGACTGGTCGTACAGAATCGCCGCCGACGCCGCCTTGAGGTTCTCCCTTGCGAACTTCGCCACGACGAACCCCTGGAACGGATCGATAAAGCACACGCGGAACACAAAGTCCCTGCCCATCGTCACACGCGGGTTCGTGCTCGAAGGAGAGATCATCGGCACCTGATACTGCTGGCACACCGCGCCACCCGCGATCGAAAGCCCGCTCGCCACCTCTCCAATCACCGCCACCACCTTGTCCTGCGTGATCAGCCGGGTCACCGCCTTGCCGGCCTCCGCCGACTCGCCCTTTGTGTCGTAGGTGATGATCTCGATCTTCTTCCCGTTGATCCCCCCCGCCGCGTTGATCTCGTCGATCGCAAGCCGAAGCCCGTTGTCCGTCGACTGCCCAAAAGTCGCTTCCTTCCCCGTCATCGACGCGTAATGACCAACCAGAATTTTGTCCGCCGGACGCCCCGCCCCGGCGATCACCGGCAGCAGCCCCACCGACAACGCCGCCAACCCGATCCCAACCGCCGAACGACGCGTGACGCGTGACCACAGGCTTGCCATAGCTGTCCTATCCCTTCCCGAACGCCCGGCCCGATGCCTCCAGCACCGACACGCCGCGCTTCATTCAGTGTAAACCGACACTCCAACCCTCGCCGGGTTCCTTCCATACCAATCAAATACCGATCATTGCGAGGGGCCATTCTCTTAAGATCGTGCCAGCCACCACATCCTCCCGGCCTACACCCCCATATTCCGCGACGCCCCCGGGGATCCTCCGGTACACTGCCGCCGGAGGATCAGAGAATGACCATGCGCACGTTCGCCCTGCTTTCCGCCGTTGGGCTCGCCGCGACCACCGCGACCGCCCAGACCGAAATCTTCTTCCCCGAGTACGAGTTCAACAACGCCGTCATGTCCGCCGTCCGGCCAGACGGCACCAACCGCCGCCAGCTCTTCGCACTCCCCGCGGCCCAGTGGCTCCCCATCGGTCTGACCTACCGCCCCTCCAGCGGCCGACTCATCTGGGTCGACTCGGCAAGCGGCAGCGAGGTCGTCTCCGCCACCACCAGCGGCGCCGGTCTCACCACCCTCCGCACCTTCGCGGGCTTTGGCAAGGGCGCCTCGCTCGACGCCCAAGGCCGAATCTTCTTCGCCGCCGATACCCGCATCCACCGTGTGAACGCCGACGGCTCGGGCCTCGTCACCTTGTTCACCTCCGCCGGGCAGTTCCCCGTTCACCCACCCCGCGTCGATGCCGTCAACGGCCACCTCTACTTCGGCGACGACGGCCGAATCGTCCGCACCGATCTCAACGGCCAGAACCTCAAGGTCATCACCAACGCCGTCAGCCAGGCCCGCGCCATCACACTCGACATCGCCCGCAGACACATCTATTGGGCCGATGTCGACACCATTTCCGACCACATCGCTCGTAGCAATCTCGACGGCTCCGACTTCACCATCATCGCCGACAACTCCATCAGCGTCGTCCAATCCGGCGGGATCAACGACGTTCTCGCCGATCTGGCCTCCGGCCGCCTCTACTACGCCGACGACCTCTCCGACACCATCTGGGCCATGGACCTTGACGGCTCCAACAAGTCCCTCCTCGTCACCTCCGCGCGATCTCCCGTCGGAATCGCCCTCAGCACAGGCGAGCCCCAGCAGGCTCTCAACGACTGCAACAACAACGGCATCCACGACGACATCGACATCGCCAACGGTGCGCCCGACTGCGACAACAACGGCGTCCCAGACTCCTGCCAAACCAACCCATGCCCGACGCTCGACCTGCTCATCGACCAGGGGTCAAACGCCATCGCCACCGACGGCCGAGCTCTCGGCACCGAGAGCCAGTGGCAGATCTTCCAGCCCTTCGACGTGCCCGCCGAGGGATGGACCATCGGCGCAATCGGCATCGACGGCTACACCGTCAACTACCACGACGGCTCAGGCTTCATCGCCCGCGTTTACCCCGACAACGGCACCTTCACCCGCCCCGATGAGTCCCAAGTTCTCGCCACTTCCGACCCCTTCAACCTCCGCTTCAACACCTTCCGCGTGAACTGGGTCTACTCCCCGCTCCGCGTCACACTCCCCGAAGGACGATTCTGGATCCGCCTCGAAGGCGTTGACCCTCAGGCTTTCTTCGCCTCCGTCAACAAAGGCTTCTCCGGACTTCAGTCCTTCTCCAGGGGCGTCAGCGGCACCTTCACCGCGCCCACATCCCCCATCGCGCTCCGCCTCATCCGCGGCGAACCGATCTGCCCCGCAGACTTCGACAACGACGGCTTCGTCGACTTCTTCGACTTCGACGCCTTCGCCGCATGCTTCGAAGGCTCCGCTTGCCCTCAGGGACGCTCGGCCGACTTCGACGGCGATGGCTTCATCGACTTCTTCGACTTTGACGCGTTCGTTGCCGCGTTCGAGTCAGGCTGCTGACCACTCGACCGACCGCCTCCGATTGTTCCGTCTCATAACTCGACAGCAGCGCCATTGAAGGGGCATTCCCTTTCAATATCACACCAACCAGAAATCACACCCCGGTATACTCCGTTCGGAGGCGAATCATGTTGCATCGATTTGTTCCTGCCTTTTTCATGTGCTCGCTCGCGTCCTGCCCGCTCTTGGCCGGCATCGAAGGTCGCCAGATCACCCTTCCACGCTGGGGCTTCACGCAGAACGGGCAGCTCGGCCTCGGCGATGCCGTCGTCGAGAACTTCGAAGACGCCTCCCTCGCGCCCGGCCTGCAGGTCCGCGTCATCACTGGCAACGGCACCTACGGCCCGACTTCCACCCTCCCCAGCGTCTTCAACACTTCGGTCGATGCCTTCGGCTCCGCCTTCCTCAACACCCAATGGGAAGGTGCCGCCGGTCTCATCAACACCGCCACGAACCAGACACGCTTCTACAACGATGCCAACAACTGGGGCGATATCGAGCTCCTCTTCGATCCTCCCGTCCGCCTCGTCGCCTTCAGCATCGCCCAACGCGAGGCCCAGACCATCGTGTTCGTCAACGGCTCGCCCTTCGGCGAACTCGGAGCCATCACCGGGGTCCCAGCCTCCAGCGGTCGCGGCGGCTACGCCATCATCGAAGCCACAGGCCAAGACACCATCTCCAGCATCCGCCTCGACAACCAGTTCGGCGATGGCTTCGTCATCGACTTCGTCGCCTTCACGCCCACGCCCAAGCCCCCCGTCACCATGGTCGGCGTCAGCCCAACCCAGTGGAACGCCTCCAACGCCGAGCTCGGCATGCCCGGCGCCCTCCTCGAAGACTTCGAAGACGTCCAACTCATCCCACGCCTGGCTATCGGGTGGGACGCGCCCGCGGGCTTTTCAGCCCCTTCCAACATCCTCCCGACCCTCTTTAACCCCATCACCGACGACCCCCACGGCAACGCCTTTGACAACGGGATTTGGGACGGCTCACACGGTGCCGTCTCAGGCCGAAACAACCAATCCTGGCCTTATGCCAACGGCGCCAACTGGGGCGACATGCTCTTCACGTTCAACCCCCCCGTCTTCTCCGTCGGCATGAGCCTCCAGCAAATGGACGAGAACGCACGCGTCATCGTCAATGACCGCGACATCGGCTCCATCGCCTCCGTCCAGGGTATCGCCATCTCCGGCGGCCGAAACGGCTTCCTCAGACTCGACGCCCCCGACCAGGCGATCATCGAATCCCTCCGCATCGCCAACGCCCGCACAGGCTCCTTCGGCGACGGCTTCCTCGTCGACCATCTCCTCGTCCGCGGCTGCGGCGCCGACTTCAACGGTGACGGCTTCCCGGACTTCTTCGACTTTGACGACTTCGTCTCATGCTTTGAAGGCTCCGCATGCCCACCAGGGCAGACCGCCGACTTCAATGGCGACGGCTTCGCGGACTTCTTCGACCTCGACGACTTCATCTCCGCTTTCGAGTCCGGCTGCTGATCACGGTCGCACCTAGGAACTCCGCCCCCGCACCTGAAGGAATGAGACACATGCCACGCTCCATCATCGCCACAGCTCTGCTCCTCGGCGCTCCCGCTCTCGCGCAGCCCTTCCAACTCATCGTCACCGTGACACCCCCGGGATCCAACACCAACCCCGCGAACTGGCAGGCCACACGCCGCATCGCCGTCAACGGACCGGGCGGCACCACCTCCAACCTCGCCAACCTCCCCACCACCGAAGTCTTCGATCCCGCTGGCGTCGCCTTCCGCGCCGCCGACGACCTCTTCATCGGAAACAGACACGGCAACAGCCTCGGGCTCGGAAGCATCTCACGCTTCACCCTCTCCCCCGACGGCACCACCGCCACCTACGTCCAGAACATCACCGCCACCGGAATGATCGGCGTCCACGAACTCGCCTACGACCCCCAACGCGACGACATGTACGCCGCCTGCGTCAGCAACGGCATCTTCCGCTTCCATTTCGACGCCGCCGGACAGCCCTCCCTCGTCCAGTCCTTCGCCCTCGGACGACCCTTCCGAGGCATCGTCGTCCACCCCAACGGCCAGTTCCTCTACGCCACCGCCGCCTCCAACCGCATCTTCGTGTTCCAGATCACGGGACCCAACACCGTCAGCGAGCAGGCATCTCTCACCATCCCCGGCGCCTCCAACCTTCACTTCTTCTGCATCGCCCCCGACGCTCGCCACGTCTACGTCGCCGACATCAGCGCCTCTCGCGTCTTCCGCTTCCGCCTCGCCGAAAACGGCACACTCACTCTCGATCAGACCGTCGTCGCCTCCGCCGCGGTCGACCTGGCCTTCAGCCCCGACTACACCGAGATGTTCGTCGGCAATCACTTCTCCGGCGGCATCAACCGCTTCCGCTCCTCCGATCAGTCCAGTTGGACTGCCTCCGGCTTCATCTCCACTCCCAGCATGGGCGGCTTTGGAACCTACACCGCCCCGGGCTGCATCGCCGACTTCAACTTCGACGGCTTCATCGACTTCTTCGACTTTGACGACTTCATCGCATGCTTCGAAGGCGACGGCTGCCCGCCCGGACGCGACCCGGACTTCGACGGCGATGGGTTTGTCGACGGCTTCGACTTCGCCCTCTTCGTCGAACGCTTCGAAGAAGGCTGCTGATCACTCCACCACGCGAGGCCTCACGCCCGGCGGCAGGGACTCCAGGAACAGCCTTCCATACCGCGCGCGCACCAGCCGCCCGTCGAGCACCACCACGCGCCCCTGGTCGTCTCGCCCGCGAATCAGACGCCCGAACCCCTGCTTGAAGCGGATCACCGCCCGGGGCAACGCGTCCTCCATGAACGGATTTCCCCCGCGCGCTCGGATCAACTCCCCCCTCGCTTCCGTCAGCGGCCGATCCGGCGGATCAAACGGCAGCTTCGTGATGATCACATTCCGAAGCCCGCGCCCACGCACGTCCACACCCTGCCAGAAACTCGCCGCCCCGAGCAGAACACTCCTCGGATCGTCGCGAAATCTGGTGAGAATCTCCTCCCGTGATCCGTCAATCCCCTGCGCATAGATCGGGCGGTCATCCAGCCTGTGCCGAAGCCGCCTCGCCACCGCGTTGAGGGTCGCGAAGCTCGTGAACAGCACGAACGCCCCGCCGTCCGTCGCCTCCACGTGCTCAGCGACACATTCGGCCAGAGTGTCCGTGTACGTCGTCGCCCCTTGCCCCGCCTCACCCGCCGACGAATCTCGCGACGAATCCGCCCGCACGTCCACGATCAGTTCCGCCTGGGTCGCGTAGTCGAACGGACTCCCCACCTGCAGCGTCCGCACCGCCTTCTCTCCGAGCCCGTCGCACCCGAGCCGACCCATCACATGCCCGAACGCCGTCTCCGCATGCTCGACGCTCTCGCCCTCGCGCCCGCCCCGCGTCGCCAGCGTCGCGCTCGCCAGGATCGTGCTGTGCTCGCCCTTGAACAGATGCTCCCGCAGCAGCGGCGCAACCTCCACCGGGGCGCACGCCACTTCCACGCGCCGGCCCTTCCCCGACAGCGCCGACTCCCCACCAGCCTCGACCCAGTACGCGCACCCCGGCAGCTTCTGATCCGCGAGCGTTCCCGCCGCCTGCGCCACCATCTCCGCGCGCTGCGCGTATGCGTTGAGCTCAAATTGGTCCGCCTCGAGCTTCGCGACGTCCCGCAGCGCCCGCAGCGACAACGAAAGCCGTGTCATCGCCGCCGCCAGACCGCTATCGAGCAGCCCGGCAGACCGATACCTCGCCGTGCCAGGCTCCGACGATCCGAACGCGCCCCGCCGCGGCATCAGCTCCAGCGCCGACTCGAAAAACCGCCGAGTCTGCTCCTCCGCCTCCGCCACCTCACGCATCGCCGACTCCACCGCACCCGCATCTCCCGACATCAGCGTCAGATTCGGCAGATACCCCTTCCCCGTACGCGTCGAATACAGCGTCGTCAGCAGGTGCATCACCCGCCCTTCCGTCAGCGACACCCCGAAGTGCTCGCTCGCCACGTCCTCGATCCCGTGCGCCTCATCCAGCACCACGTGCTCATACCGCGGCAGGAACCCGACCTCCTGCGCCCGCATCGCCAGATCGCTGAAGAACAGCGCGTGGTTGCACACCAGCAGGTTCGCCCGCTCCATCTTCCGACGGGCCTTCTGGTAAAAGCAGATCGCGTGCGTCGGACACTTCCGCCCCATGCAGTTTCCTGTGTCGCTCTCCACGCGGTCCCACACCCCGGGCCGCTCCAGCGCGGGCAGCGACGACAGCGTCCCGTCCATCGTCTTCATCGCCCAGTCTTCGATCACGTGCAGGCTCCGCCGCGCCGCCGGGTCGGCGAACAGCTTGTCCTGCCTCTGGCTCGCCAGCCGAAGCCGACGGATACTCACGTAGTTCCCCCGTCCCTTCACCAGCACCGGGCGGATCTTCGAAGCCGCAAAGCTCTCCTCGTCCTCGTCATCCCCCACGCCCGCCGGATCCAGAAGCTCCCGCAGCAGCGGGATGTCCTTGCGAACCAACTGCTCCTGCAGCGCGATCGTGTGCGTCGCCACCACCACCGTCTCCCCGGCCATGCACCTCAGCATCGCCGGCAGCAGGTACGCGAAGCTCTTCCCAACCCCGGTCCCCGCCTCGCACAGCAGCACCGAACGCTCCTGCATCGCCCGCTCGACCGCTCGCGCCGCCGCCGACTGTTCAGGCCTCGACTCATACGACGCCCCGAGCCGTTCCGACAACAGCCCGCCCGGCCCCAGCATCGCCTCGAGCTCCGGGCTCATCCCGCCGCACCGCCCCCCCGCCCCTCTCCACGATCACGAACCACCTTCCCGCCCAGAGGCTTCGACGTCGGTTCGCCGTTCGGCCTCGGATAGATTCTCGGCGTCGCGCTCGGCTTCTCCAACACCACCACCCTCCCCGTCGGCGTCTCGATCGTCTCCACATGCACCACCTTGAGCTGGTGCAGCGCCTCCGCCGCTTCCGCAACCTCCGCCTCCGCCTGCTCACCCTTGATCAGCAGCAGCCTCCCCCCAACCTTCGCGAACGCCGCCGTCAGCTCCACCAGCGACGCCAGCCGCCCCACCGCACGCGCCGTCACCGCGTCGAACACCTCCCGCATCCCCATGTGCCGCGCCCCACGATCACCCCGATCGTGCGCCGCCCGTTCCGCGCGATCGTTCACCACGCGCACGTTCGAGAGACCGAGCAACCCCGCCGCTCGCTCCAGAAACGCCGCCTTCTTCCCCGTCGCCTCGAGTAGCGTGAACGAAAGCCCTGGCATGCAGATCGCCAGCGGGATCCCCGGCAGACCCCCGCCGCTTCCCACATCAATCACCCGCGACCCCTCCGGCAGATCCGCCAGCATCCCCACCAGCGTCAGCGAGTCCAGAATGTGCCGCCGCCACATCTGCGCCGGCTCTGTCAACGCCGTCAGGTTCATCGTCTCATTCGCCGCCAGCAGCAGCGCCAGATACGCCCCGAGCTTCTCCACATCCCCCGCATCAAACTCCACGCCAACCCCCGCCGCCGCCTCAACAAACCCCTCCGGCGCCGCCAGCGCCGCCGGCAACACCGTCGGCAGCACCTCCCGCACATCCCGTCCCGCACCCGGCTTGCCCTTCGTCTCACTCACTCATCATCCTCCGAGAACTCAAACGCCCGGTGCAGCATCGGATCCGGCCGACGCATCGAAACGTTGAACACCAAACCCGTCATCACCCACGCCGACAGCATGCTCGATCCCCCATAGCTCACAAAGGGTAGTGTCACCCCGATGATCGGCGCAAGACCCATGTTCATCGCGATGTTCACCGCCGCCTGAACACCCACAAACCCCGCCAATCCCACGCACACCAACCGCCCGAACGGGTCGTTCGTCCCCGCCGCCACCAGCAACGCCCCCCACACCCACAGCACGCACAACCCAAGCAACCCCAGCAACCCCCAAAGCCCGAAACGGTTCCCGATCACCGCCGGGATCATGTCGTTGTGCCGCTCCGGCAACGCGTTGAAATGCAGCAACGCCCGGCTCTTGCCCCCCTCATTCCCACCTACCCCCCCCGCACCGATCAGCGTCTGCGCCACCGTGCTCTGAAAGTTGATATCCCGATCCCCCGAACTGTCACCCACAAACTGCTTCCACAACCCCACCAGCCGCACCTTCTGGTGAGGTCTCAGCACCGGGTACGCCAGCGGCGCCGCCATCGCCCCCACCAGCACAATCACCACCAGGTGACGCAACCTCGCCCCGGCCGCCACCAGCATCGCGAACAAGCTCGGCACAAACAGCATCGCCGACCCAAGATCCGGCTGCAGCGTGATCAACCCCACCGGCACCATCGTCATCAGCCCGATCGGCACAAGCCCCCAGAACCGCCGGTGCGTCGTCCGATACCGCAGATACCACGCGATCACCAGCACATACACGATCTTCGCCATCTCCGCAGGCTGAAACTCCGACACCCCGAAGTTGATCCATCCCCGCGCGCCCTTCTTCGGCGTCACCAGCCACGTCGGAACCCAAGGCACCAACAAGAACACCAGCAGCAGCACCGTCCCGACCGCCAGCACCGGCGTCCACGGACCCAGCCGCCGATAGTGCGGCGTCGCCACCACCAACCCCGCCAACACCCCCACCATCACATACACCAACTGCCGCGTCGTCGCCACGCTCAACTGGTCGTTCGCCCCGTCCACCCGGAACGCCCCCGCCGACTGGATCGACACCACGCCAAGCACCGTCAACCCCACCGACGCCAGCAGCACGATCCACCCGGGATTCGTCGGCCGCAGCGCTCGCCCGAGCGTCGCTATCCCCGCGGCCATCACGCTCACAGGTACCCCTCCGCGATCAGCGCGTGCACGATCTGATTGCAGATCGGCCCGGAGACCTTCCCGCCGCTCCCCGCATACTCCATCAGCACCGCCACCGCGTACCGCGGCCGACGCTCCTCCGCCTTCCCCACCAGAATCACGTACCACGAGTGGTCCCCCTCCACCCGCTCCCGATCATCAGGACCCGACCCGTCCGGATCGATGAACTCAAGCCCCGCCGCCGTACCCGTCTTCCCCCAGATCCACACCTTCGCCGGATCGTGATCAAAGACCTTCACCCGCTCATCGTTCACCACGATGTGATGACCCGTCCCGAGCTCGGCGTTCACCGCCATCCCAAGCCCCGCCAACGCCTCCGACGCCGCCTCCTGATTAAACGGCAGCCTCGTGATCTCCGGCAAACTCGCCTCCCGAATCGCCCGCGGACGAATCTTCGTCCCAAGCCGACCGATCGTCGCGTACGAATCCGCCGCGTGCAAAGGCGTCCACGACACAGGACCCTGCCCGATCGCCATCATGATCCCGTCCTGAATCCCCATCTTCGACGCGCCCACCGCTCCCGCATACTCAGGCCCGATCCCAAGGTCCCACCGCGATCCAACCCCAAACTCCCGATACACCTCCGACACACCCGACGCCCCAAGCCGCTGCCCGAGCGTGTAAAAGAAGATGTTGCACGACACCATGAGAGCCTCGGCCGCGTCCAGACCCTGCCCCAACTGCTCATTGTGCGTCATCGGTGGCCCGAAAACCTGCCCCCTCTTGTAAATCCAGCACCGCAGCGCATTCGGCTGGTTCGGATACAAGTGCCCCGTGCAGTCAATCCGCTCCCCGGGCGTGTACTTCCCTCGCTCGCCCGCGCCGCACAGCATCAACGCCTTGGCAATCGATCCCGGCGGATAAGGCCTCCCCATCGCTCGATTCAGATAAGGCAGCCCCGCCGCCTCCGAAAACACCCGCGAGTCCTCCCCGCCCAGCTCAGCCCGCACAAAGCTCGGCGTCGACACCATCGCCAGAATCTCGCCCGAATCCACATCCAGCACCACCGCCGCCCCATACAAAGGCGTTCCCTCCGCCCGATACGCCGGATTCGGCTTCCTCACCCCGTCCGCACCCGCCACAAACTCCGGGCTCTTGTTCCAAGGCTGCACCACCGCCAACCCCACCTCGGGCGTCATCATCGCCTGGACACGAGCCTGCAATTCCATGTCCAGTGTCAGCGTCACATCCCGCCCGCGCATCGCGGGAACCACTCGCACCTCACCCGTGTTCAGCCGTCGGATCCGCTCGCCGCGAAGCCCACGCAGCTCGTGCTCCATCGACGACTCAACCCCCGACGCTCCCACCTGCTCCATCACGCTCGAGTCATAAAAGCCCCGGTCCGCTCCATT
Source organism: Phycisphaerales bacterium UBA2396 (assembly GCA_002343325.1). Lineage (GTDB taxonomy): Bacteria > Planctomycetota > Phycisphaerae > Phycisphaerales > UBA1924 > UBA2396. Next base: position 17,720 of record DDSG01000075.1, on the reverse strand, counting down.
CTCGCTCACCACACGCCCGCGAAAAGCGCTGTCCCGCTCGAATCGATCCGCCCGCCCGCGCTCATCCTCCGTCCGAACGCCCTCTCGCATCCACCCCACGATCTGCGTCGCCACGCCGGCAACCTCAACCCGCCGAACACCCCCACGCAAAGGCCCGGGCAGCGTCGTCGTGTCCAGATCCACCGTCATCGTCTCCAGCGGATACACACGCTCCCCGCTGTGCGCCACGCGAAGCCCCGGCACCAACTCCACACGCTCCGTCACCACCTCCGCCCCGTCCCCACTCCGCCACACCACCAACTCCACCGTCTCTCCCGCCAGCCGATCCAGCTCGATCCCGATCGCATCCCGCAACCCCGCCACCAGAACGTGCGAACGACCACGCTCCGCGATCGGCTCGTTCGAGCGACGCTCGATGTCCGCAGTCTCCTTCGCGCTCAGCGGCTCACCACGCTCCGCCGCTCGCGCCAGCTCCCGCTCCCGACGCTGCCTCGCCACCGCGTCCTGCCTCTGCTGCACCCGCCCCACCACCTCCGCCCGACGTGCATCGATGTCCTCACGCGTCGCGCCGAGCGTCCGTGCCAGCAACGCCCACCCCGCCGCCTCGTGCGCCGCATACGCCGGCAGATACCGCGCAACCGCCGCCTCTCGCTCCGCCGACGTCCACCCGGGCCAATCCGCCCGATGCTGCCGTCTCGCCCGCTCCGTCGCCCGCTCACGCGACCACTCCCCGGCGATCACCGGAAACATCACGCCAACGTCATACGCCGCGCGATCCTCCGCCACCACCCGCCCCGCACGATCCAGGATCCGCCCTCGAACCGTCGGCGTCCACACCCGCGACACCAGCTTCGCCTCCGCACGCTCCCGCGACGCCTCCCCCTCCACCGCCGTCATCCACGCCGCCCGACCCGCCAAGAGCCCAAAGACGCCCAGCGTCACGCCGCCGATCAGCAGCAGCCGTCGATGAAACATCCTCGGGATCGCCTCGCCAAGCATCCGCGTCCGCCTCCGTGCGCACTCCCTCGCATCATACAGCCCGCTCAACCCCCGCCCAGCAGATCAGGCCGCCTCGCCCGCGTCCGCTCACGCATCTGCTCCAGACGCCACGCCGCGATCCGACCGTGGTCCCCACTCAGCAACACCTCCGGCACACTCCGGCCCATCCACTCCCTGGGCTTCGTGTAGTGCGGGCAATCCAGCAGCCGCTCCCCCGCACCTTCGCCCTTCCCCCCAACAACCCCAAAGCTGTCCGCCGCCGCCGAACCCTCGTGCCCGAGCGCCCCCGGCAACAGCCGGATCACCGCGTCCATCAGCACCATCGCCGCCAGCTCCCCCCCCGAAATCACGTAATCCCCCAGCGAGATCTCCATCGGCGATAACGCCTCGATCACCCGCTCATCGATCCCTTCATAGTGCCCCGCGATCAGCACAAGCCGCTCCCGGCCCGCCAACTCCTCCACCAGCCCCTGCCGAAGCGGCACCCCCTGCGGCGTCAGCAAAATCCGCGTCGCACGCCGCGGGTCCATCGCCTCCACCGCCTGCACCGCGTCCCACACAGGCTGGCACATCATCACCATCCCGGGTCCCCCCCCGAACGGCCGGTCATCCGTCTTGTGGTGCTTGTTCCCCGAATACCCGCGAATGTCCGTCGCGTGCCACTCCACCAGACCCGCCGCCCGAGCCCGCGCAGGAATGCTCAGCCCCAGCGCCGCCGGCGCCTCCACCCCGAACATTTCCGGGAACGTCGTCAGGATGTCGATCCGCATCGCCATCGCGCACACTCCCGGCCCGACACCACCCACGAAAAAACCCAGGGGCCGCCCCTGGGTCTGTTTCATCGTGCCGTTCAGTCCGAAGGCCTTAGGCCTTCTTCTCTTCCGTCGCCGCGCCGGCCGCCGCCGCCGCACGCTTCTTGTCGATCACTTCGCGACGGCTCGTCCGACGCGCGTCCCACTTCTTCAGGTTCCCGATCCCACGCTTCCCGAGGATGTCCTCGACCGTGTCCGAGGGCTGTGCGCCCACCGACAGCCAGTACTTCACCCGCTCCTCGTTGAGCTGCAACTGCTTGCCCGCGTCACGCTCCAAGGGGTTGTACCACCCGAGCGTCTCGATCACCGGACCGTCACGACGCGTGCGCTCATCGAGCGCCGCAAGGCGGTAGAACGGACGGTTGTGACGGCCATAACGCTGGAAGCGCAGTCGAACCACGGGTATCTCCACTGACTCCCGGCCGTGTCAGACCGGGCCACGAGTCTAGCCCCCCACCCCTCACGCTTCCACCTTCCCCGTCACCATCCCTTCCAGCAGCCCCGCATGACGCTCGCTCGCCCCCATCTGCCCGCGAATACACCCAACCGCCGCCGCTGAAATCGTCTCCCGCCGCTCTTTGTTCGCAAAAAGTTCGGATAACACCCCCCCGAGTCTGCCTCGATCCGCCCTCACCAGACCACCCGCCCGTTCCAGGGTCTTCACGATCACCGCGAAGTCCTTCACCGCCGGCCCGATCACCACCGCCTTGCCCAGCGCCGCCGGCTCGATCGGGTCCGACCCATACAGCCCCCCGAACGACCGCCCCATCACCACCACGTCCGCCAGCGCGTACGCCTTGCGCAGTTCCCCGATCGTGTCCAGCAGAAACCGGCCCGTCCCCAGCGGCGCGGGGCGGCGTTCGCTGCGGCGCACACACCCGGGCATCGCGCGGGCGGCCTCGTCAAAGTGTTCCGGCTTCCGCGGAGCGCACACCAACTGCACTCCCGCCGGGCACGCAGCGTGCAGCAACGCCTCCTCATCCTCCGCCGTGCTCCCCGCCACCAGCACAGGCCGCGAACGATCGATCCCCAGCTCCGCCGCCAGTTGCTCGGCCCCGGGCACCTCGCGCTCGATCTTCGCCGCGTCCCACTTCATCGACCCGGTGACCATGCACCGTTCCGCCGGCACGCCCATCGCCACAAACCGCTCGCGGTATTCCTCGTCCTGCACCGCCGCGAACCGCAGCGACGCGAACGTCCCGCGGAGCACCGCCCGCACGCGCCGATATCCGCGGAACGACCGCTCGCTCAGCCGCCCGTTGATCACGCCCACCGGCACCCCGCGCCGCACACACTCCCGCACGAAGTTCGGCCACAGCTCCAGCTCGACCAGCCCCACCGCGTCGGGCTTCACAGCGTCCAGGAACCGCCGCACGCACCTCGAAAAGTCCAGCGGATACCGCACGACCCGCGCCGACCCGGCGAACAGTTCGGCCGCCCGCGCCAATCCCGTGTCCGTCCCGGCGGAGACCACCACCTCGCACCGCTCGGCCAGCCTGGGCACCAGCCCCCGCAACGCGTTGACCTCACCCACGCTCACCGCGTGCACCAGCACCCGCCGCCCGCGCGAGGCAGGCAACACCTCGGCGTGCCCAAAGCGAGACCGCCAGTCGCCACGCGACTTCCGCGCCCACCACGGCGCCAGCGCCACCGCCCCGACGCTGTACAGCAGATCCAGCGAGTTCATCCTCGGCCCCTGCGCCTCCACTCGCCCGCCCCACTCGCCCCGCCACTCTCGACCACAGCGCACGCCGCCGGCCAATGGGCAGACGGGGATTCGAACCCCGGACACCTCGCGTGTAAGGCGAGTGCTCTAGCCGCTGAGCTATCCGCCCGGCACGCCAGTGTAGCCGAGGAGATGCCCGCTCATTCCCCTCAGCGCGGCGTCTTCCCCTCGTCCGCTGCCGGCACGCTCTGCACTCCGGGCGCCATCGGAACCCGGCTTCCGAACAGCGACATCGCCTCGTGGTCTCGCATCACCTTCATCGTCACCAGATCAACGGACCGCATCACCGATTGATACGTGTTCTCATGGGTGAAGGAGTACAACAGGACATTTGCTCGGTTGTTGAGGAAGAAGACCGTCAGCCGCTCGCTGAGTTCGTTCTTGCGTCCCGGTCGCCTCGCCGAGACGGCCGCCGATCCGCTTCGCTTCGGTTGATCATCGGTGTATCTTCGAATCACCGCGATCGACCATCCGGGCATCTCCTCCTCGATGGTGAAGCCGGCGTTGAGCAGGCGGTTCCGAACCTGATCACGATCCGCATTCGCATCGATCCCCAGCGTCAGGAATGTCGCACTCTCAAAGTCGACCGAACCTCGCTCCATTTCAAACACAGCCCGCGCATCACGCGGATCAGGCTCGCTGTCCGCGGCCGACGCGGGAGACCCGCCGGGCGCCTTATGCATCCGGCTTCCCGACAGCGATATCCCATCTCCATGCCCGGGCGTGACCGTCATCGTCTCCATGTCGACAGAACGATCGATGTGCTGCTTTCGGTACGAGTAGTTGAAAGCATACAACACCACACTCGGACGCTCGTTGAGGAGGAAGAAGCTCAGTCGCTCGGTGACCGCCGCACCATTCTCGGGCCGGATGAATGTCGGGAACGCCGGCCCTTTCTGCTTCGCCTCATCGTCGCGGTAATCCCTCGATGCTTCGATCCAGAAGCCGTTCTCCTCATCGATGGCGAATCCGGCCTGATCGAGCCGACGCCGGATGGCATCACGGTCCGCGGTCGCGTCGATCCCGAGCGTGAGAAACGCCGCGCTGTCGAAATCCGCAGGCCCCCGAACTGCCTCGAACGACCTCCAGGAATCACGCGCCGCCCTGCCGTACGGCAGATCGATCAGCACAAACGAAGCGAGCCAGATCATCACGATGAGCCCGAGGAACAGCACGAGCACGTTCCGTATCGTCTCTCGCATGGCGATCTCCTTCGGCCAGCAACCCTACGGTACGCATGGAACAATCGGGGGGAGAGCAGGATTGATGAGAACGCCAGGCCCCCATCTTGTAACGTGCTTCACTTCGCCCTGAACTGCGCCAGCACCGAATGCCGCCCCGGTGAATGAAGGCCCATCAAGGGGGTTCTCTCCGGTCACATCCCACTGACCCATCTCAGCCATCGGATAGAACAGGGATACGCTCATGCCGCCAGCACCAATCCCACCGATTCCAACGTATCCCCCGAGGGTTCGAGAGCCGACATCGAATGGCCACTGGCAACTAGCCGCCAAACCACTGAAATGCAACGTTGCACTGGCTCGGCCCAGCAAGCCCCCACCGCCGAGGGAGAGCGAGCCATAGCCGCGGATATGGTAGCCACAATTCGTTGAGTCCGTCGCAAATCCATCACCACGAATCGACCCAAGCCCCGACAACAGCGGGAACGCGCCCCAGTAACGCCAAGACATCGCGCCTCTCCACAAACACCCTGTCCCCGAGCAGGGCGAACCTATACCAGCCGGCTGAACCATGACGCAACTGGAAGTCGATGTGTTCCACGCTTGAGGAATCACATCGACAAAGGCGAGTTCCGCGCACGAGCCGTCGATCGGCATGCCCAGCATACGGACAAGTGTCTCCGTCGCCGTAGGCAGCGGCGACGGGCACGACGCCGGCGCAGGCTGAACCAACACTAGCAACGCCGCTTGCGTATCGACCACATCGGTGATGCCGTCACCATTCACGTCGGTCATCACGGCCTCTGCACCGACGGTCCCTTCCGCGAGGAGGATCTCGACGGCATCGCTCTGACTCACCTCTTCGTCGGCATTCGCATCCACGAGCGTCCCGATCACACATTCGCTCTGGCACGCAGTTGTCAGCCCGGATCCCAGAGAAGTCAACGAAGAGCCCGAGTACGCTCGCCACACAACTCGCACGTTGTACGCGGCATCAACAGCAAGAGCTGCAATAGCCACATCCGTCTTTCCGTCGCCGCGGATGTTGCGTGTCGCACGCAGCGAGGCTCCAAAGATCATGTTCTGCGGCCCGATCACCGATGCGATTACCGCGCCGGTCGCGCCCGAGATCAGATATACGCGTCCGCGGCCCGTCGCTGTCGTCTCCATCGGCGCCGTCACGAGCACGTCCGCAACCCCATCCTCGTCGGCATCTTCAACCGCCACCACACTGTCGCCAAAGAGAACGCCGGGCACGGGTGCGCTGAGCTGTCGAATCGTGGTACCTCCAGCGGACATCAGAGTGACTTTCGCGACCGACTCGGCGGAGATCAAGCTGTCCCAGACGGTGATAGCCTCGACAGCGTCAAGCTCGCCATCGCCGTCAAAATCTGCAAAGGTCATTCGCGGCTGCCACGGCTGTGCCATCGCCCCAGTGCTGGTTATGGCAAACACCATGACCATACCCGCCATCACCCACGCATAAGTCGCTGAATACCTCCAACGAACATCTCGCCGCATCGGCTCAATGAAACGGAAGAACCGCGTCGCACGCGTACTGAGAACCAGAAGTGCACTGCATCTGGAGCAACGGGCAACGGGCAACGGGCAACGGGCAACGGGCAACGGGCAACGGGCAACGTGAGTTCATCGTGAATCTCCTTTAGAATAGACTACTCCTAGAACTTCATGGAGTCGATCGCAAGAATTCTGTGCCCGAATCTCCAATGAACACCCCGTGCGGATGACCTCCCCCATGACGTCCACTACCCCAGATCCATCCGTGATGCGGCATTCAACCTCCGCGTCCCGCATCCCTCCGCTCACGCTCGTCGCGGCTTCACTTCTCTTCGGCGTCTGCCTCACGCTGGGATGTGCCGTCTTCGGCTTTGCTCGTTCTTTCTCGAACGCCAAGACCGCTCTCTATCCCTTCTCACGCCGGCTCTCGCCCGACGCCCTGATCTACTCCGTTCCCGGCACCACCGTTGTCTGGCGACTCGAGCGTTCGTTGAGTTACAGCGTCTTCGAAGCCGCCGGTCGTGCTGATTACTTTGGAATCCCGCCCCAGCCCTCCCAACCGAGTGAATCACGGCAACTCCCGACCCCGCCCCCTTGGGCGGGCCTCGAGGCCGTCCCGAACCTCGGCATCCGATCTGCGATGCGAACCTCCGCGGTCGGGCTTCCGATGCGATGCTTCATCGCCGTCGCTGAGATCCTGCCCGGGGATCGGCCGATCGTGCGATGGGGCCGTGATCCAAGCCGCGATCCGTGGCCCTGGGCCCGCGACTCGTCCTTGATCGCGATCGATCAGGTCGTCGCTCCGACGCACGTGCTGTGGGCCCCGCTTCTCATCAATCTGGCAGCCTGGTCGGCGAGCGGCGCGGTCCTGCTCAGCACGCCCAGACTGGCGATGGTGATCCGATCGTCATACCGACGCCGACGCGGGCAGTGCGCCGCCTGCGGATACGACCTCCGCGGGCTCGAACGATGCCCGGAATGCGGACGGGATTCCCCCGCCCGAAGGCCCAACCCGCCGGCAGGAATCCTGCCGTCTCGATAATCGCTGGATGATGTCAAGCGCGATCGAACTTGGAGGGCCTGATGAGATCGGCGATCGACTCGCCTTCCGGCACAACGTGATGCCGATGCCGAAATCACAAATGGTCAACCGACTCCGTCCAAAGGCCAGCGTTATCGACGCCGGCGCTTGTCCCGGACGATCTGCGCGTACGCGTTGTGGTTGTGGATGCTCTCGAAGTTCTCGCTGTTGATCCGGTACCACACGATCCGCTTCTCGGCGTTGAGCGTCACCGCCAGGTCGCGCACGATGTCCTCGACGAACTTGGGGTTCTCGTACGCCCGCTCCGTCACCCACTTCTCGTCGGGCCGCTTGAGCACCGCGAAGACCTGCGTGCTCGCCGACTGCTCGAGCATCGTGACCAGGTCCTCGATCCAGAGCATCCCCTTGAACCGCACGGCGGCCTCGATGTGGCAGCGCTGATTGTGCGCCCCGTACGCGCTGATCTCCTTGCTGCACGGGCAGAGGCTCGTCGCCGGGGCCATCACCGTCATGATGAAGTCATCAACCTTGTTGCTCGTGCACTCAAACCGCACGCGGCAATCCATCAGCCCGACGCGCCCCGAGACGGGGGCGGCCTTCTTGATAAAGTACGTGAACTCGCACTCAAAGTGCGCGTGGTCCGCATCAAGCCGGCTCTTGATCGCACGCGTGATCGCCGGGATCCGCTCGGGCGTGATCGGCTCGGCCGTCTCCTCGTTGAGCACGTCGAGGAACCGGCTCATGTGCGTGCCCTTCTTCGTGTGCGGCAGGCTCACGTACATGTTGATCTTCGCGACCGTCGTCTGCTCGCCGCCGTCCCGCGTGCGCAGGCGGATCGGGTAGGTCACGTCCTTGACGCCCACACGATCGATCGCCACCCGGCGCGTGTCGCGGGAGCTCTGAACGTCGGGCATGGTCTTCGCGGTACGCTTGGCCACGGGCGCACTCTCCTGCGCGGGAAGAATCTCGATCGGGTCGGCGACCCTGCCTTGGACGACGGCGATGCCTCGCATGCGGTGCTCCTGAACCAAGAACCAACCAAACCTCGCCACACCCTGTTCGCGGGCCCGCCGTCTCCTCGGAGAGTAAGGCCCGACGCGGCCGATTTCCCGACCGTTCGGCGTGGGGATGTCCTTTCACTTCGACACGCACCTCGCCTTGGACGCACCCACGCCACAATCCATCGGGGCCTGTCAGCCGCGGCGTTCCTCGGCGAGCTCGACCTTGAGCGCGTGCGCCAGGTAGGCGTACTGATCGATCGTGTTGTAGACCTGGGCGCTGATGCGGAAGACCCGCGTCTTGCCCGCGACGCTCCACACCGGGACCTGGATCCGCCAGCGAGAAATCAGCCGATCCTGCAGCGCGTCGTGATACGCCGTGGGCCTCTGCGCCAGGCGGGCCGCGGCCTCCGCACTCATCGCGGGCAGCGGGATCGTGCTGATGCACCCCACCATCTCGTCGGGCACCGCGGGCGACACACCCAGCTCTCCGCACAAGAGGTCTCGCCCCGCGCGGGCCAACGCGTGGTTTCGCCGGATCAGTTCATCCCACCCGCCCGGCAGCAGCGCCCCCATGAACGCGATCGCGTCCGGGATGCACATCGCCGCCGTCACATCCCCCGTGCCCACGTAGTCAAACTCCGTCAGGAACTGGTCGCGTCCCGGGCGGGGCTTCTCCGCGTTGTTCGACAGCACCAGCGGCCGCACCGCGTCCCGCTTGGCCCGATCGACATACAGAAACGCCGACCCCTTGGGCGAACAGATCCACTTGTGACAGTTCGCGACGTAGTACGTCGGCGCGAGGGCCCCGACATCAAGCCCTGGCAGGAAGCCCGGCGCGTGCGCGCCGTCCACGATCGTCTCGATCCCCTTCGCCCGCAGCGCCGGCACCAGCCGATCGACCGGCAGGATCGCCCCGGATGACGACGTCACGTGCGAGATCAGAACCGCCCGCGTGCGCGGCGTCACGCGCGACAGGATCGCCTCCGCCGCCACGCTCGCCGACGGAATCGGGAACGGAATCTCCGCCGTGACGACCGTGGCGCCCGCCCGCGCCGCCTCGCGGCGCACCCCGTTGATGCACGCCGGGTACTCGTGATCGTTGATGAGAATCTCGTCCCCCGCCTTGAGCCCAACCGCCGCGACCGCCGTCGCAACGCCGAATGTCGCGTTGGGGACCGACGCGATGCACGCCGGATCGGCGTGGACAAACGCCCCGATCGCCGCCCGCGTGCGGTCCATCGCGGGCCACAGGTGCTCGACGAAGAACGTGACCGGGTCCTTCTCCATCAGCGCCCGCGCCGCGTCCTGCGCCGCCTGCACCACGCGAGGCGTCGCCCCGAACGACCCGTGATTGAGAAACGTCAGCGTCGGGTCGAGCGAGAAGTGCTGCAGCATCGGGCCGGGCGGGGGGCGATTCATCCGGGCGTTCTCCTGGGCTCATCAGGCCTTCTCGGCCCGACCAACCTTCCGCAGGGTACGCTACCCCCCCTCCCCATCGACGCCCTCCCGCTCGCCCCTCGGAACCGCCGCGTGACCACGCCAACACGCCAACTCGGCCCCCCCGCCGCTCTCGCCTGCGTCGCCGTTGGGCTTCTCCTCTGCCTCTCGCCCTGGGGCAGGCCCGAATACGCCCTCCCGCTGGGCATGCTCTTCGCCTTGCTCGGGCTCGCCGACGCCTCGACCCTCCCCTGGACCAAGTCGCTCTCACGATTCGTTCTGCAGGCTTGCGTCGTCGTGCTCGGGCTTGGCCTGAGCCTCCACGAGCTCGCCCGCGCCGGAGGCACCGGCATCGCCTTCGCCTTCGGCACCATCGTGCTCACCTTCGCCGCCGGATACGCCCTCGGCTCAATGCTCGGCATCGGTAAACCCATTACCACGCTCCTCTCCTCCGGCACCGCGATCTGCGGCGGGTCCGCCATCGCCGCCGTTTCCGGCGTCATCGGCGCCACCTCCGCCGAGATCGCCGTCGCCACAGGCGTCGTCTTCCTCCTCAACGCCGCCGGGCTTTACCTCCTCCCCTGGCTCGGCGACCTCATGCACATGTCCCACGCGCAGTTCGGCGTCTGGAGCGCCATCTCCATCCACGACGTCTCCTCCGTCGTCGGCGCCTCAGGCCGATTCAAGGAAATCACCCCCCCGCCCGCCGAAGGCTCCGACGCGCAGACCATCGCCACCGCCGTCAAGCTCGCCCGCGCCCTCTGGATCGCACCCATCTGCCTCGCCATCGGCTTCTCCCTCGCTCGCTCCAGCGACCGCAAAGCATCCCGCGGCTCGCCCGTCCCGCTCTTTGTCCTTCTCTTCGTGGTCGCCTCAGCCGTCCGCACACTTTTCCCGCAGATCGGCCCCGTCCACACCGACTGGATCAAGCCCGCCGCGACCCACGGCATGGCCTTTGCCCTCTTCCTCATCGGCCTGGGGCTGTCCAAGAAAACCCTCGCCTCCGTCGGGTGGCGTGCCTTTGTCCTGGGCCTCTCGCTCTGGGTCCTCATCAGCCTCGCCTCCCTCGCCGTCGTGAGGCTCACCATCGCCTGAGGATCCCCCGGATGCACCGCATCAACGACCCCGCCGATCCTCGGCTCGCACCCTACCAGTCCCTCAAAGTCGCCGACGATCCGCGACGCGAACGTCTCTTTGTCGCCGAGGGCGAACTCGTCGTCCGGCAACTGCTCGCCTCGCCCTTCCGCGTCCAAAGCCTTCTCCTCACACCCGCCAAGGCGGATCACCTCGCGCCCCTCGCCCTCGCCAACAACCCGAGCGCCCAGATCTTCGTCGCCGAGCCCGGCGTGATCGACCGCGTCATCGGCTATGACTTTCACCGCGGCGTACTCGCGCTGGGCGAGCGTGGCCCGCAGACCGACCCCTTCGACCTCGCCGCCACCGCCCCGCTCGCCCTCGTCGCCCAAGGTGTCTCCAACTACGACAACATGGGCGGGCTCTTCCGTACGCTCTCGGCCCTCGCCCCGCAAGGATCGTGCCTGCTCGTCGCGCAAGGCTGCTGCGATCCTCTTTACCGCAAGGTCATCCGCGTCTCCATGGGTCACGCGCTCCGCGTGCCTTTCGCCGCATGCCCGATCGATCCCGCGACGATCGACCGCCTCCGTGCACGCGGGCTGGTCGTCGCCGCCCTGACCCCCCACCCCCGCGCGATCGACCTACCCGAGGCCGCCGCGTCGCTCGCAAACGCACGCGTCGCCCTCCTCGTCGGTGCCGAGGGGCCCGGGCTTCCCGACGACGTAATCGAGGCTTCCGACCTCCGCATCCGCATCCCCATGCGCGCCGGCGTGGATTCACTCAATCTGGTCGTCGCCGCCGGCATCGCGCTCCACGCGCTGCACGCCCGCTGACGACTACCCTCCACCCACATGGACGCGATCTTCGACGACCGTCGCTACCTCATCCCGTTCCGTTCGTCCCTGCTCCCGCAGATCTTCACCGACACCCTGGTGATCGGCGCGGGCGTCGCCGGATGCCGCGCCGCCATCGCCGCTGCCGCCCACGGCGACACCATCCTCCTCGCCAAGGGAGACCTCCGCCACACCAACACCGCCTGGGCACAGGGCGGCGTCGCCGGCGTCCTTGGCGGCAGCGACACCGTCGAAGACCACATCCGCGACACCCTCGTCGCCGGCGCGGGTCTCTGCGACGAACCCGCCGTCCGACTCGTCTGCTCCGCCGCCAAGCCCAGGCTCGAGGAACTCCTCGCCTGGGGCGCCGAGTTCGATCGAAACCCCGGCGGCTCGCTCGCCATGGGGCTCGAAGGCGGACATTCCGCCGCCCGAATCCTCCACGCCCAAGGCGACGCCACAGGCAAAGAGATCCAGCGCGTCGTCATCGAGCGCGTCCGTCACACCGACAACCTCCGCCTCTTCGAGAACTGCTTCGCCCTCGACCTCATCACCCCGAGCCGAGAGGTCGGCGCGCCCGTCATGGGCGCCATCACCCACCACCCCAAGTACGGCCTCCAGATGATCTGGGCCAAAGCCACCATCCTCGCCACCGGCGGCGCGGGCGTCGTCTTCCGCGAGACCACCAACCCGCCCCAGGCCACCGCCGACGGCATCGCGCTCGCCTACCGCGCCGGCGCCACCCTCGCCGACATGGCCTTCGTCCAGTTCCACCCCACCTGCCTCTACCTCCCCGGCGCCACCCGCGCCCTCATCTCCGAAGCCGTCCGCGGCGAAGGCGCCCACCTCCTCGACGACAGCGGCCACCGATTCATGCGCGACGTTCACCCGCTCGCCGAGCTCGCCCCGCGCGACATCGTCGCCGCCGCCATCGTCGCTCAGATCGCCAAACAAGGCGGCTCTTCCGTTCGCCTCGATTGCCGCCACATCCCCAACTTCGCCGGTCGCTTCCCCGGCATCGCCGCCACCCTCGGCCGCTTCGACCTCGACCCCGCCAAAGACCTCATCCCCGTCCACCCCGCCGCGCACTACATGGTCGGCGGCGTGCGCACCGACCTCGCCGCCCGCACCGACGTTCCCGGGCTCTACGCCGTCGGCGAGTCCGCCTCCTGCGGGCTCCACGGCGCCAATCGCCTCGCCAGCAACTCGCTCCTCGAAGGGCTCGTTCTTGGCGAAATCGCCGGCCGAACCGCCGAGGAAATGAAGGTCGGCTCCTCCGCCGCACCGCCCGGTTTCGCGCCCGCTCGCCCCGCGCCCGTCCCCATCGTCTCCGACATCCGACCCAGCGACCACGGCGAGCTGGACCTCGACGACGTCCGATCCAGCCTCCGCTCCGCTATGTGGAAAAACGTCGGGCTCCAACGCACCGGCGCCCGCCTCCGCGACGGCGTCCACATGCTCGACTTCTGGGCCCGCTACACCCTCGACAAAATCTTCGACGAAGTCCCCGGGTGGGAAGTCCAGAACATGCTCCTCGTCGGCGCAGCACTCGCCCGCTCCGCCCTCTGGCGCGAGGAATCCCGTGGCTGCCACCGACGAACCGACTTTCCGGAACCACGCTCCGATCTGGCCGTCCACGATCTCATCCGCAAGGGCCGATCCTCACCCGACTCCGTCCCGGCACGATGAAACCCCGCTCCATCCATCTCTCGCTGCTCCTCGCCGCCGCGGCACTCCCGGGTTGCGTCGAAGAACGCATCGTCTCCTACAACCCGCCTCTCGCCGGGCTCCCCAACGCGGTCACAGGGCAGGAGCCCGTCCTCCCCCCTTCCCGCGGCGGCATCCAGTACATCCCCGACGAAAAGACCCTCGTCGAAAAGCCCGACGGCTCCAAGGAACTCCTCGCTCGCGCTCCCCGCCAGCTCATGCGAAACATCGTCATCACCCTCGACGAAGATCTCCCCGAGCTCTTCGTCCGCGATGTCCTCAGCGAACGCACAAGACAAGAGTTCATCCAGCGCGGGCTCAGCCCCCTCGAGGCCTTCACCACCCTCAAGGCCCAACGCGACGACATTCAGGCCCTCTTCGACTTCATGCCCGCCGGCGAACTCACCCCGGGGCTCTTCCTGACCACCATCGGGCCCAACACCTTCCGCCTCAAACTCGACGGCCGCCCCGCTCGAACGCTCCCCCTCATCGGCTTCGACATGGTCTTTGAGCGAGGCAACTTCCGCCTCCGATGGTTCATCCCCCGCGGCTCACGGGACCCGGGCTAAGCGGCCGATATCATCGCCGCATGTCCAACGGGCTCTTCAAGTGGTTTGACTCCCTCGCCGCCCTCCTCATCCTGGGCCCTCTCGCCGCCTGGACGCTCTCCTCCCTCTCCGGGCCGCTCGGCTCACCCTACCCCTCCCCACTCACCGCCAGCAACCCACTCCTCGGCGCGGGCGCCGCACTCGCCATCATCCTCCTCGCCCTCGCCGCAGGGCTCGCCTCCGGGCGCTTTTTCGGCCGCGGCAGAGGCCTCGTCGTCGCCGGGCTCGTCCTGGCCTGGCCCGCCTTCGCTTCCATCGGGCCCCATCAGGCCTTCACCCTCGGCGACCCCATCCTCACCGCCAACCGCCTCGTCGGCGAAGCCGCCCTCTTCCTCGTTCTGGGCCTCCTCGCCGCCGCCATCATCGAGGGGCTTTCCCCAGTCGCCGCCGAAGAGGGCGGCCTGCAAGGCCCCGCCATCGCCCCGCCCCCAGGCATCTCCCCCACGCTTCGTTCCCTCTCCTGGGGCTGGGCCGTCGGCTCGCTCCTCGCCGCCGCCGCCGCCGCCGCCGTCATCGCCTGGATCGTCGCCTTCTCGGACTACCGCGGCCAATCCCTCTTCGCCGCCCTCCTCGCCGGCATCGCCGCCGGGGCCGCCTCCCACCTCGCCTCCGCCAACCGCCTCGGCGGCCAACCCCCCCGCCTCATCCACGCCGTTGTCGCTGTCCTCCTCGTCGGCGTCCTGGGCGTCCTCATCGCCCGATATTTCCACGCCGACGCCCTCCCCCAGGCCGCCAAGGCGGTCGGCTCCAACGCCCCCGTCCAGCTCGTCCCCCTCGCACGCCTCATGCCCCTCGATTGGCTCGCCGGTGCCTTCCTCGGCGTCCCCGTCGGCAACACCTGGGCCGCCGGCATGATGGAACGCTCCCCCGCTCCTCACACGCGAAACGCCTGAGCCCGCGTTGTAACGCCGCCACCCCGCGCGGTAGGATCGTGGCTCATCCAGGAGACGCTCCATGGCCACCATCGACTGTAAACCGGGCTGCGACACCCTCTCAGCCCAGCAGCGTTTCCCCAAGCTCGCCGAACTCATCGGCTATCTCGGTTCCATCTCCGCCCGGGCCGACCTCTCCATCCTCGCCTCACACCTCTCACGCGTCAGCGTCACCCGCGAAGATCTCGAGCCCGTCTGCCTCTTCGGCACCAAGTCCTACAAACGCAACATCATCGCCCATTCCCCGTATTTCGAGCTCCTCGCCCTCACCTGGCGCTCCGGGCACTGCACCCCCATCCACGATCATCGCGGCTCCTCCTGCGCCTTCCGCGTCATCGAAGGCACCGGCACCGAAATCCGCTACACCCTCACCCCCAGCGGGCTCATCTGCCCGGCCCAAACCATCGAGATGTCGCCCGGATACGTCTGCGCCGCCGAAGACGCCGACATCCACCAGGTCGCCAACATGCAGGCGCCCGGCCACGACCTCATCACCCTCCACATCTACTCCACACCCATCAAGAAAATGAACACCTACGACGCCCTCTGCTCCCCCGGCCCCGAGTGCCCCTGCTAACCCACGCTCCCCGCCGCAACCCACGAGGTCCCCACAAACCACCCACAAGGGTGGTTTTTTCGTGTCGATCGCCGAATGGCTCCACAGGGCTAGGTATGGCGTGGCCAGGCTTCAATCCACCATTTTCGGCCATACTTGGCCACGGAAAGTCCAATAACGATTACGTGCAGACCGAACATGCACCGATCTTGGTGGGCGAAACCGCCGTCAAAATCGAAAAATGCGGCCCAATCTGCAAAACGGGTGGCAAAACCCACAGCGTGGGGCATGTTTGACACGGGTCAGGAACGAGTCGTTCGTTCTCACAGAACTCCGGTTTCGGGTCATCCTGAAGAAGTGTGAGGAGATAGTTATGAAGAAGATGATTGCTGGTTTCGTTGCTCTGGCTGGTATCGCTGCTGGCGCTCAGGCGCAGACCGCCACCCTCGACCTCAAGGTCTGGAACGGCGAGAGCTGGGTCAACAGCGTTGACGTCCTCCCCGGCGCGACCGTCCAGGCCGCCATGTTCATCGGCTTCACCGACGCCTACGGCTTCGGTGGCGCGGTGTACAACATCCAGGGCAACAACCTGGCTGCCGGTGACTCGGTCTCCATCACGGGCGGCGACAACGGCCGTCAGGCTGGCTTCAACTTCGGCGCCGCCACGCAGCAGGTCTACACCTCCGGCAGCTCGTTCCGCATCGACGCGGCCAACGACGCTGGCAACAGCGTGAACGCCGGTATCGCCAGCACGCAGCGTGACCCGGTCTCCGCGGGCCCCGCCTTCAAGACCGACAACCCCGCCCTCGTCTACCGCTTCACGATCACCCTGGGCGCTGACGGTTCGGTCCGCACGATCAACCTCTCCTCGCCCCTCGATCAGCTCAAGGGCGGCGTCGTGGGTCTCTACGCCACGGCCAACTCCACCCGTCCGACCAACACCCAGAACGTCTCGATCGATGGCGCCGCCATCAACGTGATCCCGACGCCCGCCACCCTGGCGCTCGTCGGCCTGGGCGGGCTGGTCGCCGGTCGCCGCCGCAGCCGCTAATCCTCCACCTCGAGGCCAAAGCCTCTTGGTTCGGATGACAGCTTGAAACCAACGGCCCGTCGGGAACTCCCGGCGGGCCGTTGTGCTTTTCCCCAACACACACCACACCCGGCACCGCGCGCACGGCTTCTCCGGGCGCTCGCCTCCCCTTCACCACCCACCTCTTCCCGTGAGCTCAGTACGTCAGCACGGTGTGCACCGGCCCGAACCGCCGCAGCTTCTCCCGCCCGGACAGCCCCACCAGCTCGATCAGCACAGTCATCCCCACGATCGACGCGCCCGACTGCACCGCCAGCTCCCCGCACGCATCGAGCGTCCCACCCGTCGCCAGCAGATCGTCCACCAGCAGCACCCGCTGCCCCTTGCGGATCGCGTCCTCGTGCACTTCGAGCCGATCCTGCCCGTACTCCAACTGGTACGCCACGCTCCGCACCTTCCGGGGCAGCTTCCCGGGCTTACGCACCGGCACAAACCCCGTCGACAGCGCCTGCGCGATCGCCGTGCCGAAGATAAACCCGCGGCTCTCCGCGCCCACCACCAGCTCAACCCCCATCCCGCGGAACGGGCTCGCCATCAACTCAACCGCCAGCGCCAACGCACGCGGATCGCTCAGCAGCGGCGTGAAGTCCTTGAAGACAATGCCGGGCTTGGGGAAGTCGGAAACGTCTTTGATGAGGCCGCGGAGCAGCCCGGCGGGATCGATCATGCCTGAGGATACACCGCCCGACGAGGATCCGGGGAGCCCCGTACAGTCCGGCATGTCGTCAGAGACCCCCAAGAGCAAGAAGGCGGAGGGCTCCCTCGAAACCGTCGAGCCCGTGGGCAAGCGCGTCCTGATCCGCAAGGACGAGGACAAAAAGCGCACCAAGACCGGGATTCACCTCCCCGACAAGATCGAAATCCCCACCCTGACCGGACGCATCGTCGCCGTCTCCGCCGAGGTCGACCGCAACGCCGACTATCCCATCAAAAAGTACGACCGCGTGCTCTTCAACCCCAAGCACGGCATCCCGGTCGACTTTGAGGGCGATAACCGGCTCTACGTCATCCCCGTCGAGGACGTCGTCGCGATCTTCCGCCGAGGCGACGACTAAGCCAAGCCTCCCCACCGCAACCCCACCCCGAGCGACGTGACCACCCCCTGCCCCATCCCAGGCCTCGCGGCACCTCTCGGTGATCTCCCGGATCCGCTCCCCCTCCCCCCGCCCCGCCGCCGGCGCCCCCCCGCCCCCCCCCCCGTGGG
>DDSG01000090.1:22500-22819 GCA_002343325.1 Phycisphaerales bacterium UBA2396 | reverse complement strand
TTATGTTTTTTTTTTAAATGACACGGCCACCAAGGATATCTACTTTTTTCCCCTACTCGGCGCTCTTCCTATGTGCTGGACGGGGGCCTGACCGGCGGCGAGTGGGCGGCGGCCCGTCGCGAGGCGGGGCGTGAGGCGAATCCCGCCGAGCCACAGCCCCGGCGAGAATATCTGGACGACGGGTCGTTCGTGCTGGTGTATCCGGGCGCTGGTGTTGTGGTCGAGGGGGATCGCGGTCTGCAGGCTGGCGGGCAGCCTCGCGCGAGCCAGGCCGAGTCGGCTTCGCCGCGGCGGGGGATGATCGGGCGATCGGCGACGC
>DDSG01000090.1:21976-22193 GCA_002343325.1 Phycisphaerales bacterium UBA2396 | reverse complement strand
GGCGGACCTGCTTCGGCTGCTGCTCAACGCCGAGCAGATCCTGCCCGGCGGCATCAACGACGCGCTGGAGCGGGCGAAGTAGTCGAACGAGTGGAATGTGGAAACAAAGGAGGCCCACGGCGTCTGCCGCGGGCCTCGGGTGGTTTCGTATGAGAGAGGCGTGATCAGAAGCGGGGCTTGCGGCGATCTTCCTCGGGCTGCGCGTTGTCGGCGGGGG
>DDSG01000090.1:0-21744 GCA_002343325.1 Phycisphaerales bacterium UBA2396 | reverse complement strand
CGGGCTGCGCGTTGTCGGCGGGGGCTTCGCCCTGCTCGAGCTTCTTCATGGCATCGGCGATGCCGTCGATCACCTGCATCGGAACGTAGGTGCGGAAGGAGACGCCGCCGCCGGTCATGGTTCCGGCCATGCCGATGGGGGGCATGTTGTCGGCAACCTCGAAGGGCATGGGCATGGCGAACATCTGCATGACGCTGGAGGCGGTGTCGGCGACGCCCTTGAGCCCCAGGTACATCTCGAAGGAGCGGTTGGCGGGGAGGTTGGCGGCGACGCTCTTGATGCCGGGGTCCTCGCCGAGCGTGCCCTTGCCCTGCGAGGCTTCGATGGCCTTGGTGAGCAGTTCCTGGTTGGGGCTCATGGTGCTGATGACGCCCTTGTCGGAGGCGAGGATGTACCCGCCGAGTTCGCCGCTCTGCCCGGTGAACATCATCATGGCCTGCTGGATCGCCATGGCGGCGTCGGAGTTGGGGTCAACGTCCATCTTCATGGACCACTGGTCGGCCTTGCGGCCGGCGGATTCGACGGCGCCGGCCTTGTAGGAGGTGGCGTACTTGATGCCCTCAACCTCGGTGCCGTTGGTCTTCTCGATGCCCTCGCGGTAGGCGGCGATGATCCCCGCGGGGTCGGAGGTCTGCATGTAGGTGAGGGTGTTGGCGAAGAGTCCGGTCTGGAACATCGCGGGGGTGGTTCCCATGATGAAGGCCTGGCCCTTGACCTTGTCGACGGTCTTGAGGGCCATGGAGTTGAGGCCGGCGAGGGCGGGCTGTTCGCCGCCCATCTGCTGCATCTCGCCGGACCACTTGATGATGGCGCGGATGGTGGGGTTGGACATGTCCATGGCGCCGGCGAACATGAAGGGGATGTTGGGCAGGCTCGAGATGAGCCCGCCGACGGTGGCGTCGCTCTGGAAGAGCTTGGCCGACGCCGAGTCGCCGCGGAACTGGGCGGCAAAGTCGAGCGAGACCCCGCCGTTGGTCATGCTGATGCCGACGGCGCCGGTTTCGATGTCACGGGCCATGGCTTCCATGACTTCCTGGACGGCCTGCATCCCCTTCTCCATTTTGGGGTTGCCGCCGCCCGCGGCCGCGAACATGCCCATCTGCTCCTTCATCCCCGAGAACTGCTCGACGAGCATCGAGTTGAGCGGGGTGAGGTTGCTGATGAGGACGATGTCGGCCGAGTCGGCGAAGGAAGCGCTCGTGCCCAGGGCGGTCTTGTGAGAGGCGAGCTGGCCCGAGGGGGCATCGAACGCCTTGACCGAGGCCTCGGGACCCATGGCGACGTACCCGCCGCCGATGTCCTTGGCGAGCAGCCCCTCGCCCATGTTGTCGAGGGCGGCCATCTTGTCCTTGACCTCGCCTCCCATCGACTTGGCGAAGGCGGCAAAGTCCGTCACGGGGACGATCATGACCGCGTTCTCGGGATCAAAGTCGTCCTTGGCGGCGTCGCCGAGCATCACGAAGGCCAGCGAGCCCTGCTTGTTGAATCCCTCAGCGTCAAGAACAACCGACAGCTCGCCCATCATCATCTCGACGGGGGCGTCGAACTTCTTCAGGATGGTCTCCAGGCGGGTCTGGACGTTGGCGATGTTGCGGACGCCGATCGTCACGACCGCGCCCTTGGGGGCCCGATCGAGGGCGGCGGGAAGGTCGGCCAGGGCCGAGCCGGCCAAAAGACAGGTCGTCAGGGCGGCGGACAGGCGGAGGCGGGTCGTCAACGTCGTCATGGCGTGGTTCCTTGTCTGAGAGACCCCGAACACGGGGTTCGCCGATGGTATACCCGTCCCCCGAGCGGGAGGATGCGGCGTGGTGTATTCGGCTGATCAGGCCGAGCGTTTCAGTGGATTGAACGGCTGACGAAGTCCAATTTCATCGCCTTCTTCGCCAGGGCGAGTGTCTCTTCGGCGACGCTGTTCGCCTTGCGGACGCCCTGACGGATGACCTCCAGAACCCGGGCCTCACCTTCGGGGGTCTCGAGCGTGGCGCGACGCTGGCGCATGGGGTTCAACAGGGTGTTGACCGCCGCGCCCAGTTCGGCCTTGATGTGCCCGTGCATGATCTCGCCCCCGGCGGCGTACATCGCGCGGATCTCCTTCGCCCGCGCCTCGGGCAAGAACGCGTCGCAGTACTGCAGCAGCACGTGGCTTTGCGGCACAAGACCCGTGGCGGCATCGGGGAGCACGGTGATCTTGTTGATCTTCTTCTGGACGGTCTTCTCGTCGTCGTACAGGAAGATGGCGTTGCCCAAGCTCTTGGACATCTTCTGAATGCCGTCGGTCCCGGTGAGGCGAGCGACGCGGCCGAGCTTGGCGGCGGGGATGGGGAAGGTGCCGCCCTCGAGGTGGTGGCGTTCGGGGGGGGTGCGGTTGTTGACGCCGCAGTAGACCTGGTTGAACTTGAGGGCGACGTCGCGGCACATCTCGATGTGCGCTTCCTGGTCTTCGCCGACGGGGACGAGTTCGGGGCGGAAGGCGAGGATGTCGGCGCACTGTCCGACGGCATACATGGGGAATCCGAAGGGGTACGAGTCGCCGAGACCCTTGCTGTCGATCTCGGTCTTGAGGGTCGGGTTGCGCATGACCTTGTTGAACGGGATCAGCATCGCGAAGAGGAAGGTCAGCTCGGCGATCGCGGGGATCTCGCTCTGCAGCACGAAGGTCGAGCGATCGGGATCAAGCCCCACCGCGAGCCAGTCCTTGACGATCCCGAGTGTGTTGGCCCGGATATCCGCGGGCTTCTCGGCAAGGGTGGTGAAGGCATGGACGTTGGCGATCAGGAAGTAGCAGTCGTACTGATCCTGGAGTCGCAGGCGATTTTCGAGCGAGCCGACGAAGTGCCCGAGGTGGAGCCCGGTGGAGGTGGGGGTGTCGCCGGTGAGAATGCGGGGCTTGGTGCTCATGGGGCGGAAGGGTAGGGGGTGGGGGCGCGGGCCCGACGGAAAGGGCTCCGCGGCGCATCTTGCGATCATGCGCTCGTCATCCAAGCTCTCCGGTGTTGGATCTCTGTTGGCGGTTCCGGCCGCCCTTGTCGTCGCGTTGCTTGCCAAGGTGGCGGTGGAGGCGGTGCCCGCGCAGGCGTGGTCGCAGGCCGCGTCGTCGGTCGGAGAGGGCGTTGGGGCCGGGGTGGATGTGCTTGCTCGGGCTTTCAACCCCACGCCGGTGGCGACGGCGAAGGATCTTGGGGTGCCGTTCGATCGGTACACGGTGAAGGACGAGTTTGGGCGAGAGATTGAGTTTTATGTGTCTACGCCCCCCGCGCCGCCCCCCACGTCGTCCGACGGGCAGCCCGGCAAGAACCTTCCATTGGCATTGTTCGTGCAGGGCTCGGGCGCGTCGTCGCTCTTTCAGAAAGCCCCGGATGGACGGATCGGTGGCGGGCTGCAGAATCTGCTGCTGCGTGAGGCGAAGGGACGGTTCCGCGTCATGTGCGTGGAGAAGCCCGGGGTGACGTTCCTCGACGCGCCGGCCCAGCCGGGCTCGGCCGAGGGAACAACCGAGGTCTTCCGGCGCGAGCACACGGCGGAGCGATGGACGGTGGCACTGCGGGCCGCGCTCGATGCAGCGCGCACGCTCCCGGGCATCGACGCCTCGAACGTGCTCATCGCGGGGCACAGCGAAGGCGCGGACATGGCGGCGCATCTCGCGCGGGCGTGCCCGGACGTTGGGTTCGTCGGGCTGCTTTCGGGCGGAGGGCCCACGCAGCTTTTCGATCTCGCCATGCTGGCATCAAGGGGACAGTTCGGCTCGGCGAATCCTGAGCAGGCGATCGACGACGTGTACTCCACCTGGGCCCGGATCGAGCAGGACCCGGACCGCATCGACCTCATGGCCTGGGGGCATCCGTACCGGCGCTGGTCGAGCTTTATCCGGACCAGCCCGCTGGAGAGTCTCAAGGCCTCGGCCGCGCGGGTGTATCTCGCCTATGGGACCAACGACCGGGCCGTGCCCCCCGAATCGGCCGAATTGACGCGGGCAACGCTGGTCGCGGCGGGGCGTGATGTGGTGGTGGATCGGCGAGAGGGCGAGGACCACGGCTTCTCGAAGCCCGGGCAAGATCCTTCCGCCGGATTCGCACAGGTCTTCGCGGGCTTGATCCGATGGTGGTTGGGGGATTAAGGCCGGGCGAAGCGGGGCGGATCGCCGCCCGAGACTGTCGTGTCGCCCGCTATCCTTGCCCCCGCGTGGAGCGGTGGGTTCGCGGGGACAAGCAGGAGCGATCGTCGTTATGGCCAAGAGCAACAAACCGGCGGTAGGGATCGATCTGGGTGGGACGAACATGCAGATCGGCGTGGTCGGCAGCGACATGAAGATGCTGGGCCAGGCGAAGAAGAAGACCAAGGCCGCGGATGGGGCGGCGGCGGTGCTCGATCGGCTTGTCGAGGGCGTGCACGAAGCGCTAGCGGCCGCGAAGCTGACGATCAAAGACGTGTCGTGTGTGGGGATCGGTGCGCCCGGGGCGGTCGATCCGGGCACGGGGATCGTGCTCGAAGCGGTCAATCTGCGCTGGAAGAACTACCCGCTCGCGGAGGTGATGACCAAGCGATTCGGGATCCCGGTCTTTCTCGACAACGATGTCAACGTCGCGGTCTGGGGCGAGCACCAGCTCGGGTCGGGCAAGGGGTCGCGGAACATGCTCGGGGTGTGGGTCGGCACGGGGATCGGCGGCGGGCTGGTCCTCAACGGCGAGCTCTACTACGGGCACTTCATGACGGCGGGCGAGATCGGGCACGTGATCGCCCTGCCCAACAACCCGCCCGGACACCGCAGCCTGGAGCACAACTGCTCGCGCACGGCGGTGGTCGACCAGATCGTCCGGCTCGTCAAGGCCAACCGCAAGAGCAAGATCACCGAGCTCTGCGAGGGCAATTACGACGACATCAAGAGCAAGATGGTCGCCAAGGCGTACGAGGTGGGCGACGAGGTGGTGACCGAGGTGATCGACCACGCGGCGGAATTGCTCGGGATCGAGATCGCCGGGGTGGTCACGCTGCTCTCGCTGGAGCGCGTGGTGCTGGGCGGGGGCCTGACCGAGGCGGTCGGACGCCCCTTCGTCGAGAAGGTCGAGCGGGCCGTGAAGCACTTCGCCTTCCCCGAGCGGTGCAAGCAGGTGAAGATCGTGGCGAGCCAGCTCGAAGACACGGCGGGGATTTTCGGAGCGGCGATTCTCGCGTCGAACCGGCTCTAAGGCCGGCTCTGGGGCCGGCTCAGGTGACCGTGCCGTACATCCGGTCGCCCGCGTCGCCCAGTCCGGGGCAGATAAACCCGCGATCGTTGAGTTGGCGGTCGAGGGCGGCGGTGTAGATGGGCACCTCGGGGTGCTCCTGGAGCAGACGGGCGACGCCTTCCGGGGCGGCGACGAGCGACATCATGCGGATGTCGGTGGCGCCCGCATTCTTGAGGATGCGGATGGCCTCGACGGCCGAGCCGCCGGTGGCGAGCATCGGATCGACGAGGATGACCGGGCCTTGCGAGAGGTCTTTGGGGAGTTTGCGCAGGTAGACGACCGGCTCGAGGGTCTCTTCGTCGCGGGCGAGCCCGAGGTGTCCGACGCGGGCTTCGGGCATCATCTCCAGGATGCCCTCGGTCATGCCGAGCCCGGAGCGAAGCACCGGCACGACGGTGATGGTGCCCTCGAGGCGCTTGGAGAGGGTGCGTTCGATCGGGGTATCGACCTCCACGGCGCGGGTGGGGAAGGATCGGGTGGCCTCGAAGACCATCAGCCCGGCGATCTGGTAGAGCAGCGCGCGGAAGGGGCGGAAGCCGGTGGTTCGGTCCCGCATGTGGCTGAGTTTGTGCTGGATCAGCGGGTGGTCGAAGACCACGAGGTTGGGGAACTCGCGGGGCTTCATCGGCCGATCCTCCGGGTTCAGGGCTTGGTGCCGGTTTCGCGGATCATCTGTACGACGCGGGGCGCCAGCTCGTTGGGCACGGGGATCGTGAGGTGGTATTGCACGATCTGCCACTTCCCAGCGACGCGGCGGGCGGCCCCGGTGCCCCGGCAAACGCCGTACTTCTCGTGTTCCAACATCTCATCAAACCAGGCCGAGTCAGCGTCCTGGTTGAGATACACATTGCGGCGGCCTGGGAGGAGGGTGTAGGTCCAGCCTTTGCCCTGCTCGAAGTAGTAGCGGCAATATCGCTCGAACTCGCTCATGTTCCAGCGTTCTTTCGCGTCGGTCCCAAAGAAAATCGCGTCGGCGGCGAAGCAGCCCATGTACTCGGCGAGGTCGGCCTCGGCGGCGGCGGCGTGCATCGTGGTCAGAAGGCCGTCAACCGCGAGCCGGGCCTGGCTCAGGTCGAGTTGCTGACGCGCGATCTCTTCCTCGGTTGGTCCGGAGGAGCACCCGGCCGCGAGGGAGAGAGCAAGCAAGCCCATCGTGGCAGCGAACAAACGTGGTCGGTGGCGGTTCATATCCCGTAGCGTACCGCGCCACGGCCCGCGGGCTACGCTCGGGCGTGAACGTCACCGTGCTGATCAATCCGGCGTCGGGGCGCGGGCGAGCAGCGACCCTGGGCGGGGCGGTGGTCGAAGGGTTGCGGCGGGCCGGGCACGACGTTGCCGTTCGATCCACGCACCTCCCGAGCGGCGAGCCGGGACCGACACTCCACGCCACGGAGATCGGCGACGCGCTGGTGGTGGTTGGCGGAGATGGGACGTTGCACCGGGCCTTGCCGGCGGCGGCGGCCTCGGGGGCGGGGGTCTATCACGTGCCCGCGGGGACGGAAAATCTGTTCGCCCGGCACTTTCGGATGTCGGCACACCCCGCCGCGGTGGTTCAGGCGCTCGATCGTCCACCCATTCGGACTGACCTTGGCATGTGCGACGGACGATTGTTCGCGCTAATGGCCAGCGTCGGGCCCGACGCCGGGGTCATCGAGCGTCTCAGTCGGCGTCGCGGGGGAGCGATCTCGCATTGGAGCTACCTGCGACCTGTGCTCGCCGAGTTCGGGCACCCACGACTGGCGCGGATCTCCCTTGAGGTAGATGGGTGCCGGGTGCTGGACAATCGGCGGGGCCTCCTGGTCGTCGCCAACAGCCCCCAGTACGCCGCGCGCCTCGACCCGGGACGAGGAGCACGCACGGACGACGGCCGACTCGATGTGGTCTTCTTCCCGTGCGAGTCGGGTGTCGATGTGGTGTGCTGGGCCGCACGCCTCTGGCTCTGCACGGATCGGCCCGATGGATGCCTGTCCTGGACGGCTCGCGCGGCATCGGTCTTCGGCCGCGAGGAGGCCACGCCCCTTCAACTGGATGGCGAACCAGCGGGCGGTCTCGGTACCAACGACCGTCCGACAAAAATCACCATATTGGGCGGTGTGTTGCGGGTCTTTGGTTGAGTGGTGTCGGATGATTGTATTTTGCTAGCATAACACAACGCAAACAAAAAGTGAGAAACCCGCGGTGGCGCTAGGCCGGCTGGCCGGGATCCCGTACCATCCTCCTTGGCCGACGAGGCGTTGGCGGGTGGGATCGTGGAAGGGACATGACCGATTCGGGATGCACATGCTGCGGGGGAGGGTGTGGGAGCGGGCAAGGGCCGGCGGTGGTCGACGTGGTCGACAGCACCGGGCGCTGCGGGCCCGAGTTGGTCGGCTGGTTGGGTTCACGGATGGGGGAGGCGTGTCGGGAATTGGGTGTGTCGGGGGAAGTTCGGATCAGGGTGGTGGCCGACGCGGTGATGAGCGACCTGCACGCGACCCACAGCGGGGTTCCCGGGACGACGGACGTGCTGACCTTTGACCTGCGGGACCTTGGGGTGGGCCCGATGGACCTTGACCTAGTGGTTTGTCTGGACGAAGCGGAGCGTCAGTCCGGGCAGCGCGGGCACGAGCCGGCGAAGGAGCTTTTGCTCTACGCGGTGCACGGGTTGCTGCATTGTCTTGGGCACGACGACCACTCGGAAGAGGCGGCGTTGCGGATGCACCGCGCGGAGGATGCGGTGTTGTCGGCGATCGGTGTGGGCGTGGTGTATGCCAGGCCGGTGGCCGGGGGTGAGGCGTGATGGGCGAGTGGTGGATTTGGATCGCCTTGCTGTCGGTCGCGCTGGGAGGCGTGCTGTCGTCGCTGGTGCATGCGCTCTCGGACCTATCGCGTCCGGCGATCGAGGAGATCGCGGCCCAGCGTGGCCGGGTGAGGAAGGACCGGCACCTGCGGGTCATCCTGGAGGATCTGACGGGGCACGCGCAGTCGGTTGCTCTGCTCAGGATCGGGTGCAACGCGTTGGCGGCGGTGGCAACGACGCTGTGGGTCACCCATCTTCGAGGGGCGGATCAGCCGGGGTGGATCGAGGTGGTGATCGGGGTGCCGGTGGCGGCGCTGACGGTCTGGCTGTTCGGGCAGGTGATCCCGTCGAGCGTGGCGCGGCACGCGGGCGAGCTGGCGGTGTACACGTTCGCGCCGCTGATCCGCTTTGTGCACGCGATCACCACGCCGGTGCAGGCGGTGGCCCGGTTCTTTGACGAGGTGGTGCGTCGGTTGAGCGGGCAGACGCAGGACGATGCGGAGGAGATCAAGGAGGAAGTGCTGTCGGTGGTGGAGGAGGGGCGGCAGGAAGGGCGATTCGACGAGTCGGAACGGGACATGATCGAGGCGGTGGTGCGGTTCCGCGAGACGACGGTGGCGCAGATCATGACCCCGCGGACCGAGATGGAGTCGATGGAACTGACCAACGAGCTGGGAAAGGTGACGGCGATGATCCGCGCCGGGGGACACAGCCGCATCCCGGTGTACGAGGGCACGATCGACCGCGTGGTGGGGATTTTCTACGTCAAGGACCTGATGCGCTGGCTCGCGGGGGACGGCAGCCGCGGCGGTCGGACGTTCAACCTGAGGCAGATCCTTCGGCCGGCGCTCTTTGTGCCGGAAACCAAGACGGTCCGCGAGCTGCTGGGCGAGCTGCTGCAAAAGCGGGTGCACATCGCGATCGTTGCCGACGAGTTCGGCGGCACGGCCGGGCTTGTGACGATCGAAGACATCATCGAGGAGGTCTTCGGGGACATCCAGGACGAGTACGAGACACCCGGCGGCGAGGTCGAGGATGTCGAGGTGGACAGTGCCAAGGGCGAGGCGGTGGTCGACGCCCGGGCGTACATCAAGGATGTCAATGACGAGCTGCGGGCTCTTGGGATCGAGCTTCCCGAGAGCGAGGAATACGACACGGTGGGGGGGTTTGTGACGCTGACGCTCGGGCGGATCCCGCCTGCGGGTGAGACGTTCCAGCACGGCCCGGTGGAGATCACGGTGTTGGAGGCCGAACCGACCCGGGTGACGCGTGTGAAGCTGACGCACCGGGACGCGGACGAGGCGGCGGTGCCGACGCACGAGGCGGGTCAGGGGGCCTGAGTCCCGCGTCCTACCATGCAGGCACGATGCCGCTGACCCTGTACAACACGCTCACGAAACGAGCGGAGCCGTTCGTTCCGGCCGATTCTTCGCACGTGACGTTTTATACGTGCGGGCCGACGGTGTATGACGATGCGCATATCGGGAACTTTCGTTCGTTCCTGGCGGCCGATGTCTTGCGTCGGTTCGTGGAGAGCGGGTTCTGCGAAGTCTCGACCGGCACGGGCGCTGTGCATCGGGGGCCCAGGGTGGTCACGCACGTGATGAACATCACGGACGTTGGGCACATGACGGATGATTCGGAGGGTGGCGAGCACGGTGAGGACCGGATGGCCGTCGCGGGAAGAAGGCTGGCGGAAGCGAAGAAGAGCGGGAAGCTGCCGGCGGGGGTCGAGGTAGACCCGAACAACCCGTACCAGATCGCGCGGTTCTACGAGGAGCGGTTCAAGGAGGATGCGCGTCGGCTTGGGCTGAAGCTGGCGATCCAGGCCGAGACCGACCCGACCCTGATGCCCCGCGCGACGGAGCACATCCCAGGGATGATCGAGGCGGTGTCGAGGCTTGTGGCGCGTGGGTGCGCTTATGTGGTGGGCGAGCCCGGTCGGCGGGTGGTCTATTTCGACGTCACGTCGTTCCCGGCGTACGGGCGGCTGTCGGGGAACACGCTGGACAGCCTGCGCGAGGGCGAGGGCGGGCGGGTCAATGCCGAGAACCAGGCGTCCAAGCGGCACCCGGCGGACTTTCTCCTGTGGAAGGAAGAACCCTCGCACATCATGAAGTGGGAGAGCCCGTGGGGCTGGGGCTATCCGGGTTGGCACATCGAGTGCACCGCGATGAGCGTGTCTCGACTGGCGGCCCGTCCCGGGCCTCAGGGCTGGATCCCAACGGACGACGTTCGCGCGCCCGGTGCGATCATCGATCTGCACAGCGGCGGGGAGGACAACATCTTCCCGCATCACGAGTGCGAGATCGCCCAGTCGTGCTGCGCGTACACATCGAGTTCGCTGTCGGGAACGTTCGCGCGCATGTGGTTCCACCCTCGCTTTCTGCTCGTCGAGGGGACCAAGATGAGCAAGAGCAAGGGCAACTTCTTCACCGCGCGGGATCTGTTTGCCAAGGGGCACGAGCCGGCGGCGGTTCGCCTCGAGCTGATCCGAACCCACTACCGGTCGAACGCGAACTTCACGATGCAGGGTCTTGCTGACTCGCAGAAGATGGTCGAGCGGTGGCGTCGCTTTCAGGCGTCGGCGTCGGGCACGAACCCGGGCGGGCAAGGGCTGCGAGACGGTGCTTCGCTGGCCTTTGCCGACGCGATGCACGCCGACCTGAATGTCGCCGCGGCGATTGCCGAGGTCAACAAGTTTGTGGCGTCGGTGGAAAGGCCCGGGCGAGAAGACGCGGACCTTGTGTCGCGATTCGACGCTGTGCTGGGCGTGCTGGAGCGCGAGGCGCCAAAGGCAGAGTCGACGAGCATCGGGATCTTCACCGGCGGGCTCTCGCCGGACCCCGCGGTGATCGAACTGCTGGAGAAGCGTCGGGCGGCCCGGGCGTCGAAGGATTTCGCGGCGAGCGATCGGATCCGCGACGAGCTGCTGGCGATGGGGCTTCTCATCAAGGACGTGGCCGGGGGCAAGGTCGAAGTTTCGCGGAAGGTCTGATCGAATCGGAAGGGAGAAGCCTTGCGGGCACCATGGACGATCTGGGCGCACCTGACGGCGGAGTTGCTCAAGCTCCTGCTGATCACCACGGGCGTTCTCGTGACGGTGCTGTCGTTTGCCGCGACGGTCAAGTTTCTGGCCGACGGGAAGCTCCAGGCGGCCGACGCGCTCAAGTACATGGCGTACGCCATGCCCCCGATGCTCGCGTACGCCCTGCCGTTTGCCGCGTGCTTCGCCGCGACGCTGGTGTACCACCGATTCGCCACGGACAACGAGGCTCAGGCGGCGGCGTCGGGGGGCATCAGCCACCGCTCGCTTCTCGTGCCCGCGGTGGTGATCGGGCTGGGCTGCGCCGGCTTGCTTGTGGCGCTCAATGAGGAGATCATCCCCCGGTTTCTTCGGCGGATGGAGAGGCTTGTCAAGGCGGACGTGCCCCGCCTGTTGACGAACTACGTTGAGCGTGGTGAGGCGTTGCAGCTTGGTCGGCGGATGATTTTCGCGGATCAGGCGGTCCCGGTGCCGCCCGAACCGGGCAGCGACGTGGTGAATCAGCTCGTGCTCAAGCGGGCGGTGTTGATCGAGACGGATGAGGCCGGCAAGCCGATCGCCGAGGGGACCGCGGACCTGGCGCTGGTCGCGCTGTCGAGGGTGAGCGGCGAGGGCGATCATGCGCGGACGAGGCTCACCGTGCGCATGAAGAACATGGTTGCGCTCCGGGAAGGCAAGGGCCTGGCGAGCAACGAGCTCACGTCGGCGTTCAGCATCGACGTTCCCGACGCGTTCGAGGATGACCCGAAGTTCCTCACGCACGACGAGCTGCGCGGGCTTCGGGCCGCGCCCGAGCGGATGAACTGGATCGATCGCCAGCGGCGCGACGTGGCGT
This sequence comes from Phycisphaerales bacterium UBA2396, assembly GCA_002343325.1. Taxonomy (GTDB): domain Bacteria; phylum Planctomycetota; class Phycisphaerae; order Phycisphaerales; family UBA1924; genus UBA2396. The sequence continues at coordinate 9,862 of DDSG01000090.1, read as the reverse complement.
TGCGGCTTGCCCGCGCGGTTGTTGCCGATGAGCTTGATCGCGAACTGCGCTCCAGCGGCCGTGTCGTCCTCAAGGACCCTGACGGGCGGGCGGTCGAGATCGAGGCGATGTCGGTCGGCGAGGAACCCGACGGCGTCGAGGCGCGTCCGCTGGTGCCGGCTCAGGGTGCGCGCGTGGTTGTCACGAGACAACCCGGCCGCGGCCAGGCCGACCGGATCCGCTTCAGCGCCGCTGCCGCATCGTTGCAGCCGGCCTCGCGTGATGAGTTCTCCAACGATACGGTCGAGTTTCAGCTCGTCATGACCGAGGTGCGGTCGTCGTCGATCGCGTCCGATGGCACGGCCTCGCCGGGCGGCGTCTATCAGACGTTCGCGCTCGGGGGGCTTGTTCCCGCGAGTGATCCGGCGTCGCGGCTCGTCGCGATGCCCGTGGCCGAGCTGCTCGGCGAGGCGTCGAAGCAGCCCGCGTCTCGGGCCGCCGCGTCGGAGCTCGCATCCAAGGTCGATCGGCTCGGGCGGGAAATCACCAGCAAGCAGCACGAGCGGATGGCCCTCGCGGCGTGCTGCCTGGTCATGGTCGTCACGGGTTCGGTCACGGCGCTGCGCCTCTCGCTCAAGCTGCCGCTGACGGTGTACCTCTGGAGCTTCTTCCCGGCGCTGGTGTCGATCGTCACCATCTCGGGCGGGCAGCAGCTCACGCACAACTCGGGCGAGTCGGGGCTCGTGCTGCTCTGGGGAGGCGTGGGGCTTCTCGCGTTGTACACGCTGATTTCGTTCCGCACGGTCGCCCGGCACTGACTCTCACGCGTGACCACTCCACCGACCATCGCCGGCACGCCTTTCGCCCCGTGGGCCGCGTCGTGGCGTTGGACGTTCGTGCTGATCGGCGTGATCGCCCTCGCTCGCCTTGCCTATCTCGCGTGGTTCTGCCCTTACACCCTGCTCGAGGACGAGGCGCATTACTGGGAGTGGTCGAGGAACCTGGATTGGTCGTACTACAGCAAACCGGCCGGGATCGCGTTCCTGATCGCGGCGTCGGTAAGTGTGTTCGGAGAAAGCGAGTTCGGCGTGCGGGTTCCCGCGGTGTTGGGGGGGGCGCTTTTCGCGTTGGTGACCGCCGCCCTCGCCCGCGAAGTCACGCGGGAGCGTCGCGCCGGGTTCGTGGCGGCCGCTCTGGTGCATCTGGTTCCGATGTTTCAGAGCACCAGCCTGCTGACCTCGATCGACATGCCCTATGCCGTCTGCTGGTCGGTCGCGGCGCTGGGTGTGTGGCGGGGCGTGCTCGGCGGGTCGACGCGGTGGACGATCATCGCCGGGCTTGGTGCCGCCGCGGGGCTCTGCTTCAAGCAGACCATGTTGCTCTGGTTTCCGGGTCTGATCCTCGCGGCGTGGTCGGGCTCGCGGCAACGCCCCGATGATCGCCGCCGTGTTTGGCTGCGGGCGTTGTGCGTGGCGGGTCTGGCGCTGGTCGGCCTGCTGCCCAATGTCATCTGGAACGCCCAGCGAGATTGGCCCACGGTGCGTCACCTGCTCGGCCATCTTGGCATGCAGGGCGGGGACGTCGTCGTCGTCGATTCGGCACAGGCGCGGGGTTATGACCCGTTGTGGACGCTCGAGTTCGTCGGAACACAGTTCGCGTTGGTCGGCCCCGCTTTGCTTCTGGTGGTGCTCGGTTGGCGGCGATTGGCGGACATGCCCGAGGCGCGTCGGTTCCTCGCTTTCTTTGCGTTCCCGATTCTCGTGTTCTACCTGGCGGTCAGCTTCAAGACCGAGCCGGAGGGCAACTGGGCGTACGCCGGGTATTGCACTCTTGTGCCTCTTGCCGCGATTACCGTGGTGCGAGGGATGGACGAGTTCGTGCTGGCGTGCGCGCGGTGGAGGGCGCTCCCCGAGCCGAGGCCGCGGGCGGGGTTTCTGGTACGTCGTCCGGAGACCCCGGTGCAGGTGGCGTGGCACGCGACGATCGCGATCGGGCTTCTCGCGGGGCTTGGCATGCTTCGGCTTGATTGGCTCGTGCAAACCCCGGTCATCGGGCCCCGCATTCCGCTGTCACGGCTTGTCGGAGCGGATCAGATGGCCGCGCATGTCGAGCGACTTCGGGAGGAACTGCGAGCGCGAGCGCCCGGGGCCGAGCCGCTGGTGATCTCGCAGTTCTATGGGCGGGCCAGCCAGCTCTCCTTTTATCTCCCGGGGCATCCTGTGGTGTATTGCTCGGGCAGCCGGATGGGGGGTCGGAAGAGCCAATACGACCTCTGGACGCATACAGACTTGTCCGACCCGAGCCTGGCGGGCCGATCGGCGGTGCTGATCGGCGATGCCGGGCAGGACTGGTCCTGGGGCCTTGAGCAGGTCGAGCCCGCGGGCCGGCTCGACGGGGATCGCAAGCGCAATCGCGAGGCGTTCCTTGGGTTCGGGTATCGTCCGCCCCGGAGAACCACCCCATGACGATCCTGTCCATGTACGAACGGGCCGAGCGGAACCGCCGCCGCGTCGTGTGGTGTGTCGTGTGGGGCGTCGCCCTCGTCGCCGCCCACGCGCTCGATCGTGCGGCGCTCGACGCGTTCCGGCTCCAAGACGCGTCGTCGGTCGAACGAAAGGACTGGTACCGGCTGCTGCGCGTGCTTGGCTTCTGGCCCACGTGGCTGGTCGTCGGCATCCTGATCGAGATTGCCGCGGCCCGAGGGCGAGACGAGACACCCGCGGCACCCCGCGCGCGACCGGGGCTCGCCTTGTTGTTGGCGGCGGGATTGTCCGGGCTGATCGCGGAAGTTCTAAAGCGTGTGATCACGCGCGAGCGCCCGGGGCCCGAAGGCGAGTACATCTATCGGGGCCTCTTCGAGGGGTTCTGGAACGACCATCGTCTCGGTATCCCCAGCAGTCATGCCGCCGTGGCGTTCGGAGCGGCCTTCCTGCTCGCGCGATATCACCGGGGTCTCGCGGTGCCGGCGTTTCTGCTCGCGTGCGGGTGCGGCTTGACGCGGATGCTCTCGGGCGCACACTACCTTTCGGACGTCGTGGCCGCCGCCGCCATCGGCGCATTCGCCGCGGGGGTCTTTGCTACCCTTTCCCGTGGGGCACAGGGTTGGAGTTCGCGTCCGGCATGACGATCCTCGACAGGGCCATCGCCAAGCAGTTCCTCATCAACACCGCGGTGTTGCTTGTGGTTCTGTTCTGCTTCGTGGTGGCGGTGGATGTCTCGCTCAAGTTCGACGAGTACATGGAGATCGCCTCCCAGCGGGCTTCGCAGGGCGGCGGCGAGGCGCCCTTTGTCCGCACCTTCGTGGTGTCGGTGGGGCTTGTGATCGATCTCTGGTGGCCTCGTCTGCTGCAACTGCTGAACTTCATGCTCGGGCTGGTCATGATCGCCGCCATGGGCTTTACCTTCGCCCAGATGGTCCGATCGCGTGAACTGGTGGCGATGCTGGCCGGCGGACTTTCGCTCTGGCGGGCGGCTCGCCCCGTTCTGGTTGTCGCGGCGATTCTGTCGGGGGTTCAGCTCGCGAACCAGGAACTGGTGATCCCGAAGATCGCTCCGCTGCTGACGCGCGAGCATCGGCAGGCCGGGCTTCGTTCGCTCGGCGTGCTTCGCCTCAAGCCAACCTCCGACGACGCCGGGCGCGTGCTCTACGCCAACGCCTTCGACGCCGACGCCGGGACGCTCGAAGGTCTCCGCGTGATCGAGCGGGATCCCAGCGGCAAGCCCCAGCGGATCGTTCACGCTGACCTCGCCACGTGGGACGGGCAGAAGTGGGTGCTTCGCGGCGGGAGGTCGATCCCCATGGCCGAGGGCGTCGCCCAGGGCCCGGTCGCCGCGATTTCGACCAAGCTTGACCCGACCGCGCTCAAAGTGCGTCGGTTCGCGGGATACCGCAACAGCCTGTCATGGAGTCAGATGTCCGAACTGATCGAAAGCCGCAAGGACGATCAGTCGGCCAACGTCCGCATCGACGAGTTCGAGCGGATCCGTTGGGGCCGGCTGGGCGTTGTCTCGGCCAACCTGCTCGGGCTGATGATCTGCATGCCTTTCTTCCTGCGTCGCGAGCCCATCCCGATGATCAAGCCCGCGCTCAAGTGCGCGCCGGTCGCCATCGTCGCCCTGATGGGGGGCGTCTTGGGCGCAACGGCCGCCATCCCCGCCCTGCCTCCCCAGGTCTCGGTCTTTGTCCCACCTCTGGTGCTGCTCCCCCTGGCGATCGCCGCCATCACCAGCATCCGCACCTGAGACCCCGCCCCCGCCGTACACTGCCCGCGGAGGCCACCATGGCGTCAGTCGTCTTTTACTTCCAGGTTCACCAGCCGTTCCGCCTGCGCAAGTACTCCGTCTTTGACAATGATCCGTTCTACTTCGACGACGCGAAGAACGCCGAGATCGCGCGAAAGGTCGCCACGAAGTGCTACCTGCCGGCAACGAGGCTCATCCTCGATCTCGTCCGGCGGCACAAGGGCAACTTCCGAGTCTCCTACGCCATCACGGGTGTCGCGCTCGACCAGTTCGAGGCCTTCTGTCCCGAAGTGATCGATGTCTTCAAGGAGCTCGCCGCGACAGGGTGCTGCGAGTTCGTGGGCGAGACCTATCACCACTCGTTGTCGTTCCTCTACTCCCCGGCGGAGTTCCGCGAGCAGGTCGCGATGCACACACGGCGCATCGAAACCCTGTTCAACCAGACGCCCGTCGTCTTCCGCAACACCGAGCTCATCTACGCCAACGCCCTGGCGCACGAGCTCTGCCAGATCAAGGACGCGTCGGGCAACCCGCGCTTCCACGGCGCGCTCTGCGAGGGCGTGGATCGGATTCTCGGGTACCGAACCCCCAACTACGTCTACAAGCCGCCGAAGTGGGACGCGTTCAACTCGGGCGACTTCCGCGACCTGCTCGGCCGCGACGGCAAGCCTTTCAAGCTCCTGCTCAAGAACTACCGACTGTCCGACGACGTCGCCTTCCGGTTTTCCAATCGCGGCTGGGCGGAGTGGCCCCTCACGGCGGAGAAGTTCGCGCAGTGGGTCCACCAGATCAACGGCGACGGCTTCCTCTGCAACCTCTTCATGGACTACGAAACCTTCGGCGAGCACCAGTGGGAAGACACGGGCATTTTCCGCTTCCTCGAAAAACTTCCCGAGGCCGTCTTCGACATCGCGCCCGGCCAAAACCACTTCATCACGCCCTCGGAGGCCTTCAAGCAGTTCGAGCCCGTCGGCGAGTACGACGTGCACGATTTCATTTCCTGGGCCGACATGGAGCGAGACCTCTCCGCATGGCGCGGCAACGCGATGCAGGACAACGCCCTGGCCGAGATCTACCGCCTCGAGAAGCCAGTCAAGGACAAGCTCGCCCGCCTGCTCGCCGAGTATCGCGAGCGTCACGGCCGCGAGGCCCCGCAGACCCTCCCCGACTCAGAGCCCGTCCAGCAGGCCCGCTATCTGCTCGCGGACTGGCGGAAGCTAACCACCTCAGACCACTTCTACTACATGTGCACGAAGTACTGGTCCGACGGCGACGTGCACAAGTACTTCTCCCACTACGACTCTCCCTACGACGCGTACATCAACTACATGAACGTGCTCGATCACGTCCGCCAGCGGTTGGCCACCTGAGCCCGTCCGCACGCCGGTTCATTGACCCGTCAAAAGAAAGAGGGGACCCGCATCACGCCGGGTCCCCTCTCGTCATTCAGCAGGCTTAGTGGGCTTGCTCAGCAGCCCGTCTCGAACGCCTCGACGAACGCAGAGAAGTCGAAGAAGTCGACGAACCCGTCGCCGTCAAAGTCCGCGGACTTGCCGGGCGGGCACGCGCCGCCCTCGAAGCAGTCGACGTACGCCGAGAAGTCAAAGAAGTCGACGAACCCGTCGCCGTCGAAGTCAACCGAGCAGCTCGCCTCGCCATCGACGAGGGCGTTGATCGAGTAGACCGCGGTCTCGTTCTGCGAGTAGATGTACATCCGATCGCCGACGAGCTGCAGGTCCACGTTCTCCATCGCGAGGGGCGAGCCGTCCGGACGGTTCACCTTGACGACGCCCCACGAGTCGGTGTCCAAGTCATAGACGCCGATGTCGTTGGTGTTGGCCGCACGCGTGACCCAGATGCAGTTGGTCGCGGGCACGTACTCCAGCGAAGCGCGGTTCACGCAGCCGCCGTCGTTGCACGCGAGTGTCCACGGCACGACCTGGGCCGAGGGGCTGATCCGACGCAGGATCGCCGTCGAGTTCACGCACCCGGCCGCCCACGTCGAGCGGTACAGGCCCTGGTGGACCTGCCCCGTCAGCCCGTTCAGCCGGTTGCCGGCCGCGTCGGTGTGGGCGAGCATGAACAGTTCGTCGGCGGACCGACCCTCGGTCAGGGCGCCGGCCCAGCGGTTGCCGACGCCCGTGATCGAGGCGGCGGACGAAGCCCGCGTGACGTTGAACCCGGTGTACTGGCTCGCGCCGAGCCACGCGGAGTACACCAGTTCCTGCCCGTTGACGACCGCGCGGGCGATCCCGCTGTCGCCGGTGCCGGTCACGACGTCACCGTCGATGAGCAGGCTCCACGCGCCCGAGCCGATGTCGTACGCCGCCAGATCGCGCCAGTTCGCCGTGTTGAGCGAGCCCAGACCCAGCGTGTTCGCCCACACGTAGAGCTTCGAGCCGTCGCCGCTGGGCACCATGATGCTCGCGGGGTTGGCCGCGAACTCGATGCCCAGTGCGCCGTCCACGAACGTCGCCTCGCTCGGGCGGGATGAAGTGTCCCACGACTGCAGGCCGAAGCCGCCGTCGAGCATCCAGAGCGTGTCGCCGACCAGAGCGATCGAGGGCATGTCACCGATCGTGTCGCCCAGATCGACCTCCATCGAGGCCGTTTCCGTCACTTCCGCGCGAAGGTCGGGCCTGGGCAACGGGGACGGATCGCCCGGATCGGTCAGCGGGATCGGAGGCTGGGGCATCGAGAACCCGGGCACCGATTCGACGCGGATGTTGTCCAGATAGAACTCTTCGTTCTGCGAGCCGGGGGCGCGGATCGTCAGCCCGCGGATCGCCTTCTCGACCGCGCTGTTGTTGAGGCGCAGCGCGATGTCGCCGTCGCGGAACTCTCCGATGCGCACCGCGGTCCCCGAGTCGATGTCGAACATCTCGCCGTAGACCATCGGAGCGGTCTGCTGGTCGAGATCAAAGTAGTACGCCACGCGGTACCACTTGCCCTCGCAGGCGCCGGCCGACGCCACGCGGGTGACGATGTTGTCGTTGAATCCCGGGGCTCCGGCGCCCACGGACGTCCAGATGCCCATGTTGTACTGCCCGCCCGCCCCGGTCAGGTAGAGCTGCCCGACGGATCGGCCCACCACGTCCTGGGACGCGGTCCCGTCCTGCGTCACGTCGTCGATGATCGGGATCAGCCGCAGCGAACCCTGCCCGAAGCTCGAACTGTGCCAGATGTCGTACTGGATCTTGACCACGCCCGAGGCGGAGTTGAAGACCGCGCCCAGATCGACGCTGATGCGCGTGGACCCCAAGCCGGCCGGATACTTGATCGCACGCGAGCCCCCCCCGATGGGGCTGACCCGGTCGCTCACCACCTGCAGGTCGAGGCGCTCCGTAGGCTGGGCCCAAAGCCAGGGTCCGCCGGGCCCGTCCTGCCCGTGCAGCCCGCCCACCGCATTGTTCTCGAAGGTGATGACCGCCGACTGGCCGCAGGCTGTGCCGGCCATCGCCGCCATCGCCAACGCCCCACACCACCGAATCGCCTTGTTTGCCGTGGTTGACATCGTCTTTCTCCTGTCAGTGTGCACCGACCCGCCGTACAGCCGGGGGCCGGTTATTTCAGTCTACTGTTCAGAAATATCTTCGCAATACCAAACATACTCCGATAATGGGTCATTCTGGTCGGCGTTACGGAACTCGACCGTTGCACTTTCTGTAGCTTCCTAATAAGATCCGGTGCGGCCACGCTCTGCCGCCCGTCGAGAAAGGGGTTTCCACATGCTCCTCGTCCGCCGCGGATTCACGCTGATCGAGCTTCTCGTTGTCATCGCGATCATCGCGCTGCTCATCGGGCTCCTGCTTCCCGCCCTCGGCAAGGCGCGCAATACCGCCAAAACCCTCCGCTGCGCCGCCCAGATCCGCTCCAGCCACGGGCTCATGTCCGCCTTCGCCGCCGAGCGGAAGGGACAGGCGCCCATCGCCGGATGGTGGAAGGACACCCCGGCCTCCCAGATGGTCGAGAACTCCCCCCGCATGCCACAGGGGCTCATCTACTACGACGACCGCCGCGGCATCCGCAGGCCGCTCCCCTTCTACGCCCAGCTCGCCGTCTTCGCCGGGCTCACCATCGACACCACCTCGCGCAACACCGTCGAGGCCGCCCTCGGCAACGGCACCGAGGAGGACTTCCTCCCCTTCGCCGCCTTCTACCGCTGCCCGGACGACCGAACCAGCCAGACCGGAACCGGCAGCCCCGACCTCGGCGGCACCCTCCGCCCGGGTGACAACGCCACCCTCGCCATCGACGAACTCACCTCCTACGCCTTCAACGAGTACGTCTTCGGCCAGTTCGTCGAGCAAGGCAAGGAACGCCGACTCAAGGGCGTCCTCGACAAATGCGCCTACCCGAGCCAGGTCTTCTACCTCGTCGACGGCGAGGCCAACTCCCAGAACGTCGGGTTCATGACGATCTGGGATTACGTGCTTGAACAGGGAAACACCCTCTACAAATACAACAACGACTACGCCACCAGCTACGCCCGCAACTGGACCGACCGCGGCGTCTACAAGCAGTTCGACCTCGGCCGCCACAATCGCGGCATCAACGCCGGGATGCTCGATGGCAGCGTCCGCTCCGTCTTACTTCTCCCGCCCGATCGCCTCCGCGATCTGTACATCTCAGACCCCCAGGACCCCACGCGCCCGGTCATCCAACGCCCCTGATGTTCGCAATCTGGAAGGGTTTGCGCACCCGCCGGTTGGTGTAGAATCTCACCGAGGGAATGTGAACAGACGCGCCTTTACATTGTTGGAGCTCATCATCGCGGTGGGGCTGGTCGCGGCTCTGCTTGCCCTGCTGCTTCCGGGTCTGGTCCACGCCCGCGAGTTGAGCCAAAAGGCTGTCTGCGCCGCCAACACACGCTCCATCGGGCTCGCCTTCCAGATGTACCTCGGCGATCACCGCCGATTCCCCGCCGCCATGGCCGGCTCGGCGTGGCGCTACGGCGGGGTCGACTTTGTCGGGCCCGACCGCACGCCCGTCTTGACAGCCTCCAGGCCGATCAACACCGCCATGGTCGATCGGCTTCCCTCATCGGAAGAGGCGTTCATGCAGACCTTCCGCTGCCCCGCCGATCGAGGCATCTGGCGCAGCGACAGCTCCGCCGCCCAGGGGCAGTCCGTGCTCGACGGCAACTCCTGCTACTCCTCCTTCGGCACCAGCTACCGCGCCAACCCAGCCCTCTTCGATTCCACCCTCGCCGGGATCGACACGCTGCACCGCCCCCTCGCCGAGCACGAGATCGCCGTCGGTTTCTCCCGACTCCTCATCGCCGGCGACGCGGTCTGGCACTACGCCACACGCCCCGAGGCCGACCCCGACGCCCGCCTCGACGCCTCGTGGCACCGCACGCCCAAGGGCGGCAATATGGTCGCGTTGGACGGCTCGGTCCGCTTCGAGATCTTCTCGTCCACGCCCGCCACTTACACCCTGTCGCCCCTCCGCGAATCCGCACGCTGATCATCTGTCCGGCGGCGTCAACAGGTCCGGCTGCCGTGCCCACGACGCCACGCCCATCCCCATCACGCCCGAGAACATCAACATCAACGCCGAACGATGCATCATGGCAATACTCCTGACTGACTTGGTCTGAAACACGCCGAATCACCGCGACCGACGACGACGGATCGCG
>DDSG01000048.1:25670-25914 GCA_002343325.1 Phycisphaerales bacterium UBA2396 | reverse complement strand
GGGTCGTCTGCATGGGTGACTTCCTGATGAGTGGGGGGGTGGGGGGGTAAGGGACAGCCGTTGGCAGGGTGGTTCGGCCTTGGGGTTACTCAATGGGGATGGTTGGGGAAACCGGGCCGGGTCTTTCCGTACCCTACCAGACTCTGCGGGCGGACAGGGTGTTGCAATCCGCCCGCAGGCGAAGAAAGGACCTCGATGCCGCCCCGTGCCGTTGGACCTCGTGCCGAGTTGCTTGCCCTTCGGA
>DDSG01000048.1:1499-25346 GCA_002343325.1 Phycisphaerales bacterium UBA2396 | reverse complement strand
CCCGCCTATGTCGAGCAGCCCAAGCCCACGGGCACCGCGCCGGTTGGCTTCCCGGTTCGGCCCGGCTTCCGGTGGACGGATCGGCCGCGGGTGCGGATTCCGATCAGCCCGGGGACCTCACTCTACGGGACGGGCGAGCAGGCCGGACCTCTGCTGCGCAACGGCCGGCGGGCGATGATGTGGACGTCGGACTCCTTCGGCTACGACGAGCGCACGCCGAGCGTCTATCAGTCGCAGCCGTGGATTCTGGCGGTTCGACCGAACGGGACGGCGTTCGGTGTAATCGTCGAATCGACCTGGCGCGTGAGGCTCGACCTGTGCGCGACCGACCCCGGGGCGATCCTGGTCGAGTGCGAAGGCCCGAGCCCGGCGGTGACAGTTATTGATGGGGCAAGCGCGGAGGAGGTGCTGGGTGTTCTCGCGCGGCTGACCGGGACGATGCCGATGCCCCCGCTCTGGGCGCTTGGGTATCAGCAGTGCCGGTGGAGTTACGAGCCCGAGTCCCGCGTGCGCGAGATCGCCAAGGGGTTCCGCGAGCACCGGATCCCGTGCGATGTGATCTGGCTCGACATCGACTACATGAAGGCGTTCCGGTGCTTCACGGTTGATCAGTCGAAGTTCCCGGACATGAAGGCGATCACGGCGGACCTGCGCCGCGAGGGCTTCCGGACGGTGGCGATGATCGACCCCGGGCTTTCCGCCGAGGACGACTACTTCGCGTACACGTCCGGGCGAGAGGGCGGGCACTTTGTGCGCATTGCCGGGACGGAGCAGAAGCCGACGGCGGTGGTGACCAACCAGGCGCGCGCGCTGCTGGGCCTTCCCCCGGTGGAGGACACGCGCGACGGCGAACTGTCGGAGGGCGGAACGCGCGAGTATCGCGGCGCGGTGTGGCCAGGGCCGTGCGCGTTCCCGGACTTCACGCGGGCGAGGACTCGCCGCTGGTGGGCCGCGTTCTACAAGGAGTTCATGGCGCTGGGGTTTGGCGGCGTGTGGAACGACATGAACGAGCCCGCGGTGTTCGATGGGCCGGGCAAGAGCATGCCCAACTCGGTGATGCACGAGGCGGACGAGGAACTCGGCGGGCCGGGCCCGCACGCGAAGTACCACAATGTGTACGGGATGCAGATGGTGCGGGCGTCCCGAGAAGGGATCGCGGCGGCGAATCCGGACGCAAGGCCGTTCGTGCTGACGCGGTCGAACTTCCTGGGCGGGCATCGTTACGCGGCCACGTGGACCGGGGACAACATCGCGAATCAGTCGCACTTCCGGTGGTCGGTGTCGATGGTGCTGAATCTGGGGCTGAGCGGGCAGCCGTTTGTGGGTCCGGACATCGGCGGGTTCGCGGACACGACATCGCCGGAGCTGTTCGCGAGGTGGATGGGGGTGGGGGCGTTGCTGCCCTTTGCGCGTGCGCACAAGATCAAGGAGTGGGCGGGCAAGCCCGTGGCGGACCACGAGCCGTGGTCGTTCGGCGAGCCGTGGACGGGGCTGTGCCGCCGGGCGATCGAGCGGCGGTATCGGCTGCTGCCGTATTTTTACACGCTGTTCGAGGAGGCGTCGCGGACGGGGTTGCCGGTGTGCCGACCGGCGTTCTGGGCGGATCCGCGTGACGCTCGGTTGCGTTCGGCGGACGGGATGTTCCTGATCGGGAATGACGTGCTGGTGGTGTGCGACTTCAGCGCAACGGGCGATCCGCATCCTGAGCAGCCGCCGGTGCCGGCCGAGTTTGTGCGCATGGGGTCGGTGGATGAAGGTGAGGCGATGCTGCCGCGGCTTTACCAGAGGCGCGGATCGGTGGTGCCGCTGGCCCCGCTGATGCAGCACACGGGGGAGAAGCCCTGGGACCCGCTGACGCTGTCGACGGCGGCAGGGGCGGATGGGCGGGCGAAGGGCACGATGTACATGGACGCGGGGGACGGGCACGAACACACGCGGGGGCAGTTCGTTCGGCTTGGCTTTGAGGTGGATGCCTCGGACAAGGTTGTCACCACCCGCGAAGGGGCGTTTGCGTTTGGTCCCAAGGTGACCGTTGAGCGGGTGGGTTGATCGCGGTGCACACGGGTAGGCGGAGTCGGCAAGAGGCACGCACGAAACGAGGAGTCGATCATGCAGTTCCCGGGCTTGGGCGACATCGCGAGGATCACGACCGGGCGCACACGCTCGATCAGCGCCGAAAATCCGACGGGCGGCAAGGGCAAGGGTGCCCAGGCCGCGCCGGGGGATGATCCGCACTGCACGGCGGCGGCTGACCGCCTCGGGAAAGGGTGGAAGGTTCGTCCGTGTCTGCGGAACATCGAACCCGGAGCGACAGTCGTGCTCGCCGACATCCGCGGGCCGGGTGTGATCCAGCACATGTGGTTCACGGTTCTGGACGCGGTGGGGCGGTGGCTCACGCTGCGGATCTACTGGGACGACCAGGCGCACCCGAGCGTGGAGGTGCCGCTGGGTGACTTTTTCTGCAACTCGATCGACGGGATGGCGGTGGTGAACAGCCTGCCGATCGTGGTAAACCCCAAGGGCGGGATGAACAGCTATTGGCCCATGCCGTTCCGCGGGCGATGCCGGATCGAGGTGACGAACGACGGGCCCGGAAAGATCAACGAGTTGTTTTTCCAGATCACGTACGCGGAGCAGGATGTGCCGGCGGACGCGGGGTACTTCCACGCGACGTGGCGACGGTCGATGACGACGCGGGAGAAGCCCGAGCACGTCATTCTCGATGGTGTCTCCGGACGCGGGCAGTATGTGGGGACGTCGATTGTGTGGAGTCAGTTGTCGAACCAGTGGTGGGGGGAGGGCGAGGTCAAGTTCTTCATCGACGGCGACCCGGCCGACGGGCCGACTATCTGCGGGACGGGCACGGAGGATTACTTCGGGGGCGCGTGGGGGTTCGTGATGGACCACACGCGGGACCTGACACCGGTGGCGTTTTCGACGGCGTTTCTGGGGTATCCGCAGGTGGTGTACGCGCCGAGCCCGGCGGCGTCGCAGCGGATGCAGCCGCGCGTGCCGCAACATCAGCTCTATCGCTGGCATATTCCGGATCCCGTGGGGTTTGCGCAGGACCTTCGGGTGACGGTGCAGGCGCTGGGGTGGTGGCCCAACGGGAAGTTCCAGCCGCTGACGGACGATCTGGCGAGCGTGGCCTATTGGTATCAGACTTTGCCAAGTCTGCCGCTGAAGGCGTTGCCCCCGATGGACGAACGCTACCAGCGCTAGCGGTATACTGGCGCGCGTGCGTCGAAGTCCGACCCAGGCGTATGTTCTGCTCGCGGTGCCCATGGCGGTGCTGGGTGTGTTCGTGCTCGCGCCGACGGTGCTGGGGCTGGCGCTCGCGCTGACGGACTGGGACGGCTCGGGGGTGCCGAGGTTCGTCGGGCTTGGCAACTTCGGCGCGCTGCTGTCGGACTCTCGCTTCGCCAGTGCGTTTCGGAACACGCTGGTCTTCGCGGCGATCACGGTGCCGGCGCAGGTGTTGCTCGGGTTTGTGCTGGCGGCGGCGGTCAACGCCCCGTGGTTCGTGGGGCGTGCTGCGGTCCGGGCGATGCTGTTTATTCCCACGGTCGTGTCGATCATCGCGGTGGGGTTCATCTGGCGATGGATGCTCGAGCCCCGGACCGGTCTTGTGCCGCTGGCGTTCGCGTCCGCGGGGATCGAGGCGCCCGACTTTCTGCAGGGCGGATCGGCGGTGAGCGTGCCCATGATCGGCGAGCTCGTGTCGTGGCCCATGCTCTCGGTGTGCGCGGTGCAGATCTGGAAAATGGCGGGGTTCTGCATGGTGCTGTACCTGGCGGCGATGCAGCAGGTGCCCGAGTCCCTGGGGGAGGCCGCCCGCGTGGACGGGGCGTCGCGTTGGCAGACGCTGCGGAATGTGACGTGGCCTGCGGTGGCGCCGACGACGACGTTCCTGGTCGTGACGGGGCTGATCGCGGCGCTGCAGGTCTTTGATCTGGTGTGGGCATTGTCGGCGATGAGCGACAGCCCGTCAACACGGGTGCTGGGCACGCTGCTCTTCCGCGAGTTTCAGCAGAGCCGGCTCGGTTTCGCGGCGGCCGTCGGGGTGGTGATCTTCGCGTTGACGCTCGCGCTCATCGCGGGTGAGTCGTGGCGTGCGCGGAGGGCCGAGGCGTGAGGAGCGACCGACCGAGCCTGCCCTGGAGGGTTTTCGCGCACGCGGTGGTGTACGCGGCGGCGCTGGCGGCGGCGATGCCCCTGCTCTGGATGATCATGACAAGCCTGAAGGCCGACGACGAGGTTGCGCCCGATCGGCTGAGTCTTTGGCCTCGGGCGTGGCAATGGTCGAACTACGCGGAGGCGATCCGGGCGGCGAATCTCGATCGCTTTTTCATGAACTCGCTGGTGGCGGCGGTATTGACGACCGTGCTCGCGGGGTTCTACAACGCGGCGGCCGGGTTTGCGCTCGCGAAGCTGCGGTTCCGCGGGCGTCGAACGGCGATCTGGCTCGTGCTGGCCGCGATGATGCTCCCCGTGCAGGCGAGCTTCATCGTCGCGTACATCATCGCCGCCAGGCTTGGCATGGTCGACAACATGCAAGCGCTCGTGGTTCCCTTCATCGCGAGCGCGTTCGGCATCTTCTACATGAAGCAGGCGGTCGCGGCCGTTCCGGACAGCCTGCTGGAGGCCGGACGACTCGACGGCATGACTGATCTGGATTTGTTCTGGCACCTGGTGCTGCCGGCGATCTGGCCCGCGACGGCGGCTCTCGGAACGCTGAGCTTTGTCAACAGTTGGAACAGCTTTCTCTGGCCGCTGGTGGTGGCCGACAGCGAATCGAGCAAGACGCTGCCGATCGCGATCGCGGAACTGGCGGGGGGCGTGTACGTGCAGAGCTGGCCCGTGCGGATGGCGGCGGCGACGCTGATCACGCTCCCGCTGGTGATTGTCTTCCTTCTGTTCCAGCGTGCGTTCGTGCGGGGGGTCACGTTGTCCGGGGTGAAGGAGTAGCCATGCGACGCTCGACCGCGCTGATTGTGGGCGTCTTCGCGCTGACGGCGGCTCTGGTGCTGTGGCCTCGCGATGGGTTGGTCGGCGGCGGCAAGACGATCTGGATGACGGTCTGGGGGATGCCATTCGAGGATCGGCTCTTCCGCGATGAGTATGCACGCGGCTTCGAACGCGAGCGTCCTGACGTCAGGGTTGAGTACGGCCGATTCGCCGATGTTCGGCTCAAGTACAACGCGTGGCACGCCCAGCGCCGCGGGCCCGAGGTGATGCGCGTCGAGGCGACGTGGTACATCGACATGGCCCGGCGCGGGCTGCTGGAGCCCCTGACCCCGTACCTGCGTGATCCGCAGCGGGGGCTCTCGCCCGAGCGGTTCGAGAAGATCCCCGAGCATCTGCGGCGGATCCTCGAAGTGGACGGCGAGATCTATGGGCTGCCCCAGGACACCGCGGTGTTCGGGCTTCTCTACAACAAGGACATCTTTGACGCGCACAACGCCGCGAACCCTGATCGGCCGATCGCGTATCCGAGCGAGCGATGGACCTGGGACGATTTCAGGCGGGCCGCACGGGAGCTGACGGTGCGGGACGCGAACGGTCGGCTCGAGCGGGCGGGGTTCGGGGTTGCGCTGTGGGCGTGGCCTTTCCTGACGCTGCAGGCGCAGGCGGGCGGGGCGCCCTGGTCGCCCGATGGTCTCACGTGCACCGTGGACGACGAGGGCGGCGTGGCCGCGTTGCGGCTTTTGCGGGCGATGCAGCGTGAAGATCGGTCGTTTGATCCGCTGCTGGCCGATTACACCTCGGGCATGGGCCCGGACATCCTCTTCGGGCTGGGCCGGGTCGCGATGCTGATGGACGGCTCGTGGCGCGTGGCGAACATCGAGAACAACTACCCCAACCTGCGATTCGCGGTTGCGCCGCTACCGAAAGGCACCAGGCGGGCGGTGGTCACGGGGAGCATCTTCTGGTGCATCTCGCGGCACGCAAAGCACAAGGACGAGGCGTGGGAGATGCTCCGCTGGCTGACGGACGATCCGCAAGCCGCCCGGTATTGGGACACGATGCGGCTGGCGCCGCCGGCCAATCTCGCGGTCATCCGCGGGCCGGGCTTTCGCCAGACGGGCGGGATGCTGAAGGATCCGGCGGATCCGTCGAAGGGCTTCGAGGTGCCGCCCATGTCGGCGGACCAGTTCGGCGATCGAGCGGCGTGGATCGAGCCGACGTTTGTTGCGGGCGAAGATGGCTCGCCCGCGCCGGGCTTCCTCCCGATGCATGAATTGCAGGGCGACCTGTTCGCCGAGCTGGCCTCGATGCTCGTGTCGTATCTGTCGCCGGGCAGCACGCAGAGCCCGGAAGCCGCGCTCCGCGGCGTGGCGGAACGTATGAACGAGCTGGTCGATCGCCGTCGGCGGGCCGCGGGGCTGCCGCCCGTGCAGCGAGGCGAGGGGCTTTCGAGGTAGCGATTACGACCCTTGGGTGGGAGCCTCGGCCTCGTTGCCCTGTTCGTCGGTGCGGGGCGCTCCGGCGGGGACCCAGCGGAGTCGATCGCGAAGGGCCGCCGCGGTGAACGGGGCGTCCGGCTTCTCGATCTTGCGGGTCTCACGACTCAGCAGTTCGTTGATCGCCAACTGGTCGGCCCCGCGGGCCATCTCGGCGGTCAGGGGCATCAGCGATTCCACGCGGGCGTAGACGACCGAAAGGGTCTTGAGCACCGGCGTCGCGACCAGCCGTGCTTCGCGGGGCTGATCGGCGAGCGGCTTCCTGGGGTCGAGCTTGGCGAAGGCCTCCATCACCGCCTTGCGGAAGGGCTCGGAGTCGATCGTGTCGATGTCGTCCCGATTTGACGAGGCGGCCCGCTCGATCGAGACCGCCGCGCCGCGCTCAATCTTCAGTGGGGGGAGCGTGGGCTTGGTTTCGGGGGCGCTCAGGGTGATTTCGGTTGTCTCGCCGGGGTAGTTGCCCACGACCGCGTCCAGGCCGCCCGTCGTTGCCGCCTGAAGGTTTTTCTGGACGTCGGCCTTGAGTTGTTCGAAGGCGCGGATGCGTCGAAGGTCGTTCACCACAGCCGCACGGACTTCGTCGAGCGACACGGGCTCGCCTGCCTTGCGGACGTCCGTCACGCGGAAGTAGTAGAGGTTCCCCGCGGCATCGCTGACAGGGCGGTCAAAGATCGGCGCCACGCCCACTTGCACACCGGCCGGGCTTCGCGAATTCAGTTCGCGCACGTTCAAGGCCAGCTCCGGGAAAGGCACCCGTTCGCCGCCGCGCTGCAGCACGGCCGAACCGATCCCGGGCGTCGCCGCCAGATCGCTCTGCGACAGCAGGGTCGACTCGGCGCTGACGATGGGCAGCGGAATCTCGACGGGGCTCTGCCAGCGTTCGCGGTCGTCGCGACCGGCGGTCTCGGCCTTGACGCCGGCCACGATCGCCTGGGCCATGGCTTCGGGAGTCAGGCGGGCATCGCGCCAGTTCTCGGGCAGCTTGCGGAATCGCCCGTCGAGCGGGAGCGACTTGATCGACGCCTGGGCCGCCTCGCGGAATCGGCCGTCGGCGATCCGCAGGATGTCGCCGGCGTACTCGTCGCGCAGGGTGTTCTCAAAGGCGGCGCGTTCCTTGTCAAAGTCGGCCTGCGTCTTGCCCGGGTTGGCTTGGTTCCAACGCTCGCGGACGTGCGAATCGATCAGGCGGATCGCGCCGGCTACGCGGGCCTTGTTGATCTCGATCCACTCGACGCGGACTCGGTCGGGCTTGGCGTAGCCGATGCCGTCGGGGCTGTCGCTGGGCTTGACGGCCTTGAACTTCTCGTAGTGAGCGACGATCTCCTCCTCGGTGGGCGTGGGCACGCTTGAGACGAGCCGATCGGCGGGAACGATGACGTAGTCGATCGTTGCGCGATTGCCGATCTCGTTGAGCGCCGAGAAGAGCCGACGGTCAGAGGCCTTGGGCGCGCGTTCAAGGAGCTCCCGCACGCGGAGCACACCGCGCAGGTCGGCCAGGGCGAGGTCAAACTCCGAGAGCGGGAGGCCGGACCGGGACACCGCCTGTGCGATCAACGCCGGCAGCGTTCGGTCGCGGGCCTGCGTGACGAACTCCTGGGCGGCGGCGGCGTCACCTTGCAGCCCGTTGAGCGCGGCCTGGGCTCGCGGGCCGCCCGTGCTCAGTTCGTTCCGCATGAGGCTGGTCGCCATCTGCTGGACCATGGAGTCGGTCAGCATCTCCGCATCGGAGATCCCGCCGACCAGGCCCGCCTGATTCGCCTCGCTGACCGCGAGGAAGAAGTGCTCGCCGTCGGTGATGCCCAGGTTGTCGAGCACCGACTTGGTGACGGGGAAGTCCTCGAGCGCCTTGAAGCGGGCGAGGGAAAGCCCGTACTCGCCCATGGTCACCTTGCGGCCGGCCAGGGTTCCCTGGGCGCGCTTGCGGGGATCCCCGCCGAAGTGACTCGTGTTGGGGAGCAGGAATGCGATCATCAGCACGCTGCCGCCGATGATGATGAACCACTTCTTGTACTTCTTCAGGGCCTTGTGCATGAGATCCTCGGCAGGAATGCGAAACGCCCGGGGCGAGCGTCAGGCCTGCTCGGCCCGCACCGCTCGTCCCGGGCGTAGTCAGGCCGGGTCGATGATAGGAATTAGCGATAGAACTCGACGATCAGGTTCGGGTTGCAGTCGAACGGAATCTGATCAGTCGTGGGCAGAGCAACGACGCGGACCGTCAGCTCGCTCGGGTTGAAGTCGAGCCAGTCGGCGATCTCGTGCCCGGGGAGGCTTTCCATGCTCTCCTTCGCGAGCTTCTGCGTCTTTTCCTTGATCGTGATCACGTCGCCCACGTTGACCACCGCGCTCGGGCGGTCGTGCTTCTTGCCGTTCAGGCGGACGTGCCCGTGAACGACCATCTGGCGGGCGGCCCAGATCGTGCGGGCCAGCCCCGCGCGACGGACCACGTTGTCCAGACGACGCTCGAGCAACTGCATGAGCACGTCGCCCGTGTTGCCCGGGCGGCGGCCGGCCTCGGCGAGAATGCGGCGGAACTGCGCCTCTTGCACGCAGTAGTGGTACTTGACCTTCTGCTTCTCATTCAGGCGGATGCCGTACGCACGCAGCCGGCGGCCGCGGTACCCGTGCATGCCCGGGAAGACCAGGGCGCGCTTGCTGGTGTGCTTGGGGTTGTCCGCGATCGGGGCGCCGACGCGGCGGGACAACTTCAACTTGGGACCGGTGTAACGAGCCATTTCAAACCTCCGTCTCTCCGCGCACGGGGCGCGAAGGTATCGGCATCTGCCGACGATCTGGCCGGTGGACCGAGACTTCGGGCCGGCGATGGTGATCCGGACCGCCGCACATCGCGACGGGCCCCAATCAAAGCCCTCCCAACCCCCGCGGTCAACCCGAGACCAGGATCGACATACCGGCCATGATCCAAACATCACGGTCGCGGCGGGCGATTGGACTCGGGCACCGTCCCGGATTCGATCCCATCGAGGTTCGCGCGGGTGGTCGCCGCGATGTTCGCCATCGCCTCGCGGGTCAGGAATCCCTGGTGCCCCGTGATCAGAACGTTCGGGAAGGTCATCAGTCGGGCGAAGACATCGTCACGCAGCACCTCGCCCGAGAGGTCGCGGAAGAACAGGTCGGCCTCTTCCTCATAGACGTCCAGACCGACCCCGCCGAGCCGCCCGCCCTTGAGCGCACCGATCAGGGCCTTGGTGTCGATGAGGGCCCCTCGCCCCGTGTTGAGCACGTAAGCACCGGGCTTGAGAAGCACCAGCCGCCGCTCATCAAGCAGGTGGCGGGTTGTCGGCGTCAGCGGGCAGTGCAGGCTGACCACGTCGGCCTGTCGGAGCAGCTCGTCGAGCTCCGCGTATCGAACACCCAGCCCTTCGCACTCGCGGCTCGGGGCGGGGTCGCTGGCGATGACTCTGCAGCCGAATCCGAGCATGATCCGGGCGAAGCACTCCCCGATCTTCCCCGTTCCGATCACGCCCACAACCTTGCCGTGAAGGTCAAAGCCCATCAGCCCGTCGAGCGAGAAATTCTGCTCGCGGACGCGGTTGTAGGCCCGGTGCGTCTTGCGGTTGAGGGTGAGCAGCAGCGCGGCGGTGTGCTCGGCGACGGCATGGGGCGAATAGGCCGGCACGCGGGCGATGGCGATCCCGAGCCGTTCGGCCTCTCGCAGGTCAACGTTGTTGAACCCTGCGCAGCGCATCGCGACGCCGCGCACCCCCAGACGGGCGAGTTGCGAGAGGCACGCCGCGTCGATCCGATCGTTGACGAAGGCGCAGACCGCCCCGGCCCCTGCCGCGAGCGAGGCGGTGGACGCATCGAGCCCAACCTCGTGGTGGCGGAGCGTGTGCGCGGGCGAGCAGGCCTCGTCCAGGATGGTCCGCTCGTAGGCCCTTGAGCTGAAGACGGAGACGATCATCCGCGGATCGTACACGCCCCGGGGGTGGCTTCCGCATCGCCCCCCGCTACACTGCGGCGAGCACGCCCCGCGGAGGTTCTGATGCCACGCACTGTTTCGCTGCCGCAGATCCACGACTTGGGCATGGTCTCACGCGCCGCGGGGTACGAGAAGAAAGAGAAGTGCGGGGTCTTCGGGGTGTGGGGGTCGGCCGCGGCGGTCCGCCTGGCGTACCTCGGGCTCTACGCGCAGCAGCACCGCGGGCAGGAGTCGGCGGGAATCGTGGTGACCGACGGGAAGAGTCTCGCCGGGCACACGGGCATGGGGCTTGTGCCCGAGGTCTTCGACGATCATGTGCTCGATCAGTTGAACAGGGCGCTGCCCGCGCCCGTCAAGGCGAGCGTGGCGCACAACCGGTACTCCACGGCCGGGGGGAGCACCTCGTGCAACGCCCAGCCTCTGCTCGAGAGTTACATCGGTGGGCAGGTCGCGCTGGCGCACAACGGGAACCTGATCAACGCCGACGCGTTGCGGATGAAGTTTGAGGAGGCGGGGCACCTCTTCCACACGACGAGCGACACCGAGGTCATCATTCACCTGCTCGCCAGCCCGACGCAGCAGAAGAGCCCGGACCCCATCGCGTCGACCCTCCGTCGCTTGCAGGGCGCGTTCAGCCTGGTCTTTCTCTTCCCGGACCGGATGGAGGCCGCCCGCGATCCGTGGGGCTTCCGTCCGCTCGTGCTGGGCGTGCTGCCCGAGGGCGGGTACGTCGTCGCGAGCGAGACGGTGTCGCTGGGAGTATTGGGCGCGAAGGTGGTGCGAGAGATCGAGCCGGGCGAGATCGTGACGATCAACGACGCCGGCGTGCGTTCGAGGCGATTTGCCGAACCGGCCCCTCGGCTTGCCAAGTGCGTTTTCGAGCATGTCTACTTCGCCAACCCGGCGAGCCTCGTGTTCGGGCAGAACGTTCAGCAGGCCCGCGAGCGCATGGGCGAGACGCTCGCCCGTGAGGCGCCGGTGCCCGCCGACTGCGTGATGCCGATGCCCGACTCGGGCCGATCCGCCGCCACCGGGTACGCCCGGCAGAGCGGGATCGCCTACCGAGAGGGCATCGTGCCCAATCGCTACGTCGGGCGGACGTTCATCAAGCCGACGCAGACCGAGCGGCAGATGGCGGTTCGGCTCAAGTTGAATGTCATCCCGGAAGTGGTCGCCGGCAAGCGAGTGATCGTGGTCGATGACTCGATCGTGCGGGGCACGACGACCAAGGCCAAGATGGACCAGTTGCGCCAGGCCGGGGCCAGTGAGATCCACCTTCGGATCTCGTGCCCGCCGATCCGCCATCCCTGCTACTTCGGGGTGGATTTCGCGACCCGCGACCAACTCATCGCGCACAACCGCAGCGTCGAGCAGATCCGCGACTATCTTGGAGTGGATTCCCTGCACTACCTCTCGTTGGAGGGGTTGCTCTCGTGCATGGATCGCCCCCCGGCGAGTTATTGCACCGCCTGCTACTCGGGGGATTACCGCCTCGATGTCGAGCACCCGCAGACCGAGCTCGTGCTCGAAAGCGACCAGCTCCGGATCTTTGGGACGCAGCCCTGAACGCCCAGCCCTGAACGCCGCGCAGCGTGCCGGGCCGACCGGGATTCACTACACTCCGCGCCGTTCGGATCCGAATCGTGGGCGGCGGTGGGGGAGCTGATGGACCCGGCACCCCAGACATTTTCGAGCGATCAGACGCGCATCCGCCCGTCGGCCGGGGCATCGTTCATGTGCCTGTACCTCGGGCCGGGTGTGCTCGCGCTGGCCACCCTGGCTCTCGCGGCCGATTTGCTGGGGGTCTTCCCTGCGTCGAATTCGTCCGAACTTCCGAGCGCTCGACGGACCAGGGGTGTCGTGGTGCTGGCGGTCGGCCTGCTGCTGGCATTTCTCTGGGCGCGGACGCAACGCCGGCGATGGGATCGGCTCTTCGATCGGTGCTATCAGGATCGATTCACCGCGCACTCCGATCTGCTCCCGGCCATGCTTTGGACCGTCCGTCCCGATTCGATGTGCGACTTTCTGAATCGGGCCTGGCTCGAGTACTGCGGCCGGGCGATGGAGACACAGATCGGGCATGGCTGGCTCGAGGTTGTGCACCCCGATGACCGAGATCCGTGCCGAACCACGTTTCTGTCGGCCTTCGAACAACGCAAGCCATTCCATCTGTACTACAGGCTTCGTCGCGCCGACGGGACGTATCGCCGATTCGTGGCCTCCGCCACGCCGACCCACTCGCAGAGCGGCTCGTTCTCGGGGTACCTCGGCGTATCCATCGACGTCGAGGAGCAGGCCTCCGCGGTCGATCGGCTTCGCGAGTCAGAGGAGCGGTACCGCGGCATCGTTGAAGATCAGACCGAACTCATCTGCCGATGGACGCCCGATGGTGTCATCAGCTTCGTCAACGATGCGTATTGCAGAACGTTCGGTCGCCACGCCCGCGAACTCATCGGGCACAGTTTCGCGCCGATGATCCCCGAGGAGGATCGGCACGTGATGGACGAGGTCGCGCAGCGACTGGGTCCGAAGGAGCCCATTATCACCTCCGAGCATCGGGTGATCGTCGCCGACGGGAGCGTTCGCTGGCATCGATGGACCGATCGCGTGCTGCTCGATCAGTCGGGCCGGGTCGTTGAGTATCAGGGTGTCGGTGCGGACATCACCGAGTCAAAGGTGGCCGAGCTCTCGGCGAGGCAGGCGAACGAGAGGCTGGCGGCGTTGCTGACGCGCGAGGCCGAACTGCGCCGAGAACTGAACCACCGCGTGCGCAACAACCTCGCGTCGCTTCTCGGCCTTGTGACGCTGTACACACGGAGCACGGTGACAGTGCCTGAACTGGCGGAGGCGATCCGCGGGAAGGTCGCCGCATTGCGGGAGGTGCATGAACTCATTTCCGCCTCTTCAGGTGGTGCGGATCTCGCGTCGCTTGTCTCGCGTCTCGCGGGGACGTTCGCGAAGTTCGCGCCCGGAGCCGGACGGATCACGGTGCTCGGCCCAACCGTCCTGCTTCCGCCTGAACTGGCGAGCGCGATGGCGATGATCATCCAGGAACTGCTCACGAATTCGGTGAAGCACGGTGCATTAGTCGACCCCGAGGGCAAGATTACGCTAGAATGGGCCGTTCCCTCCGAGGGCCCCGGGCTCTCCCTGGTCTGGCGGGAACGCGTACCGCCGCGGGTGGCACTCGCCGATCCCGCGTCAGATTTTTCCCGCGACGGAACGTCGGAATTCCCACCTGAGCACGGTGGCGTCGGTCTTTCTCTCGTGAAAGGCCTCGCGTCGTTCGAGCTTCGTGGGGACGCCTCTTTTTCGTTTGAACCCGCCGGCCTTGTCTGCCGGATTCGCATCGGGGTGCCGCTTGACCTGATTCAGGCGCCATCGAAACCATCCGGACAGACACTCGCATGAAAGTCATCGACGACCACGGCACAAAGAAGATCATCCTCGACAGCGGGCGCACCGTGCCGGATCGGCCCCAGCGGATTCTTGTGGCGGAGGACGAGCACCTTGTTGCCGCGGAGATCACCGCGAGACTTACCGAACTCGGTTACGTCGTGGTCGGGCCGGCGGTCGACGGCGAGGCGGCTATCCGGCTGGCCCACAACGGCGTTCCCGACCTTGCCATTCTCGACGTCCGCATGCCCGGTCCCGACGGCGTCGCCGTCGCCAAGGACCTCTACGCCACCCTTGGTGTTCCCTCGATCATTCTGTCGGCCTATTCCGACGGCCCGACGCTCGCCGCCGCACGCGAAGCCGGCGTCTTTGCGTACATCATCAAGCCCGCCAGCCTGGACCAGATCCGCGCCGCGATCGAGATCGCCTGGGACCGCTACCTCGACCTCATGCGGGCCCGCGGCGAGCGCGACGAGCTCCACCGCCGCCTCGAAGAGCGCAAGTTCGTCGAGTCCGCCAAGTGGATCCTCGTCGACAGGAAGAAGATGTCCGAGCCGGACGCGATGCGTGCGCTGCAGAAGCGGGCCCGCGATACGCGGACCAAGCTGCTCGATGTCTGCCGCGACGTGATCGAGACCGGCGAGTTCTAATCCGCCGCCCGGCGCTTCATGCGGTAGTGCGACACGATCCATTCCGTGCCGCCGGCGTAGTTCCACAGCTCGGCGCACGCCATGAAGAAGACGCGCCAACGCTCAAGCCACGCGCCCGCGCGGTCCTTTCCGTAGGTCGATGCGAACAGTCTCAGCACTTCGCCCTTCGACGCGTCGAGGTTGCGCAGCCAGCACTCGGACGTTTCGCCGTAGTGCGAGCCCGACACGCGCCAGTGGTCCTCAACGAGCAGATCGTCCTGGAAATGAAGGAGCAGATCGTCGCTGGGCATCATCCCGCCCGTGAAGAAGTGCCGCGCCATCCAGTCCCCGGGCCCGGTCGGCTCGAAGTGGTACGCCCCCTCGCGGTGCGTGAAGATGTGCATGAAGAACCGCCCGTCGGGCTTCATCCATCGCGCCACGCGTGACAGCAGCAACGGCCAGTTTTTCATGTGCTCGAACATCTCGACGCTCACCACGCGGTCCGCCGCGGCAACTCCCGCAGCCGTCGCGTCGAACATGTTCATGTCCGCGGTGATGATCCGCACGTTTGAAAGCCCGCGTTCCCGCGCACGCTCCATGATCGACTCGCGCTGCGACGCCGAGTTCGAGACGCCCGTCACACGGCTGTTCGGAAACCGCGACGCGATCCACAACGTCAGCGAACCCCAGCCGCACCCGAGTTCCAGAACCTCCTGCCCGTCGCGAAGCTCCGCCCGCTCTTCGTACAGACGCAGCATCGCTTCCTCGGCCTCATCGAGCGTCGACACGCCGGGCGCGAAGAGCGCGCTGCTGTACTTGCGATGCTTCCCAAGCACAAGCTCATAGAAACGTGCCGGCACCTCGTAGTGCTGCTCGTTGGCGTCGGCGGTGTTCACGGCGACGGGCATCCCTCGAAGCCCTCGCACAAACGCCCGGAAGCGCTCGCTCATCGCGTCGGTCCCGCCCGCGCGAATCTCCGCCAGACGCTGCCCCAGCAGCCTGCGGATCCCCATCCGCACCGCCGCGTCCGGCAGCATGCCCGACTCCACCAGACGATCGATGTTCATCCTGCCTCCGCCCGAGAGAACCACGGCACAAACGCCGAAGTCTCCCGCTGGTACCGCCGATAGTCGTCCCCGCGGCTTCGCAGACTCTGCTGCTCGGCCCACGGAATCCCGCTGATCTTCGTCACCAGCAGCAACATCGCCGCCGGCGCTCCCCACGCCCACCATCCGCCGGGCCCGGGCGTCGCCGCCACGCCCAGCGCGATCCACACGAGCCATTCGAAGAAGTAGTTCGGGTGTCGCGAGTACCGCCACCACCCCGCCCGGCACGTCTTCCCCTTGTTCGCTGGATTCGCGCGGAAGCGTGCCAGTTGATGATCCGCCAGCGATTCGTTCGCCATAGCCAGGATGAACAGCGCGACACCCGCCGCCGCGAAGGGCAGCACCGCCGCGTCCGTCGGCGACGACTGCGTCCGGGCGATCACAAGGTATGGATAGCTGAGCGCCGCCGCCGCCAGCGCCTGAGCCTGATAGAACCAGAAGAACTTCGCGTGCTGGCGATCGCCCCAGTGCGACCTCAGATACGCGTACCGCGAATCTTCGCCCTTGCCCGGCAGCACCCGATCCCTCAGCAGATGCCACGACAGTCGAACGCACCACACTCCGCCCAGCACTCCGGCCAGCCCGCGGCTCCACGCGTGCCCATCCCCCGCGATCGCGTAGAACACCGCCGATCCGCCAAGCGCCAGCGTCCACCCGACATCCACCAGCGTCGCGTCGCTGCGACGACGCTGATCGAGCCACAGCAGCGCCAGCAGCACCCCCGACCCCGCCCACGCGAGAAGCCACAGCACCCAGGGCGACTCGATCATGTCCGATCCTTGACAAACAGGAACTGAACGTCGCCAAGGTGTCGCTCCGCGAAGCCCGCCTCGCAGTAGCAGAGGTAGAACGTCCACATCCGCAGGAATTCATCCCCGAAGCCCATCGCCCGCACCTGCGCCTCGTGCTGGACGAATCGCCGCCGCCACTCGGCCAGTGTCGTCGCGTAGTGCGGGCCGATCTCGAGCGTGTCGGCCTCGCGAAGCCCCGCCCTCGACGCCGACGCCCGGATGGGCGAGCGGGCCGGCATGAAACTGCCCGGAAAGACATGCTTCTTGATGAAGTCCACGAACCCCAGCGCTTCCTCGTAGTGCTCGTCCGCGATCACGATCGACTGCAGCAGGAACGGAGCCCCCGCCCGCAGCAGCCCCGCGCACGACGCGAAATACCGGTCCTGGTACTGATGCCCGACCGCCTCGATCATCTCGAGGCTCACCAGCGCGTCGTACGACCCCCGCAGGTCGCGATAGTCTTCCTCGATCACCGTGACCAGACCCGAAAGCCCGGCCGCCGCCACCCGCTCGCGGGCCATCCTCGCCTGTTCCTTCGAGATCGTGGTCGTGGTGACCCGGCACCCAAACCGCGACGCCGCGTGCATCGCCATCCCGCCCCAGCCCGTCCCGATCTCCAGCAGATGGTCGGCCGGCGACAGCTTCAGCACTTTGCAGATCCGTTCAAGCCGCAGGAACTGCGCCCGCTCCAGGTCACTCGGCGGCACGGGGCGCCCGTCTTCTTCCTCGAACAGGGCGCAGCTATACATCATCGTCGGATCCAGCCAGAGCGAGAAGAACTCGTTGGACAGATCGTAATGCCTCGAGATGTTCCGCTTGCTCCCGGACCTGGTGTTTCGAGAGATCGCGTGCGCCACGCGTCGCACAGGCTTGATGAGCCCGGTCCACGCGCCGTCGAGCGAGCTGAACACATGCCGATCTCGGATGAACATCCGGCAAAGGCTCGTCAGGTCGTCGCACGACCAGTCGCCGCGCATGTACGACTCGCCCGCGCCGACGCTGCCGCCGAACGCCGCCGCACTCCAGAACGACAGCTCGTGAACCTCCAGCGACGCCGACAGATCCCCGGGCTTCCCAAACGCCTCCCGCCGGCCGCGTTCGCTGATCTCGATCGTGCCCGATCGAAGACCGCCGAGCGCCCGCTTCACGAGCCCCCGAGCGATCGATGCCGCGAGCCCCCCCCGCCCCCCGGCCGCCCTCTGACTTTGGATCTGGGCCCCGCCTGCGGTCGGCGGCTCGGCCGTGTGCATCCCGCTCATGCCGCACCCCCCGCAGAAGACCACTTGGGGTGATCGTGCACCGGCACGCCCTTCAGCCGAAGCCGAAGGGCGTTCCAATAGATGCCCCACACGACAGCCAAGGTCATGAGCGGATACCTCACAAGCACGCGAGACAGGGACATGCCGCTGATTTCGACGCGCCTGAGCAACAGGGATGCATCAAACAGCCTGCCTTGCCCGTCCCAGTTCTCCATATGCACCACCAGCGGCGAGCCCGTCTCCGGCCGCGGCGGGCGGAAGTACCACCGGTACTCATGGTCCATCGGCATGAAGGGCGAGACATGAAAGTTCTTGCGGAACCGCCCGCCCACGCCGCGATCCGTCCCGTCCGACTCCGCCGAGTCCAGCTCCGCCTCGGTCCCGGGCACGACATACGCGTGCCGTTCCTTCCAGGGGGTGTTGGTGATCTCGCTGACCACCCGCTCGACCTTCTTTCCCGAGGCATCAAAGCAGTAGTAGAACGTCACCGGATTGAACGCGTGCCCGAAGTAGCGAAGGTGCGTCAGCATGCGGATCGGGCCCGGGCACGCCGCCCCCGTCCGCTCGCGGACCACCCGCTCGACCGCTTCCCGCATGGGAATGTCGGTCGGACCCAGATAATCCTCGCGACGCCACGACGCCACGTTGCGACGATCAACGCTCCATAGCCATCGCTGATCGAACAGGCTCGACAACTCGTCCAGGTCGAGGTACATCATGTACAGCCGCTGGGCGAACTCGTGCGGACGAGGCCTCATCCGCCGATGTCGCACCACCCCCTCGTAGATCGCGCTCGCCAGGCTCACCACGCCATCGTAGCGTGGGTCGGGCGGGCCAACGGCGGCAGCCCGAGCGACGCCCGCACCGCGTCCGCCGCCCGCAGCCCGCTCATGCACCCGTCCTCGTGAAAGCCGTACCTCCACGCCGCCCCCGCAAAGAACGTTCTCCCGCGGCTCACGTCCGCCCATCGCTTCTGAGCCCCCAGCGTCCCCGATGTGAACACCGGGTGCTCGTAGCGAAGCCGGCGGATGATCCGCGAGGGGTGGATCCGGTCCGTCCGGTTGAGCGTGACCAGCACAGGCTGATCGGGCGGCGTGTCGAGCCCCTGAAGCCTGTTCATGTAGTACGTCACACCCACCGGGCCGGCGCGGCCGTCCACCAGCGCGTTCCACGAGGCCCACACCGCCCGACGCCTCGGCATGACCGACGCGTCCGTGTGCAAGACCGCCTCGTTCGACTGATACGGCATCGCGCCCAGCACCTGCCGCTCGATCGGTGTCGGATCTTCCAGCAGCGACAGCGCCGTGTCCCCGTGCGTGGCGATCACCGCCGCGTCGAACTCCTCCACGCCCTCCGCCGTCCGGATCCGCACACCATCCGGGGTCCTCGCGATCCCGCGGACTGCGCACCCTGTTCGGATCGTTGCCTGAAGTTTCGGCACCATCGCGCGGATGTACTCCCGCGAACCCCCGACGACGGTTCTCCACACGGGCCTGCTGCCCAGGTCAAAGAACGCGTGATTCTCAAAGAAGCGGGCGAAGAACACGAAAGGAATCTCGACCGCCGCCTCCGGCGTCGCCGACCACACCGCGCCCGTCATCGGCGTCAGGTACCACTCCGCCAGCTCGCGCGAGTACCCCCCGCGCGACAGGAACTCGCGCAACGTCAGCGACGGATCGATCGGCCCCTCGGCCAGCGCACGCTTCGCCTCCCGTCCGAGCCTCGCGATGTCCCGCAGCATCCGCCAGAACCCCGGCCTCACCAGGTTGCGACGCTGGGCGAACAGCTCTCTCGGGCCGTTCCCGTTGTACTCAAGATCGAGCGCATCGTTCCGGACACTGAAGCTCATCGCGCTGCCCCGGCTCTGAACGCCCAGTTCGTTCAGCAGCCTCGCGAAGAGGGGGTAGGTCCGATCGTTGAAGACGATGAACCCCGTATCGACCGCGATCGGCCGACCCGCGATCTCGATGTCGTGGGTGTGCGTGTGTCCGCCAAGGTGCTCGTTCGCCTCGAGGATCGTGAGCGAGCAGACGTCCCGAAGCCACCACGCCGCGGACAGGCCCGAGATCCCCGAGCCGACCACCACCACGCGGGGAGGCCTCGTCAGGCTCCGCACGGTTTAGTGCCTCGGCGTCTCGGCGTGCGCATAGACCCGGGCCGGCACGGGGTTGAGGTCCCACACGAGCCGCACCTTGGACATCGCCCACAGCACGTAATAGGTAAGGTCAAGCTCCCACCAGTAGAACCCCTGCCGAACCGAGCCCGGGAAGTGATGGTGGTTGTTGTGCCACCCTTCCCCGAAGGTCAGCAGCGCGAGCCAGAAGTTGTTCCGGCTGTCGTCGGTCGTCTTGAACCGGCGGTTCCCCCACGTGTGCGCCAGGCTGTTGATCGTGTACGTCGCGTGATAGCACACCACCGTCGACACGAAGAACCCCCACGCGAGCATCTGCCAGCCGCTGGTGCCAAGCGAAGGCCAGATCGCCTGCAGCAGCCAGCCCAGGCCGAACATTCCCGCCGCCATCGCCACGGGCACCAGACCGTCGTACCGGTCGATCCAGCGCAGTTCAGGGAACTTCATCAGGTCCGGGACGGCCTTGGTGTTGGTCTGCCGGGCGTCGGGCTGAAGGAACCACAGCATGTGCGCAAAGATCAGGCCGTGCAGCTTCGGGCTGTGCAGGTCGCCCTCGTCGTCGCTGTGCCGGTGATGTTCACGGTGGTGCGCCGCCCACCACAGGGGGCCGCGCTGAACCGCCGTGCATCCCAGCACCGCAAAGATGAACTGCATCGGTCTGGACGTCTTGAAGCTGCGGTGGCTGAAGTAGCGGTGGTAGAACGCGGTGATCGCGAACATCCGCACGGCGTAGAACCCCACGGCAACACCCACGGCAACCCAGGACCACCCGGCCCAGAGGACGAGCAAACAGCCCAGGTGCATCAGCACGAACGGCACGACGCGCAAAAATCGCGCCAACCTCGACTCTTCTCCACCCTCTTGCACTGTGACGGTGGAATCGATCCAGAAACCCAATGCCCGCTTGATCACCCCTGCCCGCGCCTGCCCGTTCGTTGCTGTCATGCCTGTCAGATCCTTCCGAGTCCTCGCCGAGCGTGCCGCCAGCCATCCGGAGGCACCGGTCTGCAATATAGCGACCGCGGGCAGAGGCCGGGTCGTTCCAATTCAATTAGTTCTCGAACATATTCCCCGTAGAGGGGGTCTTTCCAACCCCGTCTTTGAGTTTCACCCATCCCTCCGCCTGTTCAGGCCGATGATGGAATCCGTGCGGGCAACCCGTGCGCATCCTTCTGCGGGCGCACCCCTCGGAATCCACCGATGGTAAACAAGATCGAGCAAGACCATCAACGCTTTCGGCAGATCGTCCAGGGGAAGATCCGCAAGGACCTGCGCAAGTTCCTCTCCCGCGGTGAACTCATCGGCAAGGAAGGCAAGCGCTTCGTCTCCATCCCCGTGCACGACATCGACATCCCCACCTTCCGCTACGGCGACAACCAGGGCGGCGTCGGCATGGGCGAGGGCGAGGACGGGCAGGGTTCCGGGCAGGGCAAAGACGGCCAAGGCGGCGAAGGGGAAGGCCAGCATCTCCTCGAAGTTGACGTCTCGCTCGAAGAACTCGCCGACATTCTCGCCGACGAGCTTCAACTCCCCCGCATCCAACCCCGCGGCCACCACCGCGTCACCACCGTCCGCGACAAGTACACCGGGATCCGCCCAGTCGGTCCCGCGAGCCTTCGCCACTTCAAGCGCACCTACCGCGAGGCGCTCAAGCGCCAGATCTCCACGGGCACCTACGACCCGGACAACCCCGTCATCATCCCCATCAAGAACGACCTCCGCTTCCGCTCGTGGAACGAGGTCAAAAAGCCCCAATCCAACGCCTGCATCGTCTACATGATGGACGTCTCGGGCTCGATGGGCGAGGAGCAGAAGGAACTCGTCCGCCTCGAAGCCTTCTGGATCGACACCTGGCTCCGCCGGAACTACGAGGGGATCGAGAGCCGCTACATCGTCCACGACGTCAAGGCCGCCGAGGTGGACAAGAAGACCTTCTTCTCGGTGAAAGAAGACGGCGGGACGCGGATCAGCAGCGCCTACACCTGCTGCCACGAACTGCTCGAAAAGCACTACGACCCCAGCGACTGGAACATCTACCTCTTCCACTTCTCCGACGGCGACAACAGCAGCGACGCCGACAACCGCCTCTGCGTCCGCATCATCGAGGATCGCCTGCTCCCCCGGTGCAACCTCTTCGGATACTGCCAGGTCGCCTCGGCGTACGGGTCGGGCTCGTTCCACAACGTGCTCGCCGAGGCCTTCAAGGACGGGCGACCCGACGAGCTCGGGCCTCAAGTCATCCTGTCCAAGGTGGGCGGCAAAGAGGACATCCTCGACTCTTTGCGGACGTTCTTCAAAGCCGGTCGATAAGCCCGCCCGGGCATCCTGTTGGATGCGGGCGGCGAACAATCAGAGTCGCGTGTTCCTGTTCTCCCTCTATACTGCGGTCATCTGGGCCATGGCGTTCGCCTGGCGAAGGTCATGGCGTGGGGTGGCGGCGGTGCTCGGCGGGGTCTTGGGGCTCTACCTCATCCGGCTCGGGCTCAACGGCCTCCCGGGCACCGAGGGACGTGTTCCGATGCCCATGATCGAGATCCTGATCTGGCCTTTCATGGCCTTGATCCTTGTGAGCGGGCTCTACATCGTCTCGCTGGGCAAGAGCCAGCCCGACTTTCACTGCCGCAGGTGCGGGTATGACATGCGTCCCGCCGGCCCCGGAAAGACCTGCCCGGAGTGCGGCACCATCGACGCGATGGTCAGGCCCAGGGTTCGCGGGAACGGCCGCTCGCGTGTGGTGCGTGCGCCCCGGCTAGCCGCGCAGCCACCGCACCAGCACGCCCAGCAGCAGGATCCCCAGGGGCATCCCGGCGACGAGCGTCCACCAGAGCAGCGTGAGCGTGCCGTCGGCGATGGGGACGACGAGGGGGACGCCCCGGGCGGACGCCGTGGCGCCGATCAGCCCGTCCTGGCGGGCGAGCCATCGCACCGATGATTCGACCAGTTCGAGGTTGCCCGGCGCGGTCAGCGTGGCTCGCCCATCGACGTTGCCCTGAGACATCGTCGTGACGGGATCGATGAGCCAGTCATTCGAACCCACCGCGACCAGACGCTGCGTCGCTCCGCTGTCGAGCGTTCGCTCGGCGGCGACCGCGACCGGCCAGGGGCCATGACGATCGTCGCGGCCTTCGTCAAACTTCGGGGCATCCTGCACGAACGCCCGCTGCGCCCGCGGCACCAGGCGATAGCCCATCCACGACGATTCGCCCCAGGTTTCCGGGCGCGAGGGGACTTCGAGAATCACGGCGGCCTGGGCGCTCGTCGTGAACGCGACGGGCCAAGGCATCAGCACGGGCAGCCCGCGGATCGATGGCGCGATCGGGTTGGTCGACTCCGTGACGGTCGGGAAGGTGTCGGTCAGGACCTGCCGCTGGGAGCCCTGACGAACCTCGCTCAGCAGGACGCGGTCCGAACGCACAGCGAGGCCGAACGGCGACAGGGCGGCGTCCATCGCGTCCGGCTGGGTGCTCACGGGCACGATGCTCGGCCCGATCGAGAGCAGCACGCCGTGCCCCTGCGACACGATCAGCGCCGCGGCGGCGGCGACCTGGCGGTGGCGGTCGAGCCCGCTGGGCTCCCCGCTCGCTCCGGCGGCCTGCGTGGTGTCCGGGCCTCGGAACAGGAAGACCTTGGGGCGTGAGTCCGAGGGATCAAGCCTGGTGAGCGCGGGAGGCTCGGACGAGGCGAGCAGATTCCACTCGACCACGTCGATCCCGCCACGCACAAGCCGGTCCGTCAGCGCCTGAAAAAGCTGGACGCGCTTGTCGCTCAGGGCGGGCTCGGCGTGGGCGAGCACGACGATCGGAGGGTTGGGGTCGCGCAGCACGCCCAGGGCGGCCGCGATCAGGTCCTCCGCGCGACGCCGAAGGTCGGCGCTGGCAAGCCCGGTCGATTCGAGCGTCGCCTGGTTCGGGAAGATCTGCTCGAAGGGCAACGCCCGCACGCTGGGCATGGTCGACCCTTCGCGCCGTGGCCCGCGCACGAGCACCGTGGCCGATCGGGCGATCGCGTCGGCGACCAGGCGGGCGTCGGTCCGCGGCAGACGCTGCAACTGATCGCTCGCCGCGTCGCATGTCTCGCGACGTTCGCGCAGGGCGTCCGCGGCACGGTTGGCGGTGGCGGCGGCGGCCGGCT
>DDSG01000048.1:908-1175 GCA_002343325.1 Phycisphaerales bacterium UBA2396 | reverse complement strand
AGATCACGCAGCGTCGCCTCGGTCATCACCAGCATCCGGGCCGCTTGCGACAGCGGCGCGAGCAGTCGCGTCGCGGCCTCTTCCGACGCGGGCAGCGAAACCCCTTCGATCGTCTGCTCCAGCAGAGCAGTCGTCCCCGAGACCGCGGCGGCAAGGTCCCGCGCAATCAGGGAGCATTCGCCCGCCGAGGCTTCGAGCCTGCCCAGAAGCCGCGTTGCCTCGGCGGAGGACGCCGTGAACGACCCCGCGAGCTGCGAGAGCCCCGGG
>DDSG01000048.1:437-694 GCA_002343325.1 Phycisphaerales bacterium UBA2396 | reverse complement strand
CCCGCGAGCTGCGAGAGCCCCGGGGCGATCTCGCGGGCCAGATCGTTGGCGATCGCGGCCGCCTTGCGTGCCCCCGATTCGACCGCCTCTCGCCCCGCGGCGATCCCCGCGGCGTCCTGTGTCGAGAGCGAGCGCAGCAGGTCGGCGTACTCGGTGCGCCCCGCCTGCGTCGCGAAATCGATCACGCGGAACGTGAACCTGCCCTGCCCCGACGCGACGAACCGGTCGAGCACGTCGCGGGCGTCCTGCCGGGCGCG
>DDSG01000048.1:0-197 GCA_002343325.1 Phycisphaerales bacterium UBA2396 | reverse complement strand
GTCGCGGGCGTCCTGCCGGGCGCGTGCGGGCAGCGACGACACGTCCGCCGCGATGATGACCTCGTGGGGCTCGTTGAGCGCCCCGAGCAGCGCGAGCGAACGCGGCGCGAGCTGGTGCTCCCCCGTCGCGGTGACGTCGAAGCGGCGGTTGAGGCGAGACGCCAGCACGTTGAGGATCGTCGCGGAGGCGATTACCG
>DDSG01000068.1 GCA_002343325.1 Phycisphaerales bacterium UBA2396 | reverse complement strand
GGCTTCGCCGGCGGCGGAGGAGGTGCGTCGTTCGCCTCAGGGGCCGCGGGCCGCGGCGCACGAGCAGGTGTCGCGGGCGAGGTCGCGGGCTCAGGCTGCCCGAGGGCGTGCGCTGGAACGGATGGCCAAGCGTCGTTCGATCAACCGGACGTTCAACTCGAATCCCAACGCGGGCGTTTACTTCGGGCTTGCGTTGGGGCTGGCGGCGCTCGTCGCGTTGTCGATGGTGGTGATGACGGTGCGCACGGTGTCGACGGAGCCGACCGTGGTGGGGGATGGCGGCCCGCGGTTTATCCTGCCCGAGAATGCGGGCGTGGCGACGAACGGCATGCCGACGCCGAGGGTGTCCGGGGAGGGTGTGCGATCGGCGGCGTCGCGGCCTGAGGCGAGGGCGGATGGCCTGCGGGCGCTGGTGGTGGTGGCGATGCAGAAGCCGCTGTCTTCGGAGCACGAGGGGATGATCCGTCGCGTGGTGGATTCGCTCGCGTCGCGCGGGTTTGAGGTGCGGGGCGATGTCCCGGGTCGCGAGGCGAGCGACGAGGAGATTCTGCAGACGGCCGGTGCGCTGAACGCGCTCTCCGGGCTGTCGGTCGACACGCCGGCGGGTGCGTCGGCGGTGTCGCGGTGGATCGGCCAGGCCAAGGCGTCGGAGATCGTGGTGTGGGTGAAGCCTCGTCCGGGGACGGGCGCGGAGACCTCGGGCACGGTGCCGGTGGAGGTTGATTTTCTGGTGATCCAGCCCGAGCTTGGCGATGTGGACGGATCGGTGCGAGAACGAGCGAAGCAGGCGGCTGCGGCGGCGAGCCAGGCCGTGGCGACCCGATGAGTCAGGCCCGCTCGTGCGAGGTGCGTGCGAGTCGTTCGAGGGTCTGGAGGGCGGCGCCCGAGTCGATCGCCTCGCGGCAGCGGTCGATGGCTTGCGGCCAAGAGTGGGCGACCTCGGCGATCATGAGGGCGGCGGCGGCGTTGACGAGCACGGCGTCGCGGCGGGGCCCGGGCTGGCCTCGGAGCACCTCGGTGATGAACGCGGCGGCCTGTGGCAGATCGCGAGCTTCGAGGCTTTGTCTGGGGTGGATCGCGATGCCCCAGTCCCGCGGGTCGAACACGCCCGTGGAGACCGTGCCGGAGGCGACGAGGGCGTAGGGGGTCGGTGCGCTGACGCTGATCTCGTCCATGCCGTCGGAGGAGTGGAGGACGAAAGCGCGCTGGGACCCGAGGCGGAGCAGCGCGTTGGCCATGGGCTCGATGTAGCGGTGGGCATAGACGCCCATGACCTGGCGGGGTGCGCGGGCGGGGTTGGTGAGAGGTCCGAGCAGGTTGAAGATGGTGGGGAAGCCGAGCGATTGCCGGGCCGGTGCGGCGTGCCGCATCGCGGGGTGGTGGTGCACCGCGAAGCAGAAGCAGACGTGAGCGTCTTCGAGGCACTTGGTCTGTGTCGAGGTTGGGGCGTCGACGTTGACGCCCAGTTCGCGGAGCACTTCGGCGGATCCTCGGCCTGAGCGGCTCTTGTTGCCGTGCTTGGCGATCAGGAGCGAGCCTTGACCGGCGGCGGCGGCGACGATGGCGGCGGCGGTGGAGATGTTGAAGGTCTTGGCGGCGCCGCCCGTGCCGCAGGTGTCGAGCACGGGCCCGTGGAAGCCCCGCGGGAGTTCGACGGGAGAGACGTTGTGGCGCATGACGCGGCCTGCGCCGACGAGTTCCTCGATGGTGGGGCCTCGTGTGGCGATGAGTGCGAGGAGGGCGCCGATCTGAGGATCGAGGAGCCTGCCTTCGAGAAGCTCGGTGAAGACGGCGGCGGCGTGGGGCTCGTCGAGGGTTCGCCCGGCGAGGAGGAGTGAA
Organism: Phycisphaerales bacterium UBA2396; assembly: GCA_002343325.1. Classification (GTDB taxonomy): domain Bacteria; phylum Planctomycetota; class Phycisphaerae; order Phycisphaerales; family UBA1924; genus UBA2396. Next base: position 1,565 of record DDSG01000068.1, on the reverse strand, counting down.
AGGGTTTCCTTGATGTCGTGTGGGTGGTGCATGGTCGGCCTCGGGAGCGTATGGGATGGATCGACTTGGGAGCGTGCCCGGGTGAACGCAAGCGGGGGCTGGTCCGTAGAATGAGGTATGGGAAGGTCATTGGCGAGCACGATGCGGGCGGCCGAGCGGGCGAAGCGACGGGCAGCAGCGGATCGGGCGGTCCGGATTCTCGGTCTGAGCCTTCTGGCGGGCTCGGCGGGGTCGGTGGTCGCGGTGGGCGTGTCGAAGGTGATGGCGTGGGAGGGCGGGGCGTGGTGGATGCCGGTGGTGGTGCCGTTGGCGGCGTCGGGCGTGATCGGGGCGGTCCTCGCGATGCGCGGGTGGTGGAGCACGGCGCGGGCGGCGCGAGAGCTTGACGAGCGGCTTGGGCTCAAGAGCCGGCTCTCGACGGCGGTGGAGTTGGCCGGGGTGGACGGGGATGTCTTTGTGGCGGCGGCGATGGAGGAGGCCGAAGCTGCGGCCCGCGGGGCGGACGTTGCGCGGGCGGTGCCGGTGCGTGCGGGGCGGGCGTGGGGGTGGTGGCCTGCTGTCGCGGGCGTGGCGTTGGCGGGTGCGTGGTGGCTGCCGATGAGGTCGGTGGTGCCGGCGGTGGTGCCCGCGTCGCCCGAGGTGGTCCGGGACACGCTGGTGCAGGTGCAGGAAGCGGCGCGGGCTCTCGAGCGTGCGGGCGAGGCGGGGGGGGTTGGGCCGGAGGCCGCGGCGATCGAGGCAATAGAGAAGGAACTGGCGGCGGGAGCGAGGACGCCCGAGTCGGCGGCGGCTGCGGCGGCGGAGCGAGTGACGCAGGCTTCGGACCGGATGCGGGAGCAGTCGCGAGTTGAGCAGGCGGTGTCGGATGAGGTTCGAGATCGGCTGGCGCGGGCGGGGCGTGATCGCTCGAGCGAGACGAGCAACGCGGAATTGCTCAGGGCGCTGGAGCGGGCGGACCTGGACGAGGCGGCTCGCGCGGCGGAAGAACTGGCGGCTCGGGCTGGGTCTCTGACGCCGGCGGAGAGAGAACAGCTCGCGGACGAGATCAAGCGGTACGCGGAACGGTTGTCTCGGGCGGCATCGGCGGGGGGTGCTGCGTCGGCGGGCGCTGCGGGCGGGCAGTCGGGAGGAGCGAACGGATCCGCGGGCGAGAGCGGTGGGGAAGGGGCACGGACGAGCGCGACGGGCGGCGATTCGGCGGCGAGTGAGACCGGCACGCTACGTGGGCAGGAAGGGCGTTCCAGTTCGCCCAGCGAGGGAGAACGTGGAAGCGACCAGGCCGCGAGAGGTGAAGGCTCGCGATCGGCGGCGGGCGAGCAGGGTGGACGTGATTCTTCGGAGCGAGGCAGTGGTGAGGCAGAGGCCAAGCCGCGTGCGAAGAACGCGTTGGAGAAACTGGCGGAGAGCATGCGGAAGGCGGCTGATGAACTGAGAAAGCCGCCGCCGCCGCCAAAGCCGGAGCCCACAGCCGAACAGCCGCAGCAGCATCCACAAAGCGGACAGCCCCAGAGCGGCCAGCCGCAGAGTGGTCAGCCGCAGAGTGGTCAGCCACAGAGTGGGCAGCC
>DDSG01000143.1:26880-27247 GCA_002343325.1 Phycisphaerales bacterium UBA2396 | reverse complement strand
CTCCTCGGCGATCCCGGCCGCGATCAGATCGTCCACGACCTTCCCCACCGTCACCGCGGAGATGCCTGTCTCCCGCGCCAAATCCGCCCTTGAACAGGGTGCGGACCGGAGCAGGGCTCGGTAAGTACGACGCGTGTTGGCCAGGCGGAGGTCGGAAGGGTGGTGGTACATCGCAAATGTACTATATGAACTCTCAACACACAAAGAAAGGCGACTTTCACCCACCTTTTTCGGCGGACTGCATCATCCACGCCACGATCCGCTCGGTGTCTTCCAGGGTCGGCACCGCCAGATCAGCGCCCGACTCCAGCAAGGCCTCGACGCTGTACTGGCCCGTACCCACTCCCAGACTTCGCAGGCCGTGCGC
>DDSG01000143.1:324-26623 GCA_002343325.1 Phycisphaerales bacterium UBA2396 | reverse complement strand
ACATCGTGCGGCGTGTCGCCGATGACCACCACGTTCCACCCGTCGCGATGCCGACCGAGACGCTCCTGAGCCAATCGGATCCCAACGGGGGGCAGATGGTCCCGCCGCGGAGGATGGTGCGGCGAGGCGTCTCCCCAGACCCGCACGGTGAAGCGCTCGGGCGAAAGCCCCGACGCTTCGAGCTTGATCCGCCCGGTTTCCTCGTAGTTTCCGGTGAGAAGCGCCAGAATCGCCTCGGGCTCGGCGGCGAGTCGTTCGATCAGGGTGGGAACACCCGGGCAGGTCCGGGCGGCCTGTCGTTCGGTCAGAATTCGCGGCAAATGGCGGCGGTAACCGTTCCTGAGAGCAGCACGCCGGTCCTCGGTCACCTCCAGCCCATTAGTGACCAGCAGATCATCGATGATCAGCGGATCGAGGCGTCCGGCGTACTCGACCCTGCGGCCGCTGAACCCGGGGCCGAAAAGCTCGACCCCGGCTGCCTCCATGGCGTGGATCCCCGCGCCACCGGTCGTCAGGAGCGTCCCGTCGATGTCAAAGAGGAGCAGCATGGCCGGAGGGTACGGCCCGAAAAGGCCGGTCTTCGCGTGGGGCTGATGAAACCGGCGTGCATGATCGGACGATGTATGCCATAATGACGTGGTCCCGCGAGGGCGGGACGTGTGCCGAGTGTCCGGCAGGACCCAGGCACGGTTGCATGGACCGCAAGGCCCGTTCAAAGCGACCGCCGACCCCACCCGAGGACTCTCATTCCGAGTGCGGGGATTGCGACGCCTTCGGCGAAGCCGCCGCCCTCAGCCCCGGACTCTCCGCCAAGGTGCTGGTTCTGAACAAGCTGTACGTCGCGGTTCGCGTGGTCTCGGCGCGTCGTGCGTTCGGGCTTCTGTGCCGAGAAATCGCGGAAGTGGTCCACGTGGAGCAGAGTTCCGACGGCCCGCAGTACCACATGTACGACTTTGAGACCTGGGCCGACGTCTCCGCGGCTCGGGATCGCTTCGCGTCCGACGGGCACGACTGGATCCGTACGATGCGCTTCGAGATCGCCGTGCCCAAGATCATCCGTCTCGTGGGGTACGACCGTCTGCCCGCTCAGGTCGTGAAGCTCAACCGCCGGAACCTCTTCGCGCGTGACCGCAATTCGTGCCAGTATTGCGGGCATCACTTCCCGACGGCCGACCTGTCGATCGACCACGTCGTCCCGCGCATGGCCGGCGGGGGTGACACGTGGGACAACCTCGTCTGCGCCTGCATCCGCTGCAATGCCCGAAAGGGCGGTCGAACCCCGGAGCAGGCCGGCATGAAGCTCATCCGCAAGCCCGAACGACCGAAGCGCAACCCGCTCATCTCGCTCAGGCTCGGGCACGAGAAGTACGCGAGCTGGAGACAGTTCCTCGATTCGGCCTACTGGTCGGTTGAACTGCGTTGAGCAAAGGCCGCGAGCCGGTGTTTACTTCTTCCCGATGATCGCGTCGTACCGCTTGGCCGCCGCGAAGTCCTTCTCGGTTAGCCCGCCCGCGTCGTGCGTGCTCAGGCTGAGCGTGACCTTGTTGTAGCGGATCAGGATGTCGGGGTGGTGCTGGTCCTGCTCGGCGAGCAACGCGACCTGCTGCACGAACGACATCGACTCGACGAAGTTCGCGAACTGGTACGTCCGCTGGATCTGGTCCCCGCTCGCGCCCCATTCGGGCAGTTCCGCCAAACCCCGATCAACCTCGGCGTCGCTCAGGCGGTTGGGAACCCCGGGCTTGCGGGCCGACACACCGGCGTGCTTTGCGGTCTTTGCCATCGCGACGGCTCCACAACAGGCTCTTGCGCGCTCCCCGCGCCTCCCCCGAGTGTACCGTTGCCCGGCGATGCACGATCCCTCACCAAGTTTACGACCACTAACCACCCGCCTCGCCCCGTCTCCCACGGGCGCACTGCATCTCGGCAACGCCCGGACCTTCCTCATCACCTGGGCGCTCGCCAGAGCAAGCGGCTGGCGGATCGTGCTCCGCATCGAGGACCTCGATACGCCCCGCGTCAAGCCCGAGACCATCGCCGACACGATCGACACCCTCGCCTGGCTCGGGATGGATTGGGACGACGGGCCGATCATCCAGTCGGCCGAACTGGCTCGCTTCATCGACGCGATGCGATGCCTCGCCGCACGCGGGCTCGCGTACCCCTCGCCCCACACGCGCGGCGAGCTCGAAGCCGGAGCCTCGCTCAGCGCACCGCAGGAAGGCGTGAACGAGCCCGTCTTCCCGAGAGAATGGCGCCCCGCACCGGGGCCGCGACACTTCGACGTATCGCAGGGAGAGAACTGGCGGCTTGCGCTGCCCGACGATTCGTCCGTCACGTTCCACGACCTTTTCTGCGGCCCGATCACCCGCGATGTCGCCCGCTCCGTGGGCGACTTTGTCATCTGGACCAAGCGAGGCCATCCGGCGTACCAGCTCGCGGTTGTCGTCGACGACGACGCGCAGGGGGTCACTCACGTCGTGCGCGGCGACGACCTGCTCGATTCCGCCGCCAGGCAACTGCTGCTGATGAGGGCTTTGGGCATCGCTCGCGAGCCGGAGTATGCGCACGTGCCGCTCGTCCGCGGAGAGGACGGACGCAGGCTCGCCAAACGCCACGGCGACACGCGGGTCCGCGCCTATCGATCTCGCGGCGTTCGGCCCCAGCGCGTGGTCGGGCTTGTCGCGTGGTGGTGCGGGATCACGCCCGACCGCCGCGAGATGGACGCCCAGGAGTTCCGCGATCGCCTCGACCTCGGTACGATTCCCAGAGACGCGGTGACGTTCACACGGGAGGATGACGCATGGCTCTGCGGCACATGAACAAGGCGGGGGTTTCGGCGGTTCTGCTCAGGGCGCTCTGCGCGAGCACCTTCGCGTGCACGGCGATGCTGGTGGGCGCCTGCGACGAAGTCGGAGCCGCCGACCCCAAGAAGCAGAAGGAACCCCCCAAGGACACGAAGGTGACCATCGGCGGCAAGTCCTTCACGCTCGAACTGGCATTGGACGACAAGACGCGGTTCCAGGGGCTTTCCGGACGCACCGAGATCAAGCCCGACGAGGGCATGCTGTTCATCTTTCCACGGGCCGAGGAGCGGTACTTCGTGATGCGCGACTGCCCGGTGGACATCGACATCATCTTCCTTGACGGGGTGATGAAGATCACCGCGATGCACGAGATGAAGCCCGAAGACCCGCGCAAGGACGATGAGAAGCAGCTCGAGTCGGCCCCCGGTATCCCGGAATGGGCACGCACCAACCGCAAGTATGAAGAACGCCTGAAGCGGTACTACAGCAAGTTCGCGTCGCAGTACGTGATCGAGCTCAAGGGCGGGACGATGAAGGGGCTGGGGCTCAAGGAAGGACAGAAGATCGAACTGGACCCCGCGCTGAAGAAGTGGGTGCGGTAGGCCGATGACCCAGAACCGGCGTCGACCTTCGGCGCGGCGAGGGTTATCGCGCCATGAGTTCAGGATCCCTGATTGTGATCGGGCACGAGCCCGCCTGCCCGCTCGCCGCGGAGGTCGCGTGCCAGGTCATCGCGGCCTGGCCGGATGATTCGCCGCCCGCGCTGACCACCATCGAAGCCATCACCACGCCGGGCGTCGCGCTCCTGGTCGCACGGGGCGAGGATTTACTGAGCACCCTGCGTCCGATCATTCACAGGCTCGCCGATCGGCATATCGCGGCCGTCATTCTCTGCGATGAGCCGGCGTCGTGGAAGGCCCGTCTCGGGCGTGACGGGGTCTTCGTCCGTGCTCGTCGCTCGCCCGTCCAGGCGACTGCCGCGGTCCTTGCGACGCTGCTCGCCCGCCAGACGGAGATCGACGAACTGGCAGGCGAACTGGCGGTGGCCAAGGCGGCCCAGGGTGGGCTCTGCGGCGAGATGGACCGCCTGCACGATGAACTCAACCTCGCGTCGCGGGTGCAGCGCCAGTTCATCCCGCGGAAGATGCCCGAAGTCCGCGGGCTGGAGTTCGCGTCGATTTTCAGGCCCGCGGGGTATGTCTCGGGCGACATCTTCGACCTGCGCCAGGCCGACGACGACGTGTGGTCGTTCTTCCTTGCCGATGTCGTTGGGCATGGCGTGCCGGCGGCTCTGCTCACGATGGTCGTGTCGCGCAGCGTGGTCTGCCGCGAGCGTGTCGGCTTGTCCTGGCGGCCGGTGCCGCCCGCCGAGGTGCTCGCACGACTCAACGAGGAACTCTGCCGCCAGCCCGAAGGCCCCCAGCGCTTCGCCACCGCGGTCTACGGGCTGGTCGACGCACGCACGGGAATGGTCCGTCTCGCCGGGGCCGGCCACCCCCCACCGCTGCTGATGACCCCCGGTCGCGAGACCCGCAAGCTCGAGACCGAGGGACCGCTGCTGGGTGTCTTCGACGGCGCGACGTTCGATGAGGTCTCCGTCGAGATGACGCTGGGCTCGACGCTGCTGCTCTACTCCGACGGCTTCGAGCTGGCGTTCCCCAACGGAGCCACGCGCAGCGAGATTCTCAGGCCCACCACGCGTTATCTGGACCACTTGGGCGAGCTGGCGTGCGCCGATGGGTCCCCGGGCGTGCTGACCGCGTCGATGCGCAGGCTTGATGAGGTGCTCGACCGCCAGGCGGGCTCGCTTCACCGGCCGGATGACGTGACGGCTGTGGGGATCGCGCGGGTCCGCGCCGAGGTTCTCAGGGCCGAGAACGCCGCCGCCGCCTGAAGGGGCTCGCGTGCGGGCGTCACAGTCGGTTCACCCGGCACAACGAACTTTCGCCGGGACCAAAGTCGTGGCCAAGTCGGCCCGATGTATCGCAAGGTCGGGGTGGCCGGCACTCTAGCCGCCCACCGACGGAGGGGACCGCATGCGAAAGTGTGCGGGACCGATTCGGCTCGGAGATCCAACCGGCGAGGGGCCGGGGTCTGGATCTCGGGTGGTTGCCCGAACACCGAGCCCGAGGGTTGAGGCCCGCACCCAAGGGCCGGAGTTCAAGGAGCATGTTCATGCGTAAGCAGGTTCGTAAGGCGTTCACGCTGGTTGAAATTCTGATCGTCGTCGTCATCCTGGGCATCCTCGCCGCCATCGTGGTGCCGCAGTTCACCAACGCGACCCAGGACGCTCAGGCGGGCAACATCAAGGCTCAGCTCGACACGCTGAATAACCAGATCGAGTTGTTCCGCGCCCGTCAGAACGCCTACCCCGACCTCGCCACGAACTGGGACGAGCTCGTGGACGGCGGGTACATCAAGGCCGCCCCGCGGAACCCCTTCAACGGCGCCACGTCGGTGGGCTCGGCCGCGACGGACGGCTGGCACCTCGTCGACACGAACAGCGACGGCCAGTGGGACACGCTGGGCGCGACGAACTTCGACGAGTCGACCGGCCTCATGACGCCGGGCACGGTCTGATGCAAAGGCTCACGCCGTTCACGGACGAATGGCATGCCTGATTCATACCGGCCGATCCTCTCGCAGGGATCGGCCGGCTTTGTTCCCCAAGGCCGCTCGCGAGGACCCCGCATGCGCAAGGCATTTACGCTCGTCGAGATCCTGATCGTGGTGGTGATCCTGGGCATCCTTGCCGGCGTCGTCGTCCCGCAGTTCTCTCAGGCCACCAGCCAGGCCAAGGAAGTCGCCACCCTCGAGCACGTCACGCGCCTCCGCAGGGCACTGGCCGTCTACTACGTCCGCAACAACTCCGCATTCCCAGCCATCACCGCGGGCAACGGCAGTTGGGGCGAGCTCATCTCCGCCGGCTACCTCAAGGGCAGCATCCCCACCAATGACTGGGTCGGCGGGCCCAACGCCCGCAACATCATCATCCGCGACAGCGCCGACACCACCTACCACATGAACTACGGGTGGATCTATGACCCCAACACCGGGAACGTCTGGGCCGCCGGCTTCGACGCGCAGGACATCGCCATCCCCAGGCCCTGAACAGACAAGCGCCGTTATCCGCGGAACAACCCTCAAGGTCCGCCCCGCGACGGTCGATCGGAGACACATGGAACCCACCACCAACGCCGCTCCGAACGCCCCCGCGCATCACGCGTCTCGCACCTATCTCAACGTGGTGCTCACCGCGATCGCGCTGCTCCTGGCGGTCCACGCCATCAAGCCCGAGGGGTCGTGGGGTTCGCCCGCGATGGCCCAGCCCGGCGACACCCGCGAGGAGCCCGCCAACGAGCGGATCAGCGCCGCCGAACAGCGCAAGCAGATCATCGCCGAGCTCCGCACGCTCGGCCGAAAGCTCGACAAGGTCGACGGGATGCTGACCAAAGGGATCAAGGTCAGCGAGATGCCCGAGTTGAAGTTGCCGTCCGATCTTCGCGACGCGATCAAGTCCGCCCGCGCGGACCGCGACGCGAAGTAAGCATCCCAGGGGAGGCAGGGTTGTGTTCCGCTCCGCCCGCCGAAGGGCCTACACGCTGATCGAGGTGCTGGTCGTCGTGACCGTCCTCGGGATCGCCGCATCGCTTGTCATTCCATCGATGGGCAGCGCCAACGCCCTGCGCGTGCAGGCCGCCGTGCGCTCCGTCATCGCCGACGTGACTTTCGCCCAGTCCGACGCGCTCGCCTTCCAGCAGGGCCGCGCGATCATCTTCGACCTTGACAACAACCGCTTCCAGGTCGTTCAGGTGCGCGGGTCCAACATCGACCCCAGCACCGACCTCATCTACGAGACCCGCATCACCGGAAGCACCTTCGGCGATTCCCGCCTCGACGCCGCCTCGCTCGCCGGCTCCAACGGCCGAACCCTCATCTTCGACGAGATGGGCGCCCCCGTCACCACACCCGGGGGAACCACCCCCGCCAGCAACGGCACCATCCGAATTGTCGGCTCCGGACAGGCATTCATCCTCACCATCGAGGGGTACACAGGCCGAGTCTCTGTTGCTCGCGACACTGGTGGCGGCGGCGGCGGCTCCGAGGGCACGGGCGAGGAGGGCACGGGCGAGTAGCGTGCTCACCAGCCGCACACCCCGCGTTCACCCAGACAGGACGCATCATGCCGACAAACCCACGCTGGACCATCCTGACCTTCTTCAAACGCTTCCGCGGGCCCGCGGTCGCGTTCACCTGCGCGCTGACGATCCTCATCTGGATGAAGCTCCGCCTGACCACGGGCGTGCCCCGCTCCGTCTACGCGGTGCCTGAAGCGGGTCACTCTCCCGGTCCATCGAAGGCTCCGCCCCGCCCTGGCGAACCCGAGGCGATCGCTCAGCCCAAGGCCGGGCCCGAGGCCACGCCCGGCGCGGACGCGCTCTCGCCCCGATAACGGCACTGACTCCCGATCACGCACGCTGCCCACGCCCGCGCCGCCGCGGGCGTCTTCGTTTATCGGGCAGCGCGGCATCAGCGAGAAACCGACGATCGACGCGGCACGGCCCGATCCCGCGAAAGTCACGCCCGATTCGGCTCGACATAGGAAGAGACGACTCCCCCGGCACGCGTCTCGGGTGGTCGTCGGCATGCGGGGCGTGTGACGCGAGGGGCGCCACCCCGCAACCCGCACACGAGGTAAAGACATGAACCGTACCAACTCGGGTCCGACTCCCATCCGCACCATCACGAACCGCTCGGCGGCTGTGCTGCTCGCACACCTCGCCGGCGCCAGCGTGGGCCTCGCTCAGAACGACGCCCCGCCTTCCGTCGGGCTCGCGGGCTTCAACCCCGGCCCCTCGTCGGAACGTGATCCGTCCGAGTTCGCCGCCGACCGCGCCGTGCACCAGTCCCAGCCCGGCCGCGACCCCATGCGCAAGGGCAACGCGAAGATGGACATCAAGGTCGACAGCAACCAGCTCGTCGACCTGACCGTCAAGGACGAAGACCTCGCCAACGTCCTCGAGATGCTCTCCATCCAGAGCCAGCGCAACATCATCGCCTCCAAGGACGTCTCCGCCAGCGTGACGGCGAACTTCTACGGCGTGACGTTCTACCAGGCCCTCGACGCCATCCTCCACGCCAACGGGTTCGGCTATGTCGAGAAGGACAACTTCATCTACGTCTACACCGCCGAGCAGCTCAAGGCGATCATGGACGCCCAGCGCGTCCGCATGTCCAAGGTCGTCCGCCTCAACTACATCAACGCCATCGACGCCGCCGAGTTCGTCAAGGCCGCACTCTCCGACGGCGGTCAGATCAAGACCCCCGGCAAGACGGCCCCCTTCCCCGGCAAGAGCGACGTCCCCTACGGCTCCGACGAGTACTCCAACGACGCCATCCTCGTCATCACCGACTACGAAGAGAACATCAAGGCGATCGAGGAGCTGCTCCAGCAGATCGACACCCGCCCCGCGCAGGTGCTCGTCGAGGCCACCATCCTCCAGGCCTCGCTCAACGAGGCCAACGCCTTCGGCGTCGACTTCGCGCTCATCGCCGACGCCAACTTCAATGACTTTGTCGGGATCGGCGGCCCGCTCAAGACGGTCGACGGCCTGGCGGCGAACAACTCCGAGAAGCTCTCGGGTGCCTCGTCGGGCGACACCCCCGCCGCCGCCGGCGACGGCCGCGCGGGCGGCATCGTCTCCAACCCCGGCAACATCAACGGCCCGGCCACGCTGAAGATGGGCTTCATCTGGAACGACGTTTCCGCCTTCATCCGCGTCCTCGACGAAGTCACCGACACCACCATCCTCTCCAACCCCAAGATCATGGCCCTCAACCGCCAGCCCGCACGCGTCCTGGTCGGTCAGCGCGTCGGCTACCTCAACACCACCTCCACCGACACCGCGACCACCCAGACCGTCGAGTTCCTCGACACTGGTACCCAGCTCCACTTCAGGCCTTTCGTCTCCGAAGACCGCCTGATCCGCATGGAGCTCAAGCCTCAGGTCTCCACCGCCGTCGTCCGCGACGTCAAGAACTCCTCGGGCGCGGTCGTCACCGTCCCCGACGAGATCACCAACGAACTGACGACCAACGTCATTGTCGGCGACGGGCAGACCGTTGTGCTGGGCGGGCTCTTCCGCGACAAGACCCAGACCACCCGCCGCCAGGTGCCCTTCTTCGGCGACATCCCGATCCTGGGCGAAGCCTTCCGCGGGCACGATAACTCCGTCGAACGCAACGAGATCATCTTCCTGATCACGCCCTCGATCGTCAACGATCAGGCCATGATCGCCGCCGGAAAGCGCGGCAGCGAGATGATCGACAAGGTCCGCACCGGTTCCCGCGAGCAGTTGCTCCCCTTCAGCCGCGAACGCCGCAGCACCGAGCTGCTCGTCGAGGCCGAGCGTCTGGCCAAGGTCGGCGACACCCAGAAGGCCATCTGGAAGCTCGAGCAGAGCCTCACGATGAACCCGATCCAGCCCGACGCTTTGCGTCTGAAGGAGCGGCTCACCGGCGAGAAGACGACCTGGCCTCACCGCTCGATGCTCGAAGACATCATGCGTCGCGAGCAGGGCCTCCCCCAGGCCGACGCCTTCGAGTTCGAGAACGTCGAGCAGAACGCGACGAACGCCCAGACGGCGACCTCTACCGACCTGAGCACGGCCCAGAAGTCCATCGCCGCCGAGGCCGCCGCCTCTTCGACCACCACCACGAGCACCTTCACCGCCGCCGAGACCACGGCCCAGGGCGTGACGGACGCGGCGACCGTGAGCACCACGCAAGCCGCCCCGACCGACACGACCACCGGCGAGTTCGGCACCGTCCAGAACGTTGAGGCGGCCGACATGAACCAGGACCTGAGCCAGGTGCAGGTCATCACGCCCGCCGTCAACGAGCAGCCCGAGGCCAACCACGCCCCGAGCGAGCCCGTCGCGACGACCGAGAACAACACGACCACGGCACCGGCCGAGCTGCCCAAGGCCCGCCGCAGCGTGCGATTCCTCGGCTGGGCGAGCTGGTTCCCGTTCTTCGGACCTTCCCAGGCCCCGGTCGCGACCGTGCCGACGGACGAGGTCCAAACTGAACCCACCGGCTTGACCGAGCCGACCAACAGCAAGTGATCCGCCCGGCCCGGATGGAAACGTCCGGGCCGCGGGCTTTGGGGCGCCGCTCCACGCGAGCACGCCACCCCGGGAGAAAGCACATGACCAAGAGCCGATTCGCCCCCCTGTCCCGTTGCATCGCCCTCGCCCTGGTTCTCGGGCTCGGCGGGTGCGGCGGGCACGGGAAGTACACCGAGGAGCACTCCAACGCCGCCAAGGAGAAGCTCGCGGCGATGAAGTCCGCCCTTGAGTACCAGACCGCCAACGGCGACTTCCTCGCGGGCGATCTGCCCAAGGCCCTCAAGGTCGTCGACCGTTCCATCGCCCTCAACGACAAGGTCGCCAAGAGTCACACCCTCCGCGGGCGCATCCTCGCCGAGATGGGCAACCTCGACGAGGCCATGACCAGCCTTGAAACCGCGCTGACCATCGATCCCGAGTTCACCGACGCGCTCTTCTATCAGGGCGTCGTCAACGAGCGGCTCGAACGCCGCGAGCAGGCGCTGGCCTCCTTCACCAAAGCCTCCACGCTCGACCCCGCCAGCGCCCAGTACGCCGTCGCCTCCGCGGAGGTCATGATCGATCTGAAGCGATACGACGAGGCCCGCACGTTCCTCGAATCGCGAGGCCCGCAGCTCCTCAACAACGCCGCCGTCAAGCAGACGCTCGGGCACATCGCGATGATCCAGGACCGCCAGCAGGACGCCGCGACCCTCTTCAACGAAGCACGCCTCCTCTCGCCCAACGACCACGGCATCCTCGAGGACCTCGTCCGCGCCCAGGTCGCCCTCGGGCAGTTTGCCCAGGCCGAGGTCAACCTCCAGAAACTCCTCTCCGACAAGGACTACACCGGCCGCCGAGACCTCATGCACACCCGGGCCAAGTGCCTCGTGCAGCTCGAAAGGCTCGTCGACGCCCGCGAGATTCTGATCAAGCTCGCCAACGACCCGGCCGGCTCGGCCGATGCCGACGTCTGGAACGATCTCGGGCACGTCTCGTTCATGATCAACGACATGAACCGCGTCCGCCTCGCCGCGTCCAAGCTCCAGGCGATCGCCCCCAGGCAGCCCGAGGGCTTCGTTCTCAAAGCTCTGTGGGAACGCCGCCGCGGCGACACCCGCGCCGCCAAGGACAGCGTCACCCGCGCCATCGCGCTCAAGCCCACCGCCGACTCCTGGCTCCTGCTCGCCATGATCCAGCGTGACCTCGGCGAAACCCAGGGCGCGAACGCCTCGATCGCACAGGCCCTCGCGCTCGACCCCAACAACATCACCGCCCGGCAGATGAGCGCAACCGCCACCGCCACGGTCGACGCCGAGCGCTGATCTCACCCATCTACGCCGCTCTCACGACCGCCGATGCAGCGCTCCACGCGCCGCCTCGGCGGTCAGCGTTTCCAGGTGCGCCACCAACTCCCGCTTCACCGCGCCCATCTCCGGGCAGCCCGCGCCGAGAAGCCGCTCCATGCTCGTCACCGGACGCCCCGCAAGCCCGCACGGCACGATCAGCCCGAAGTGCTCCATCCGTGGCGACACATTGATCGATAGCCCGTGCATCGACGCCCACCGGCGCACGCGCACGCCCATCGCCGCGACTTTCGCCGCCGCCGGGCCCTCCCCGACCCACACGCCCGTCGCCGTCGCATCCCGCGATCCCGCGATCCCGAACGCCGCCAGCGTCCGGATCACCGCTTCCTCCAGCAGCCTCATGTAGTCGTGCAGCCCGAGCCCCAGCAGGTTCAAGTCCAGGATGGGGTACGCCACCAGTTGCCCGGGCCCGTGGTACGTCACATCCCCGCCGCGGTCCGTCTGCTCCACCGACACCCCGGCCCGCGCCAGCATCTCGGGCGTCGCCAAAAGGTGCGACGCCGCCCCGGGCCGACGGCTCACCGTCACCACCGCGTCGTGCTCCACCAGCAGCAGCGTTCCCACGCGCGCCCGCCCCGCATCCCGATCCGCCAGAACCCCCTCCAGCTCCGCCACCTGCCGCGCATACGCGTCCGCGTACGTCATCCGCCCAAGGTCGATCACCGGCAGGTCGTTCACGACCGATCGTACCCCGACCCCTCCCCCCCGACCCTACCATCCGGACCATGCCCAAAGTCCATCCCACCGCCGACGTGCACCCCAGCGCCATCCTCGCCGACGACGTCGAAATCGGCCCCGGTTGCGTCATCGGCGCCAACGTCCGCCTCGACGCCGGCGTCAAGGTCCTCGCCCACGCCTTCCTCGCCGGGCCTCTCCACGTCGGCGAAGCCACCATCATCTACCCCAACGTTTCCCTCGGCACGCCCCCGCAGGACTTCAAGTTCACCCTCGGCATGCCCACCGCAGGCGTCCGCATCGGCAAAGGGTGCCTCCTCCGCGAGTCCGTCACCGTTCACGCCGCCACCAAGCCCGACATCCCAACCACCATCGGCGACCGCGTCCTCATGATGGTCGGCTCCCACGCCGGGCACGACGCCACCGTCGGCAACGATGTCATCCTCGCCAACAACGCCGCTCTCGCCGGACACTCTTCCGTCGGCGACCGCGCCAACATCTCCGCCGGGTGCATGGTCCACCAGTTCAACCGCATCGGACGCCTCGCCTTCCTCTCCGGCGGCTCCGCCGTCTCCACCGACGTCCCGCCCTTCTGCGTCGCCTGGGGCCGCAACCGCCTCCACGGCGTCAACCTCGTCGGCATGCGGCGCTCCGGCATCCCGCGCGAGCACATCACCAAGGTCCGCTGGGCCTTCAACAAAGTCCTCCGTCCCAGCAGCACACGCCCCGAGATGGTCGCCACGCTCACCGAACTCTCGCACGACTGCCCGCCCGTTCAGGAACTCCTCCAGTTCGTCGTCGAGTGCAAGCGCGTCATCTGCCCGGGCATCGGCCGCCCCAGCCGCGAGCTCGTCGCCCTCTACCGCGCCATCAAACGCGGCACCCTCGACACCGACCTCCCCCCCGAGGACGACATCGGGTGACCCCCGGGCTCTTTGATCACCTCGAACCCAAGCCCTCGCCGCCGGCGGGCGTGACCGCCGCGTCTCTCTGCGTGCTGGGCAGCAGTTCCTCCGGCAATTGCTCCGCCATCGTGCTCCCCGCCGGGATCCTCCTGATCGACTGCGGCTTCTCCCGCCGCCGCACCCGCACGCTCCTCGACGCCGCGGGTCTCGCCGACGCGCCCATCCTCGCCGTCGTCCTCACCCACCTCGACACCGACCACGCCAACCCCTCCTTCCTCGCCTCACTCCCCGACGACACCCCCGTCTTCATGCACGCCCGACACCTCGGCCGCGCCGAACGCGAAGGACTCCTCCACCACCGCACCGAGCCCTTCCGCGACGACTTCTCGCCCGCCCCGGGCGTCCACGTCCGCTCGATCCTCGTCGCCCACGACAGCCTCGGCGCCGCCGCCTTCCGCGTCCACTTCGACGACGGCCGCGGCGACCTCGGCTACGCCACCGACCTCGGCCGACCCACCGCCGAACTCGCCGATCACCTCCGCGGCGTGGGCACCCTCGCCCTCGAGTGCAACTACTGCCCTCACCTCGAACTGGCCTCCAACCGACCCGACTACCTCAAGCAACGCATCATGGGCGGCTCGGGGCACCTCTCCAACGAGCAATCCGCACGCCTCGCCCGCGACATCGCGCCCGCCCGCCGCGTCGTGCTGCTGCACCTCTCTCGCCAGTGCAACACCCCCGACCGCGCCGCGGCCGCCCACGCCGGCGCCCCATACGAACTCCACATCGCCCAG
The DNA here is from genome assembly GCA_002343325.1 of Phycisphaerales bacterium UBA2396. GTDB lineage: Bacteria > Planctomycetota > Phycisphaerae > Phycisphaerales > UBA1924 > UBA2396. The sequence goes on along the minus strand of DDSG01000143.1, from coordinate 12,966 downwards.
CCCGGCGCCCCCACCCCGATCCTCCCGCTGGGCACTGCCGCGTCCCTCCCGCCCGCGTCGGTCTACGCTTGAGCAATGGCCAAGAAAGCGACCACGTCCAAAGCCCCCGTTGAGAAGCCCGTCAAGAAGACCAAGAGCGCGCCCAAGCGTGCCGCCGATGCCGGCGCCGACAAGCCCGCGCGCAAGCCCGCCGCCAAACCGACAGCCAAGCGAGCGTCCAAGAAGCCCGCCGAGCACGCCCCGCAGCCCGCGCCCAAGCCCGCGACGCCCGGCGCCCGCGACTTTGCCGTCGAGGCCGCACGACTCCTCAGCGACAACAAGTGCATCGACGTCGTCGTGCTCGACGTGTCGGGCATCAGCCCGATGACCGACTTCATCGTGATCGGCTCGGGCACCTCCGACCGCCAGATGCGCTCGACCCTCGACGACGTCGCCGAGCTCGGCCGCGCCCGCCAGTACACCCTCTCGCGTCGCAGCGTCGACGATCGCGCCACCTGGGTGCTCGCCGACTTTGTCGACGTGGTCGTCCACCTCTTCGAGCCCAACACCCGCGCCTACTACGACCTCGAGATGATGTGGGGCGACGCCCCCCGTGTCTCCTGGGAACGCACCTCCCCGCCCGCACGCGCACGCCGTGCAACCGCCGAGTGAGCCCGCAATGACCACCCCCGCGACCGTCCGCGTCGAGGCCAGCCGCGGCTACGACGTTCAGATCGGCCCGGGACTCCTCGCCTCCCTGGGCCAGACCGTTCGAGGGCTGCTCCCCAAAGCCGCTCGCACCGTCCTCGTCTACGACTCCGCCCTGCCCGTCGCGCTCGTTCGCGACGTCCGCAACTCGCTCTCGCTCGCCGGGCTCGCGGTCGAACAATCGCTTCTCCAGGCCGACGAGTCGCTCAAGACCCTCGACGCGCTCGCCCCGGTCCTCAACACCATCGCGACCCACAAGCTCGAACGCCACGAGCCCGTGATCGCCCTCGGCGGGGGCATCGTTGGCGACCTCGCCGGCTTCGCCGCCGCCATCTACCGTCGCGGCGTCCCCGTCATCCAGTGCCCCACCACCCTCCTGTCCATGGTCGACGCCAGCGTCGGCGGCAAGACCGGCGCCAACCTTCTCCTCGCAGGCGGAGACCTCAAGAAGAACCTCCTCGGCGCCTTCCACCAGCCCCACGCCGTCCTCGCCGACACCTCCACGCTCCACACCCTCCCCGACCGCGAGCTCCGCGGCGGGCTCGCCGAGTGCCTCAAACACGGGCTCCTTTCCGCCGCTTTCGGCGACCCTGATCTCGTCGCCTGGACGCTCGCCGCCCTGCCCCGCGTCCTCGCCCGTGACGCCGCAACCCTCGTTGAACTCGTCGCCCGAAATGTTGCCGTCAAGGCCCGTGTCGTCGCCGGCGACGAACGCGAGGAAGCCCCGAGCGATCAAGGCGGGCGCGCCCTGCTCAACCTCGGGCACACCTTCGGCCACGCTATCGAGACCCTCCCCAACCTCTCACCCGACGCCGATCCCGCCCGCGCCCCGCTCACCCACGGCGAGGCCGTCGCGCTCGGGCTCCATGCCGCCGCGGTCTGCTCCGCCGAGCTCGGCATCGCACCGGGTGAATTCCCTAGTCATGTGAAGGCCGCGCTCAGTGCCGCCGGGCTTCCATCCGCCGTGCTCGGGCTCCCATCCGCCGATCACGTGCTGCAACTGATGTCGCACGACAAGAAGGTCGCCGCCGGCCGCCTGCGCTTGGTTCTGCCCAAGGGCGACGGCACGTGCCTCGTTCGCGACGACCCGCCCAGGCACGCTGTGCTCCGGGCGATCGAGGCGATTCGCCGCGGATAAACCCCAGAAACATGGGGTTGCTACGCGCAAAAACGTGGACATTCAAGCGCCGGACCGGCCGAGTCCGATAGTTCCCCACGGAGTTATGGGCTATGTCCGGCGACCGAGTTCTTCGGCCGCCGTGCCCACCACGGAGAGGAGAAACCGGGCGATCACGTCCGGTATCAGGCCAGCGAACGAGATGCCCGGCGACGGGATTGTCTTGGCGTTGTGTTGTTCCCCGGCCCGAGGAGACTCGAGTGCGCACGATCACGATCATCAATCAGAAGGGTGGCTGCGGCAAGACCACCACCGCCATCAACCTGGCCGCCGGGCTCGCCCGCGCGGGCCTGCGGGTGCTGCTGGTCGACATGGACCCGCAGTCGCACTGCGCCGCGGGCCTGGGCATCCCCGAAAACAAGATCGACCTGGACATCGGTGACGCGATGCTGACCCCGCCGACGCGCCCCGTCGATCCGGGCCGGCTTCTTTGGCACGCCGGGCGGAACCTCGACCTCGCGCCCAGCCGCATGAAGCTCGCCGGGCTCGAATCGCCGCGCGGCGGGCTCGCCGATCGGCCCGACCGCGAGCGCCGACTCTCCATGGTCCTCGAACGCTTCCAGAATGACTACGACGTCGCCATCGTCGACAGCTCGCCCAGCATCGGGCTGCTCACCTACAACGCCCTCTGCTCAGCCAACATCGTCCTGATCCCCGTTGAAACCGGGTATTTCTCGCTCCAGGGCGCCACCAAGCAGGTCAGCACCATCAAGAGCCTCGCCAAGCGTTTGGGCCTGACGCCTCAGACCTGGCTTTTGCCCACGATCCACGACGAGACCAGCAGCGTCGCCCGCGACCTTCTCGACGAGCTCCGCCGCCGATTCTCGCACCATGTCATCCCCGCCATCGTCCGCCGGGACGCCAAGCTCAAGGATGCCGCCAGCTTCGGCCAGTCCATCCACGAGTACGACCCCGAGGCCGAAGGATCCCACGACTACCTCCGCCTCGCGGAGTGGTGTGTCGCGACGCTGGGGCTCCGCGGCTCCTTGCCCCAGACTGTCCCGCTGGACGACCTGCTCCCCGATGCGCCGGACCTCGACGAACCCGCGACGCAGGACACGACGCCTGAAGGCACTCCCGCCGCCGGCGATTCGATCACGACCGAGCTCAATCGCGTGATGGCCAACGCCGGGCTGAGCGCCGCCCCCGCCGCGAACTCGCCCGACTCACCCACCGGTCTCTCCCGCGCCGCCGAGCTCGTGCAGCGTGCCCAGCGACTGCTCCGCCGCCCCGAGGCCGCCCAGGCCCCGCTGCGCCTGACCGACAACGTCGAAGTCAAGCCCACCAAGGCCGCGGAGTCCGCGAAGTCGCTCTTCGGCGTCCGCTACACCTCGCAAGGTGTGCTCTTTATGCAGCCTCTCAACGCCGGGGCGACCATGGCCATCGCCGGCACCTTCAACAACTGGTCCCCCAGCGCCACCCCCATGCACCGCAACGACGCCATGGGCGTCTGGGAGCTCTGCCTCCCGCTCCCCCCGGGCGAGCACCAGTACCGCCTCGTGGTTGACGGCGTCTGGCGCCCCGACGAATTCAACCCCGAAGTCGTCTACAACCCCTTCGGCGAGCCCAACAACCTCTGCTCCGTCCGCACCACCACCGAAACCCTCAGCACCAGCGCCTGACCGCCTATCGTCACACGATGAGCGATAAAGCACGCGATCCACTGAACCCCGCAAGGAACGCCGCCACGCTCGGCCGCGTGGATCGTGCGCCCTCCCTCGAACACGACGAGATCGACGCACTCACCGATCTCTTCCTCGGCGAATCGCCCACTGCCCCCGCCGCCGCCACCGTCGACGACGACATTCCGCTCCCACCGCTTCGCTCACCCACGCCCTCTTCCCCCGCCAAGGCAACTTCCGCCGTCGTCTCGACGCCCCCACAGGCCAGACCCGCCCGTAGCACCCCCGCCGCGTCGACCGCGATCTCGCAAGGCCCCACCCCCGCGATCCCTCGCGCCGGCGAGATCGAGTCCATCGTTGTCGGCCACCTCCCCGTGCTCACCTCCGCCTGGGTTCACCAGTACGCCCGATCCTGTGCCACCAAGTCGGCCGGCCCGGTCGCCCTGGTTCGCGTGCGCGGCCGCTCGGCCTCCATCGACCTTCTCGGCCAAGGCCGAACCCTGACGCTTCCCGAAGGCTCCACCCTTCAAGCCGCCGTTGCCGCCGCCGCGCCGATCGCCGCTCATTGGATCCTCAGCGTCGATGAAGTCGGCGAGCCCGAACTCGCCGCACTCCCCGGCATCGCCCGCGTCACGCTCCTGACCGGTGCCAACGACGCCGCCGTCGTCGCCTGCTACCGCGCGATCAAGGGGCTTTGCCTCGCGCAGTCCGAATCGCTGCTGAATCCCCCGGCGATCCGTGCCGCCGTCATGGGCTCCCCGCAGGCCAAGGCCGAGCCCGCCGCCGCTCGACTCGCCAACACCGTCGCCACGCATCTGGCTCGGTCTATCGATGTGCTCGCCCTGCCCGATCGCATCTCCGCCGGCCCGAGCGTTCCCGTCTACGTCGGCGTCTGCGATCTCTCCCCCGCCGACCTCGGCCGGCTCATCATCGACAGCGTTCGTGCGAACCACGGCCTCTCGACCGAGATCGCCCAGCCGCACGCGCCAATCACCCCATCGCACGCCTCCACCGCCCCGCTCGCGCCGGCAGACCCCCAGCCCGGGCTCTGGGCGAAGGTCGCCGGGCTCCGCGGGCTCGAGACCCGCTGCCCGTACGCTCCTCGCGTCGAATTGGCCGTCTCAGAATCAGGCGAGGTTCACGCCTTCTCGCACGCCACGGATGAGCCGGGCGTCGAGCGGGCCCTCACCGACCTGACCGCCGCCTCGGCCTGGGTTCGCACCAACGCCGACGTGCTCCGCGCCGCCATCCCGGAACTCGCCCGCCGCGTCGGGGCAGTCCCCACTACAGAGCATCTGGTCACCTCGGCCGCCAAGCCCGCTCGCCGGCTGCTCGACAGCCCCATCCGGGTTCACCTGCTCGCGAACCACGACCTGCCGCTGATCGACCTCAACTGATCTCGCTCCGCCGCACGCTCAGTGAACGTCCTGAGCCGCGAGCCAGCGTTCGCAGTCGAGAGCCGCCTGGCAGCCCATGCCCGCCGCCGTCACCGCCTGCCGGTAGTTCTGGTCCGCCACGTCGCCCGCCGCGAACACCCCGGGAATGTTCGTCGCCGAGCCTCGCGACCGCAGCATCACGTACCCGCTCGGGTCGAACTCAACGCCCGAATCCTTCAGGAACGCCGTCGCGGGCGTGTGCCCGATCGCGATGAACAGCCCGCGCACCTCCAGCGTGCTCCGCTCCTTGGTCACCGTGTCTTCGAGCAGGAGCCCGGTGATGTGGTCCTCGCCCAGCACATCGACCACGACCTTGTTGTACATGACCCTGGCGTTGGGGCGGTCGAGGAACCGCTTCTGCATGATCTTGCTCGCCCGCAGCGAATCGCGGCGATGGATGATGTAAACCTCGGACCCGAACTTGGTCAGGTAGGTCGCTTCCTCCATCGCCGTGTCGCCCCCGCCGACGACCGCGAGGGGCTGGTTGCGGAACGCCGGGAGAGCGCCGTCGCAGACCGCGCACGCGGACACGCCCCCACCCTTGGTCGCAAGCCTCATCTCGTTGGGCAGCCCAAGCCAGTTGGCCGTCGCACCCGTCGCGATGATCACGCTGTGCGTCTTCACGACGCCCGAGGGGTTCTCCCCGTCGGCCGAGACCGTCAGTTCGAAAGGCCGCTTCGAGAAGTCGCAGCGGAGGATGTCCTCCATCACCACGCGCGTCCCGAACCGCTGGGCCTGCTCCTGGAACTTGCCCATCATCTCCGGGCCCATCACCCCGTGCGGGAACCCGGGGTAATTCTCCACCTCGGTCGTCAGCATGAGCTGCCCGCCGGGCAGCACGATGGTCGGCGTCTGCTTCGGGACACCCGTGTAGACCACGGGATGAAGCTGGGCGCGGGCGGCGTAGATCGCCGCCGTCCACCCCGCGGGGCCCGAACCGATGATCACCACACGTTCAACGCCGGCCTGGCCCATCGCCTCGCTCCCTCTTGGTCAGCATCCGCCTTACTTGATCCGATCCGTGTCCTTGAGATACTGCCGATACAGAGAGTTCACCGGCGGCCAGATCAGATAATCCGCGCTCGTCACTCGCTTCCACGTGTTCTGCACCACACGCGCCAGGTTCGGCAGATTGTCCGAACCCACCGAGTACAGCACCCACACGTCGTCCTTCAGCGGGACCGAGAAGTTGTCGCGATTCTCCACCACGATCGTCATGTTGTGCGGGCGACCCTGCGTATCAACGATCGGCCTCAGCAGATACAGCGGCGGCACCGCTCCCACGTCGATCCGCTCGTTGTTGAACGGGTCCGCGTCAACCGCCGTGATAAACCGCGGCCGGAGCGCCGCGATCGACGGCGGCACGCTGCGGTTCGCGTAGTAATACCCAAGCATCCCCAGCGCCGTCCGCGAGCCCACGATCTCGACGCGAACGATCTGCCTCAGCTCGAACAGCTCGAACATGTCCGACATCGAGCCCACCATCGGCTGCCTCGACGGGTTGATCAGCTTGAACCGAGGCGTCGTCCGCATCCGCGGATCAAACCACGACAGACGCCAACGCTGCTCCCAGTCCCCGTACGCGTCCGCAAGCGCTCGCTCAGCGTCCGGCTTGCTCGGCATCGACGACGCCAACGCCGACCACCGCGCCGACTCGTTGAAGATCTTCAGCGGCTGCTCCGCCGACGACACCCGGGCCATCAACGGCCCGACCTTCGCCGGATCGGCCTCCGTCGACGAGCCGTACGCCCGATCGATCAACTGCTGCACCCCGATCCGATCACCCTGCGGGAATCGGATCCGCTCAGTCCACAGCCCGTTCTCATCGACCAGCCGACGCAGGAACTCCGCGAGCCCGTCGGGCGTCAGCTTCTGCTCGCCGCGGAAGTCCAGCCAGCCGATATCTCGCATCCGCTCGATCGCGAAGCTCATGATCCCGTACCCGACCTTCGCCTCGCGGAAAAGCTCGCGGTCGGCGACCTGCCGGCCCAGGTACGCAAGGTCGAGCAGCAGATCGAGAGCCTTGCCCGGCTCGCCCGACGTCGCCAGCCGCGTCGCCTCGACGCTCGCCGCCTTCACAAGCCAGTCGAGCCGCTCCAGATAGTTCACCTTCGCGGCGGAAATCGTCGCCGGGTTGCCCAGCTCGACGTGCATGTTGATCTGCACCGCCGACCGAGACTCGCTCGTCACGCCGTACGTCAGCCCGAACGCCATCCCGGGCTCGTTCCCCGGGAATCGCTTCGTCGCCTCCTTGATCGCCGCGATCGCCGCCACCTGGGGCTCGGCCTTGACCCACTCCTCCGCCTTCGCCCACCCTTCCATCGAAGGCTCGAGCATCTGGTACCCGTCCTCGGCGATCACGACCGCGGGGGGCGGCGTGACCTTCGCCAGAAGCGGCAGAAGAATCGTGTCGCTCCGGCGATCCGCACGCACCTCGCGGGGCCGGCGGTTGATCGCGTCCAGCGACTGATCCTGCGCCAACGCGGGCGCCGTCATCGCCGTTGTCGCCACGCAGATCCCGAGGATGTGACCCATCAGAAAGCGGTTGTCCATAGCCGCCGATCGTAGCAGGACCGCCCGCGTTCTGCCCAAGCCCGGGAGACGCCCGCCGCAAAAACAAAGCGGCCCGGACCATCGGGCCCGGGCCGCGGATGTGTTCACTTCGTGCCGACCGGATCAGCCGACAATCCGCGAGGCGTCGTGCATGATTGCCGCCGCGCCGGACGTCTCGCGGTCCTGCTCGGCATCCTCGGCCTCGATCCCCTGGCGATACTCGGTCAGACGCTCGTTGAGCTTCGTCAACGCCTCGTCCACCAACTGACGGACCCGCTCGCGGCTGATCCCGATCTCGTCGGAAACCTGCTTGAGCGTCATCGGCTCGCACCCGTCCAGCCCGAATCGCAGCCGGAGAATCCTCGCCTCGCGCTCGTCGATCGTCTCGAGCAGCCGCTGCAGCGTCTTGAGCTCGTCCGAGCGGAGCACCGCCTCGTCAGGGCTCGACTGCTTGGTGTCCAGCAGCACGTCGGTGACCGACAGACGCTCGCCCTCGTGCGTCGCGTCCGCGACAGGCTGACGGAACGCCTTGATCGCCCGCTTGATCATCTTCACCTTCCGAATCGGAAGGTCCATGACCCGCGCCAGATCCTGCATGCTCGGCGGATAGCCGAGCTCGGCCTCGAGCTTGCGGTGCGCGATCTTCCACTTGGAGATCAGCTCCACCATGTACGCCGGCACGTGCACCGGCTGCGTCGCGTTCACCAAGGCTCGCTTGATCGCCTGCTTGATCCACCACGAGCCGTACGTGCTGAACCGCGCCCCCTGCGAAGGGTCGAACCCCTCCACCGCGCGCATCAGCCCAATATTGCCCTCCTCGATCAAATCGGTGAGGGGCAACCCCCTGTTCGTGTAGTTCTTCGCGATCGCCACGACCAGGCGCAAGTTTGACCGGATGAACCTCTCGCGGGCCATCGGGCAGTTGTCGTTGACAATCGCCCAGCCAAGTTCACGCTCCTGCTCGGCGGTGAGCAGGGGGTACTTGTTGATCTCCCGCAGATACAGCTGGATGTCTGATTGCAAGCCACGCGCGGATTGCGCAGCCTGACCTCTCGCTCCACTCACGTCCTACCACCTTTCACGGCGGGCGGTCGCCGTTCTACACACACTGGCCGGGCACCACACCCGGCCACCCAACTCTACGCGGGACAACGCGTTCGGATTCATCGGACGCGCAAGAATGTCCCATGAGTGCCTCGGACGATGGCGCACTCCTCCACCCTCAAACATGACACAGCCCAACGCCGGTGCCAACCCAAAGTCGCCAGATTGTCAAAAATATGTGTCCGAGAACTCCAGTCAGGGTTTCTTCCCCGCCTCCACCCCTCCAACGCACCCACTTTCGGAGATTGTCCTGCCTCATCCGGATCTTGCCGCGGACCGAACGTACCGTAAAGACCGATCAAGGCACAGGCCGGACCCGAACCGATGCAGGACGATCTCTCACCCATTCTTCAGCGATGGCCCTACCGCGCGGGGCAGCCCAACGTGCGCACGCTCGTCGGCGAGGACGGCGAGACCCGCATCCAGATCCGCCTGGACCTGGGCATTCTCCAGATGTTCGCCGACGGCCGCCCGGACGGGCAACGCCCCCACGGGTTTGAGAGCCTCCTTGAGTATCACGAGCAGGCGCTCGAAGACTCCGCCGACCAGCCCGAGGCCGAGCGGATCAAGCTCACGCCCGAGGAGTGCTCGGCCCTGCGGGACGAAGCGCTGCAGTACTACCACCGGTACATGGCGATGCTGGTGCTCGAAGACTTCGACGGGGTGATCCGCGACACGACGCGCAACCTGCGCGTGCTTGATCTCTGCCGCGACCACGCCGAGACCGACGAGGACCGCGAAGCGCTCGAGCAGTATCGCCCGTACATCATGATGGTCCGGACGAGGGCGACCGCGAGCCAGGCCGTCAAGGAGGGCGAGCAGCCGGCCGCGGTCTTCGCGATCGATCAGGGGCTCGACCAGATCCGCTCGATCTACGCCTCGCGTGGAGAGCCGACGTCCTTCGAGTCGTCCAACGAGCGGCAGATCCTGCAGCAGCTCCGCGACGCGCTGGAGCCCAAGGCCCCCAAGGGCCGACGTGCGGAATTGAAGGAACAGCTCGACCTTGCCGTCGCCGAAGAGAACTACGAGCGGGCGGCCAAGATCCGGGACGAACTCAAGGGCATGAAGGACGAGCCCTGAGTCAAGACGACGAGGCGTGAACGCTAGAGCCCGCCGAACTTGCGCTGCCTTGCGGCAAAGTCCCGAACAGCGTCGTGAAACGCATCACGCGAGAAATCGGGCCAGAGCGTCGGGGTCACGTGAAACTCGGCGTAGCTGATCTGCCAGAGCAGGAAGTTGCTGACGCGCATCTCCCCCGCGGTGCGGATGAGCAGGTCCGGGTCGGGGATTCCCGCGGTGTCGAGCTCGCCGGCGAGGTCGTCGTGCGAGAGCGTCTCGGGATCGACGAGCCCGCGGGCCGCCTTGTCCGCCAATCGCCGGGCCGCCCGCACGATCTCATCGCGTGCCCCGTAGTTGAGGGCGAGCACCAGCATCGTGCCATCGGCTCGTGCGGTGGCTGCCTCGACGTCGCGGATGGCGTCCCGCACGGACGCGGGCAGCCCCTCGCGGTCGCCGATCACGCGGAAGCGGATCCCCTCCCGCACCATGTGGTCCTGCTCGCCGCGCAGGTAGCTCTCGCAGAGTCCCATCAGCGCGGCGACTTCGTCCGCCGGTCGCTTCCAGTTCTCCTGCGAGAAGGAATAGAGGGTGAGGTACTCGATGCCGAGATGGACGCACTCTTCGAGCGTTTCGCGGACGACCCGTGCGCCGTTGCGGTGCCCGAAGGTTCGATCAAAGCCGCGGCTTTGCGCCCAGCGCCCGTTCCCGTCCATGATGATCGCGATGTGCCGCGGGATCTTCCCCGGATGCACATCGGGGAGGAAGGCGAGCGGGTCGGCCTTGGGCACTCTGGCCCGGATCCGGTCGACCGCCGCCCGCACGGCGGGGTCGTTGGGATCGAGCTTTGGTCGCAGCGTGGTGGGCATCGTGCGTCGCAGCGGGCGTACGTCAGAGGATCATCGTCTGTTCGCGATCCGGGCCCACGGAAATCACGGCCATCGGAACACCCGCGAATTCCTGGATGAAATCGATGTAGCGTCTGGCGTTCGCCGGCAGATCGCTGAGACGGCGTGCGCCGCCGATGGGCTCGGACCAGCCGGGAAGCGTGGTGTATCGGGGTGTGGCCCGGACAAGGTCGGCCGCGTCGGGCGGGAAGCGGTCGGTCGCCGACCCGTCGATGGTGTATCCCGTGCAGATCGAAAGTTCAGGAACCCCTGAAAGAACGTCCAGCAGCGTCAGGCACAAGCCCGTCGTGCCGTTGATCATCGCGGAGTATCGGACGGCGACCAGATCGAGCCAGCCGACGCGCCGAGGCCTGCCCGTGGTGGTGCCGAACTCGCGTCCGCGCTGGCGGATGCCGTCGGCCGTGGCGTCGAAGAGCTCGGTGGGCATGGGCCCCGAGCCGACGCGGGTGGAGTAGGCCTTCATGACGCCAAGCACGCGCCCCACGCGCTGCACGGGGACGCCGGTCCCTGGGCCGATGCCCGAGATTGCGCACGAGGAAGCGGTCACGAAGGGGTAGGTGCCGTGGTCGACGTCGAGGAGCGTGCCGTTGGCGGATTCAAAGAGCAGGCGTTTGCCCTGCGCGAGCAGGTCGTGGAGGAAGTAGGTGGTGTCTCGGATCATCGGGGCGAGGCGTTGGCCGGCGGCCAGGGCGCGGTCGGTGATCGCGTTGGCGTCAAGCTCGTGGCTGCCGCCGGAGAGATCGCGGAGCATCGCGGCCTTGAGGGCGCAGGCAAGACTCACCTTGGCCCGCAGCGTCTCTGGGCGGAGCAGGTCGCCCGCGCGGATCGCGGTGGCCCGCTGGGCCTTGTCGGCGTACGCCGGGCCGATGCCTCGCTTGGTGGTCCCGATCTCGGCCTGTCCTTCGCCGCTGCCGACGGGGCGCTGGCTGCCGGCCCGCTTGAGGATGTCCTCGCGGAAGCCGTCCTCGTCCTTGTGGTAGGGCATGACGACGTGCGCACGCGAGGAGATGATGAGCCCCGAGGTGTCGACGCCCTTGGCGGCGAGGGTGTCGATCTCTTTGAGCAGCCATTCGGGGTCGAGCACGACGCCGTTGCCGATCACCGCGTGCTTGCCCGGGGAGAGAATCCCGGCGGGGATCAGGTGCAGGGCGTATCGCTCGCCCTTGATGACGACGGAGTGCCCGGCGTTGGCCCCGCCGTTGTAGCGCACGACCGCGTCGTGGTCCCTGGCGAGCAGGTCGACGATCTTCCCCTTGCCCTCATCCCCCCACTGCAACCCGACGACGGCTGTGCACGGCACGTTGGCGGACATCAAGCGCACTCCCTGGGCGAAAGGCCCAAACGAAGACGTTAGGGCCCCGGTCCGAGAAAGGCACGTTTCCCAGAACCCCCGCCCAGCCGGGTGAAGTCGCCCTTGCTTCCGGCCGATGAGGATCTCGGAGGTGTCTCCGAGATGGCCGCTCCGGGCGATCAAATCCGCATTATGTGCCCCAACCTTTCCTGCCGGAAGGTTCTGGCGGTGCCCCATGCCGCTCGCGGGAAGACCGTGCGCTGCCGGGGCTGCGGGACGAATATCCGGATCCCGCAGGCCAAAAAGGAAGACGCCCCGGACAAGAACAAGGGCGTCGCCTGACCTGTCACCCGGGCCCAGCCGAGCGTCGCTCGCCGGCGTTCGAAAGGGCTTCAAGGCCAAGACGGATCCGAGTACAATCGAACGCGTCGCCGAGGAGGGTGAAGCGCCATGATGAGCCGTTCGTTCGCACGTGGGTGGGGTGCGCCGGGCCTGTGGGCACTGGCTTTTTTTGGCCTGCAGACCAGCACATTCGCCCAGCCGCTGTCAACGCAGTTCACGTACCAGGGCGAGCTCACGTCGGCGGGAGTCCCCACCGACGGGGTCGTGGACATGCTCTTCCGCCTCTACGACGGCGGCGGGACGCAGGTCGGGCCCACGCTCTGCCTGAACAACACGCAGGTCGTCGGCGGGCGTTTCTCCGCCGTCCTCAACTTTGGGGCCGTGTTCGACGGCTCGGCCCGCCTGCTGCAGATCGAAGTCCGCCCCGACACGGGTACGGGCTGCGAGGACACCGGCGGGCTTACCT
>DDSG01000143.1:0-137 GCA_002343325.1 Phycisphaerales bacterium UBA2396 | reverse complement strand
ACGGGCTGCGAGGACACCGGCGGGTTCACCGTGCTCAGCCCGCGGCAACGCCTCAACGCCTCGCCCTACGCGATCACCGCGGGCGATGCGCTCACGCTCGGGGGCTTTGCGCCCTCGTACTTCACGAACGCCGCCAA
>DDSG01000177.1:5902-6093 GCA_002343325.1 Phycisphaerales bacterium UBA2396 | reverse complement strand
AAGCAGACCAAGACCGGCATTCACCGTCCGGACAAGATGGAGATCCCGACGATCACCGGCCGGATCGTTGCGATTTCCGCCCATGTTGAGAAGGATGCGGACTACCCGCTGAACCGCTACGACCGGGTGCTCTTCAACCCCAAACACGCCGTTCCGGTCGACTTTGAGGGCGACAACCGGCTCTTTGTGGT
>DDSG01000177.1:0-5565 GCA_002343325.1 Phycisphaerales bacterium UBA2396 | reverse complement strand
CCGACCGCGCTCCGCCTCCCTGATTCTCTGCGCAGCCCGGTCTCGGCGGATGTGATGCCGCCCGGCTCCAAGAGCCTGACGAATCGCGCGCTCCTGCTGGCGGCGATGGCTTCCGGCACGAGCAGGGTGCGCCGCCCCCTGATGGATGCGGACGATGCCCGGCAGATGCGTGCGGCACTCGCTCAGCTGGGAGCGGTGATCGAGGAGGGACCGGAGCAGTCGCTGGTGGTGAAGGGTGTCGGCGGACGGTGGCGCCCGGCGTGTGACGCCGCGACGCTGGATCTGGGGAACGCCGGGACCGCGGCCCGGTTTCTCGCGGGCGCATCGCTTTTGTCGCCCGTGCCGCTCACCATAGACGGCAACGCCCGGATGCGTCAGCGGCCGATCGGCGAACTGGGAACGCTGCTGGCTTCCCTGGGGTGCGGGGTCGAGTACCTCGGCAACCCCGCGTGCCCTCCGGTGCGGATCACACCGCCGCAAGGACGGGTGAGCAGCGCGACCGTGGACGTCGCACCCACCCAATCGAGTCAGTTCGTTTCCGCGCTGTTGCTCGTCTCGCCGTGGATCCACGGCGGGATCACGCTGCGGATGCAGGGCGCGATGACGAGCGCTTCGTATGTGTCGATGACGCTGGGCTTGCTCGCCCGCCTGGGGGCCCATGTTCAGACGAGCGACGGGATGCGGACGATACGGGTGACGGGCGATGACTTGGGTGACGGTCCCGGGCTCCGTGCGTTTGACTGCACGATCGAGCCCGATGCCAGCGGCGCGACCTACTTCTCCGCCGCCGCGGCCATGGTTCCGGGCTCGCGCATCCGGGTGCGTGGGATCGACAGCCGGTCGCTGCAGGGGGACGCCCACTTCGCCGACCTGCTGGCACGGATGGGAGCGAGGGTGACTGAGAACACCGAGGAGTCGTGGATCGAGACCGAGGGATCGCGGAGTCTCGTGCCGATCCTCGCCGACATGGCCGACATGCCGGATGCGGCGATGACGCTCGCCGCGGTGGCCTGCTTTGCGGAGGGAGCATCGGTGTTTCACGGGCTGGAGACACTGCGGGTCAAAGAGTGCGATCGCATCGAGGCGATGAAGACCGAGTTGGCGAAGATCGGCGTTGTCGTCGAGTCGCCGCTGGCGGGCGAGGACGGCGCGATGACGCTGACGCCGCCGCCCGGCGGGGTTGACTGCTCATCGCAGGCACCGCCCGTGGCGTTCGACACGTACGACGACCACCGGATGGCGATGTCGCTGGCGTTGATCGGGCTGCGTCGCCCGAACGTGTGGGTGCGCAACCCCTCGTGCGTGAACAAGACGTATCCGTCGTTCTGGCGCGATCTGGCGCGTCTGGTGGCGACGGTGCGGTGAGTGCGGGCCGGGTCGGGGGGCGGTGGCTCTCCTATCATCTCGACCCGCGTTTGCGGGGCTGTTTGGCCTCGTTGTCGCCGTTCGCCAGCACGCCTTTCTGGAGTCTTCCCGATGCCATCATCGATCAGCATGAAGTCCGGCAAGCTCTCTGTTCCCGACGAGCCGATCATCCCGTTCATCGAGGGTGACGGAACAGGCCCGGACATCTGGCGTGCGTCCGTGCGTGTGATGGACGCCGCGGTCGCCAAGTCTTCCGGCGGGAAGCGCAAGATCTCGTGGATGGAGGTCTACGCTGGCGAGAAGGCGTTCAACACGTGCAACGACTGGCTTCCCCAGGCGACGATCGACGCGTTCAAGAAGTACCTGGTGGGGATCAAGGGCCCGCTGACGACGCCGGTGGGCGGCGGGATCCGCTCGCTGAACGTCGCGCTGCGGCAGATGCTCGATCTGTACGTGTGCCTGCGCCCGGTGCGGTGGTTCAAGGGCGTGCCCAGCCCGGTGAAGCGCCCGCAGGACTGCGACATGGTGATCTTCCGCGAGAACACCGAGGACATCTACGCCGGGATCGAGATGGCGGCGGGAACATCCGAGTCGCAGAAGGTGCTGGACTTCCTGGCGAAGGAATACCCCAAGGAGTTCAAGAAGATCCGGTTCGGGTCGAAGGAAGCGGGAGACCAGTGGCAGCAGGAAATGCAGGCCGTCGGCGCGCCTGCTCGCGACAACCCGGTACAGGTCGGCATCGGGTTCAAGCCCGTGTCGTACCTGGGGTCGGAGCGGCTGGTGCATTCCGCGATCGGATACGCGCTCAAGAACAATCGCCGCTCCGTCACGATCGTGCACAAGGGGAACATCATGAAGTTCTCCGAAGGCGCGTTCAAGGACTGGGGCTACAAGGTTGCGCAGCAGTTCTACCGCGATCAGATTGTGACCGAACGTGAGTCCTGGATCCTGGGCAACCTCGAGGCCAACCCCGGCCTGACCGCCGAGGCCAACGCAAAGCTGATCGACCCCGGGTTCGACATGATGACGCCCGAGCAGAAGGGCAAGATCGTCAAGGAAGTCGAGACGATTCTCGCGACGATCGGGGCAACACACGGCGGGGGCAAGTGGAAGTCCAAGCTGCTCATCAAGGACTCCATCGCCGATATCACCCTTCAGCAGGTGCTCACGCGCCCGCGCGACTTCGACGTGATCGCGACGATGAACCTCAACGGCGACTACCTCTCCGACGCGCTGGCGGCCCAGGTCGGCGGGATCGGGATCGCTCCCGGTGCGAACATCAACTACGTCTCCGGGCACGCGATCTTCGAGGCGACGCACGGCACCGCGCCCAAGTACGCCAACCTCGACCAGGTGAACCCAGGCTCGGTCATCCTCTCGGGCGAGATGATGCTGCGATACATGGGCTGGACCGAGGCGGCCGACTTGATCATCAAGGGCATGGACGGCGCGATCACCGCGAAGACCGTGACCTACGACTTCGAGCGGCTCATGAAGGCCGAGGGAGACACGCAGGTCAAGAAGGTCAAGTGCTCCGAGTTCGCCGACGCCGTGATCGCCCACATGTAACGCCGAGCCCGCGGCGTTCCATCGCCGAGCGCTTGGTGCGGCCAACAATTGATCATGACTGTTCGCCCGGCGACTTCTGATGATGTTGCGAGCATCCTGCCGCTCGTGCGTGAACTCTGCGACCTGCACGCGAGCCGCGACCCCGAGCGATTTGCGGTTCGCGCGGACATTCTGGATCGCTACGCCTCGTGGCTTCCTCTTCGAGCGAGCGACCCGCGGAGCGTGCTGCTTGTCGCGATCGATGAGCGTGACGGCAAGATTGTCGGGTTTACGGTCGGCACCATCGAGCCCGAGGTGCCGATCTTCTGGATTCCCGAGTGCGGTTGGATCCACGACCTGTACGTGCTGCCAGCCTATCGCTCGCGCGGTCACGCCTCGGCACTGGTGCAGGAGGCGGTCGGACGCTTCCGCGCGATGGGCGTGGCGCAGATTCGGCTCCATACCGGGGCCTTCAACGACGACGCCAGACGGTTCTTCGCCCGGCATGGCTTTCGGGTAAGCGTGGTCGAAATGCTCCACCCCCTGCCACAATCGCAACTGCCACAGGGCGGCGATCGGTAGAACACTGCGCCGGAACGCCCATGGAGCAACCGCAACCACCTTCGCCGACACAGGGACGCCTCCCCGAAGTTGCGAGGATCCCGCTGGCCACCGGTCTGAACGGCCAGGTGCCGCTCCCCTCGGTCGAGTTCGCCGGTCAGTCCCGCGTGCTGATGGTGACCCAGTGGACCACACCCGCCGATCCCTGGTGGGTGTACTACGCCCCGGACATGCTGGCGGCACTCTCGGCCGTGCTCATGGTCGCGTCGGTCCGGTCGGCCCTGCGTTGGCGTCGGCGGCGAAAGCTGCATGGGCGGATGCTCTGCGCCTCGTGCGAGTATGACCTGTCCCCGCCCGCGGGTGGTCGGGTCGCGGCGGCTTGCCCGGAGTGCGGCCGATCCACCTCGCAAACCATTGCGAATCATTCACCCGCGAAGCTCTGGATGCCGGTGCTAGCGTGCGGGGTCGCGGCGATCGTTTGCGCGGTGGTCGCGTCGACCTTTCTTCGCATGGGAACCGCGGGGAACGCGTGGCCTCACACGATCGTGCGATCGATGATCCCTGAATGGCCGATCTCTCGACGTTCGGCTCCTGCTCCCGTGGCTGACATCCGCTGGATCGTTCTTGGCAACCCGGCGGCGGGATGGCGATCCGTGTCCGACGCGTCGGCCGGGAACCTCCTCGTGAGCGAAGGAGCATCACCCATGGCGGCGTGGATCAGCAGTTCCCCTGCCAACGAGTGGAGCACCGATCTGTACACCCTCGATCTTCTGACGGGAGCAAGTCGGGTTGTCAGGATGGGTTCGCTGCCCGTGGACGGATTCGCGTCGATCTCGGGCTTCACCGCCGACCACGCGGCTGCCGTCGTGGCGACGGTGGGCACTGTGGGGATCGAGCAGACTTCGGGGCAGGTGCCGGTTCGTCTACGAACCGTCTCGCTGGCCGATGGCGCGGTGCGCGAGATCGCCGTGGGCGAGACGGCGGCATGGTCGATCGGCACCAGCTCGTGGCGTGTGCCTCGCGTGCTGACGGGCGTCTCGCCCGACGGCAGCGACTGGCGGATCGTCACGCTCGAAGGGCCGGACGCCGGGGTGATGCTCAGCCCGCACGCCGGGACGTTCCGCCGACGCTCGCTCACCGGCGTGACAAACGTCGTCGGAGCCCTCGCGAGCACGCGCACCGTGACCCTGCGAACCGACGGAACGCTCGTGAGCGACACGGGGGTGGAGATTTCGGCGGACGCAGCGGCCATTCTGCCGACGAACAGCCCTCGCACCGAGTGGATGGCCTCGACGCAGGGTGGCACGGTTGCGCTGCTCCGAGATGGACGCGAAGGGGGGCTGATCGGCGATCCCACGCCCGCGCAGGCAACGGCCTTTGCGAGCGTGGTGGTGTCGCCTGATGCACGATGGGCGGCGGTGACGATCGTGCGGACGTCGACGGCGACCAAGACGTCGACGGGCGAGGTGGTGCTGCTCGATCTTGCGTCGCTTAGGCACAATGAGAAGGGGCCCGCGGAGAAGACTCCGCGGACCCCGTGAGACGTCAAGACCTGTGAAGTTCAGCGATCGCCGCCACCGCCACCACCGCCGCCGCCCTGCGGGCGATCCTGCGCTTCGTTGACGTTCAGGCTACGCCCGTCGAGCGTCGCGCCGTTCATCGCCTGGATGGCGGCGGTCCCTTCCGCCGGGTTCGCGAACGTCACGAAGCCGAAGCCACGGCTACGACCGGTCTCGCGGTCGGTGATCACCTTGGCGTCCGACACTTCGCCGAAAGGCTCGAAGGCCTCGCGAAGGCCCGCGTCAGTGGTGTTCCAGCTCAGGCTTCCAACGAACAGTTTCTTCGACATCTCTCTCACTCTCTCTGCGCCGTCTCTACGGCGCTTGCGTGCGGCCTGAGCATGCCCCCATGGGCTTCATCGTGTCAGGATCACCACGATCCCCACGAGCGTCAGGCAGACCACGCACGTTGACGTGCGGGCCCTATAGCAACATCATGGCGGGAGCGCCACGAAAATGCACCCCCGCCGTGCGAAGACGCGCCGCGGCGGCGGACTTGCGAGCGACGCCCCCCCCGCCACGCCGCCCCGCC
>DDSG01000147.1:2668-2858 GCA_002343325.1 Phycisphaerales bacterium UBA2396 | reverse complement strand
CCCGCCGGTGCGTCTCGCCCAGCGCCGCCGCGTCGGTCCCCTCGGCCGGTGCCACGTCCCCGGCATCAAAGATCGTCGGCCACTCCACGCCGTCCGGTGTCGCCGAGCCGTACTTCGCCAGAGCCGCCCGGAACGCCGTCGGCCCGCCCGCCGCCCCGGGCCGCCCACCATTGAGCCGCACGCCCAGATC
>DDSG01000147.1:0-2417 GCA_002343325.1 Phycisphaerales bacterium UBA2396 | reverse complement strand
CCCGATGAGCGCCACGGCACACCCCTCGGGCGAGTCGGTGCGGATCCGCGCCGCCATGCGAGCGGGAGAACGTTCAGGCCACGCCGCCGGCACCACCCAGGGAATGCTGCTCATGGGCCCACTGTACCGCGCGCGATCACGATCGTCCGGGGCTCGCCGTAGCGTTCGTCAGCGGGGTTCCACGCCGCCCCGCACTCCGGACAGACCCTGCATCCGTCGTCCGCCTGCTCAACCCCCTCGAGCGGATACCCGCACGAGGCGCACCGCCCCACGCGGATCATCTCGCGACGCAGCCGCTCGCCCCTCGATTGCCAGAGCCCCCCCACCGACCCGACAACGCCGAGCACCGAGGCCATCGTCGTGGCGATGACCGGCGAGAAGACGACCAGCCCGATCGCGTCACCACCGACGAACCAGCCCACCGCCGCCGCCAGAGCCGCAAACCCCGCCGCCGCCACGATCGCAGGGCCCAGGGGCGAGCGCATGAGGCGCACGACCCCCGACCACGCGCCGGCCCTTCCCGGGCCGAACCGCACCAGCCGGACCTCGCTCCCGCGATCATCTCTCGCACGCACACGGATCATCCGTGGGTATTCGCCGCCCAAGCCCGGGCGGAGTCGCCACCTACACTGGCCCCGACCATGCCCGCACCGACCGCCGCCGATCTCGAGCTCGCCCACGCCGCCGCCCAACGCGTCGTTCAGACCCACCAGCGGGTCGCCGACTTCCTGCGGATCGGCATGAAGCTCCCGCAGATCGACGCCTTCATCGCCAAGACACTCGAGCAACTCGGCGCATCCTCCTGCTTCCTGGGGTACACCCCCGACCGCCGACACTTTCCCTTCCCCTCACACGCCTGCCTGTCGGTCAACGACTGCGTCGTTCACGGCACGGCCGCCAGCCTCGAACGCCCGCTCGTCGAGGGCGATGTTCTCAAGATCGACATCGGCGTCTTCTACCGCGGGTGGGTCGGCGACGCCGCCTGGACCTACGCCATCGGCGAACCCACCCCCGCCGTGCGCCGCCTCATGGACTGCGGGAAAGAATCGCTCAGGCGCGGGATCGCCGCGCTCAAGCCCGGCGCGATCTGGCTCGACTGGGCCAAGACTGTTCACCCGTATGTCGAGTCCGAGCAGAAATTCAAACTCATCCGCGGGCTGGGTGGGCACGGCATCGGGTTCAAGATGCTCCACGGCCCGCCCTTTGTTTCCAACACCATGCCCGCCTATCCCGGCGAATGGCCCGACGCGATGCGCCGCTGCACGCCCGGCACCATCGTGGCCGTCGAACCGATGATCGCGATCTCGACGGGCGACACGCGTCAGAAGCCGCTGGGCAAGGGGCGCAACGACTGGCCCGTCTACACGGCCGACGGCTCGATGTCGGTGCACTACGAGCATGACGTGCTGATCACCGAAGACGGGCACAAGGTCCTCTCCGAGGGGCTCGACGACCTGCCCGACGTGGTGACACGGGCCCTTTAGCGCAGAATTCGCCGAAGAACAGGGGCACCGATCGTGCGCACGGGCGCGTGCTTTGGTCACGGTTGGGCTGTACGCCCCGCTGCGAGGCCGATTCCACGAACGTCCCGAGGTACCACCCTCGCCCTGAAAGTCGAACACGGCGGATCGTGGCGCAAGTCGCTGTTCGTGCCGCGCGAACGCGTGGTTACACGGCCTTGGCCATCAGCGCGATCATCACGTGATTGAGGTTGGTGCCCGTCGGGCCCGTGGTGATCGTTGCGTTCAGGCGTTCGAGCAGCGTCGACGAGTCGTGGCGGGCGATCGCGTCCGCAAGATCCGTGCCGATCGATCGGGCCTGGGCCGCGGTGTCGCCCGAGACGATCGCGCCGGCGTGGCGGGTCGGGCCGTCGATGCCGTCGGTCGAGAAGCAGGCCAGCAGCACGCGCTGGGCGCCGTCAAGTTCCTGAGCGGCGGCGAGGGCGAGTTCCTGCGAAGGGCCGCCCGTGCCCGTCTCGCTGCCGACGTTGACCACGGGCTCGCCCCCGGCGATGAAGACGGCCCGTGTGTGCGTGGTCAGCAGACGGCGCACGGTCGAGCCGATCCGCTGCCCCTCGGCGGCGGCACCCCCGGAGATCCACCGATGGTCGCGGATGACGAACGCGCCCTTCTGCCGGGCGGCCTCGGCGACGGCGTCCTTGACGATCTGGTTGCTGGCGATCACGCGTGAGGTGACACGCGCAAAGGCGGGGTCGCCGGGCTTGAGCGACTCGCGGTGCTCGCCCGCGATGCCCCGGCGGAGGTGGTCGGCGACGCGTGGGGCGGCGTCAACAACGCCGTGACGGGTGAGGGCGGCGAGGGCGTCGGCGTAGGTCGTTGGGTCGGGCGAGGCGGGGCCCGAGGCGATGACGTCGGGGCGGTCCTCGCGGACGGCGGACATGAGCAGGGCGACGAGGC
>DDSG01000029.1 GCA_002343325.1 Phycisphaerales bacterium UBA2396 | reverse complement strand
GCGGCGAGCGTGGCGGCGCGGTCGAGGGACTTGCCGAGGGCGACGAGATCGCGGGGTGTGGCGCGGTCGAGGGCAAGGCGGCCGGCGATGCGGGCGACGTCCTGAACGCCGTCGAGCTGTTCGGCGAGTTCGGCGGCGGCGCGGCGGTCGGAGACAAGGACGGCGACGGCGTCGTGGCGTGCGCGGATGGCGTCGAGGTCGGCGAGGGGTCGGACGAGCCAGTCGCGGAGGAGGCGTTTGCCCATGGGCGTGCGGGCGACGCAGCGGGAGCCTTGGGCGAGGAAGAGGCCGACGAGGGAGCGGTCGGCGAGAGAGGGAGCGGAGGCTTGACGGAGGACGCGTTCGACTTCGAGGGCGCGGAGGCTGACGGCGTCGACGAGGCAGGCGAGGTGGCGGCTTTCGCGTCGTGGCGGGCGGAGGTGGGCGAGGGAGCCGCGGGGGGCGAGGGAGGGTTTGGAGGGGTCTTGGTTGTCGGTGTCGAGGTGAGCGGCGGGCGTTTGTGTTTCG
The DNA here is from genome assembly GCA_002343325.1 of Phycisphaerales bacterium UBA2396. Lineage (GTDB taxonomy): Bacteria > Planctomycetota > Phycisphaerae > Phycisphaerales > UBA1924 > UBA2396. The sequence goes on along the minus strand of DDSG01000029.1, from coordinate 68,210 downwards.
CGGAGGTATCTGAGGAGAGCGCCGGCGGCGGGGATGGAGGGGTCGTCGTCGGGGAGGCCGAAGCCCGAGAGGGTTCGGACGCCGAAGTGGGAGAGGATGGATTCGAGGGACTCTTCGCGTCGGAAGTGCCAGACGGGGCGTGGCGTGGCGGAGATGCCGAGTGATTCGGCGAGCTTGAGGACGCGTGGGGGCGGGGAGAGGCCGGCTTCGGGGTAGATGATTTCGCGGACGCGTCGGCGGGCGAGTTCGTCGGCGAGGGAGGGTCCTTGGGCGTCGCCGACGACGAATTCGCCGGTGGAGGCTTCGGCGATGGCGAAGGCGGCGGGTGCGGCGTCGCCTTGATCGAGGAAGCAGATGGCGGCGAGGGCGTTGGCGTCGTCGTCGAGGAGTCCTTCTTCGACGATGGTGCCGGGCGTGGCGACGCGGGTGACTTCGCGGCGGACGAGGCCTTTGGCCTGGGCGGCGTCTTCGACCTGGTCGGCGACGGCGACGCGGAAGCCCTGGGCGAGGAGTCGGCGGAGGTAGTTTTCGAGTTGGTGGTGCGGGACCCCGGCCATGGGGACGCCTTCGGAGCGTTTGGTGAGGGTGAGGCCGAGGGCTTTGGAGATGGTGACGGCGTCGTCGTCGAAGGTTTCGAAGAAGTCACCGACGCGGAAGAGGAGGACGCACCCCGGGTGTGCCCGCTTGAAGCGGTAGTACTGCTGCATCGCCGGGGTTTCGCGCGGGTCGCCCGCCATGGGAGGAGAGGGTATCGCGTGCGGGGGCGAGGGCGAAGGGGGAGGCGTCGGGAGGGGTACGATGGGCGGCGTATGGAATACCTGCCGGTGATTGTGCAATCGATCTCGTCGCTGGTGATCGCGTGCGGTCTGGTGTTTACGGGGCTTCAGTTCCGGCACTGGCGTCGGGTGGCGCACGTGGCGAACTACACGAAGATGGTGGAGTTGCAGATGCACCTTCGGGAGCTGCGGGTTCATGACCCGAGGCTGGCGGAGGTGTATTCGCACGATGTGGAGGGTCAGCGGGACGACAAGGCGATCCGGGAGTACTTCTTCAACCTGATGCAGTTGTCGGTGTTCGAGATCGTGTGGTTCAGCTATCGGGAGGGGCTGCTGCCGAAGGACTACTTTGGGAGCTGGGAGCGGCGGATGTACGAGATTGCGGCGGAGAAGAGCTTCCGGGAGATGTTTGCAAACCGATCGATGAAGATTCTGCACGACGACTTTCAGGCGTACGTGGCGGAGATCGTGCGGCGAACGCCGGAGCGCGTGGCGGGTGGCGGCGTGCGGTCGGCCTAGCGGGTGCGGGGGTCCTGGAGGAGTCGGAGGTCGAGGAGTTCGGCCTCGACGGTGGGGGATCCGGAGAAGGTGCTGATTTTGGGTTCGACGACGGCCTCGATGGGCGCGCCGGCGGGGATGTCGGCGAGTCTGGAGGCCCAGTCCCAGCCGACGAGTCGGAGGACGCGGTCGTGGTGGCGATCGCGGGAGCGGACGAAGAGCGAGGCATGCTTGCCGTCGGCGCCGAGGGTGCGGGGTCGGCCGTCGAGGCGGATGTTGGTGAGGCGGAGGCGGACGGGCGGGTTGTCCCGGCCGAAGGGTGCGAGGCGGGCGAGGTCGCGGAGTGCGTCGAGGGAGAGTTCGTGGGGCTGTGCGTCGGCGTCGTGGAGGAGTGTTGCGGTGAGGTGTTCGGGTGTGAGGGCGTTGTTGGCGTGCTCGATGAAGCGTTCGGTGAATTCGGGGAGGCGGTGGGCGTGAAGGCGGAGGCCGGCGGCCATGTCGTGCCCGCCGAAGGAGAGGAGGGAGTCGCGGCAGGATTCGAGGGCGAGGTGGAGGTTGAAGCCGTCGATGCTTCGACCTGAGCCGTGGCATTCGTCGCCGCGTTGGGCGAGGAGGATGGTGGGTCTGTGGAAGAGAGAGACGAGCCTCGAGCAGGCGATTCCGACGACGCCCTGGTGCCAGTCTGGGTGTGCGAGGACGATGGCGCGGCGGTGGTCGGAGGTCATGCCGGCGAGTTGGGCCATGTCGGTGGCGGCGTCGGTGATGGCGCGTTCGACGGCGCGGCGTTCGTTGTTGAGTGTGGTGAGCTGGTGGGCGATCTCGTTGGCGCGGGTGTGGTTGGCGGTGGTGAAGAGTTCGACGGCTTCGCGGGCGTGTCCGAGGCGGCCGCAGGCGTTGAGGCGAGGGGCGAGCTTGAAGCCGACGTCGTAGGCGTCGACGCGGTCTCCGGAGAGGCCTGAGGCGTCGATGAGGGATTGGACACCGATGAGGGAGCAGGATTTGAGTCTGGAGAGGCCGAAGCGTGCGATGACGCGGTTTTCGCCGACGAGTGGGACGATGTCGGCGATGACGCCGAGGGATGCGAGAGCGAGGAGGTCGAGGAGGAGTTCGCGTGTGTTGGCGGCGACGCGCGGAGATCCGGCGGCGAGGGTGCAGAGTCGCCAGGCGAGTTTGTAGGCGACGGCGGAGCCTGAGAGATCGCCGAAGGGGTAGGAGGAATCGGGGCGGCGCGGGTGGACGACGGCGTAGGCGTCGGGGAGATCGTCGAGGGAGGCTGGGGGGTTGTGGTGATCGGTGATGATGAGGTCGATGCCGGCTTGAGCGGCGACGAGAGCGGGCTGGACGGCGGTGATGCCGCAGTCGACGGAGACGACGACTTTGGCGCCTTGGGCGGCGAGAGCGCGGAGTGCGTCGGCGTTGAGGCCGTAGCCTTCGTCGAGTCTGTGGGGGACGTAGGTGGAGACGAGGGCGTTTGGGACGAGGTGATGGAGGGTGTGGAAGAGGATGGCGGTGGCGGAGATGCCGTCAACGTCGTAGTCGCCGTAGATGACGATGGGTTGTCGTTGGCGAGCGGCGTCGAGGAGCCGTGCGGCGGCGCGGTCCATGTCGGGCATGGAGGCGGGGTCGTGGAGGTGGAGGAGGGAGGGTTGGAGGAAGTTGTGGGCGAGGTCCGGGGAGAGGGCGCGGGCGTGGAGGACGCGGGCGAGGAGGGGTGCGTCCTGAGTGCAGGGGGTGGGGGAAGTGGACGAGGAACGGGGGATCCAGCGTTTGAGGAGGCCTCGCACGCTGGGTGCTGAGGGGGGCCCATACCGTTGGTGGAGGGAGGAAGGGCCTCCCGAGTGATTGACGGTCATGCGCACCCCTCTGAGTGAAACGAGAACCCGATGGTCAAGCTGAACAAGATCTATACGCGCACCGGGGACGATGGGACGACGGGGCTGGTGGGCGGTCAGCGAGCGTCGAAGGACTCGGCGCGCGTGGAAGCGTACGGGAGCGTGGACGAGGCGAATTGTGCGATCGGGGTGGCGGTGCTGGCGGTGCGCGGGTCGGAGATGGCGGAGCGGGGGGAGATCGATGCGCTGCTGTCGGGGATCCAGCAGGATCTTTTTGATCTGGGGGCGGACCTGGCGACGCCGCTCGAACCGGGGGAGAAGCCCGGGGCGGCGTTGCGGGTGGTTGCGGCGCAGACGGAGCGGCTGGAGCGAGCGATCGACCGGTACAACGAGGGGCTGTCGGCGTTGACGTCGTTCGTGCTGCCTGGGGGTACGGCGTCGGCGGCGTCGCTGCATGTGGCGCGGACGGTGGTTCGGCGGGCGGAGCGTCGGAGCGTGACGTTGTTGCGGCTTGAGCCGACGGAGACGAACGCGGAGGCGATCCGGTATCTGAACCGGCTGAGCGACCTGTTGTTTGTGCTGTCGCGGGTGGCGAACGGCGGTGGCAAGGGGGATGTACTCTGGGTTCCCGGGAAGAACCGGACGGTGGGGTAAGTTTGGAAGGAAGCCGGTCGCTTGAGCAATCACGGGACGAACCAGTACACGACGGAGTTCCGCCACGAGTTTGAGGCGGACACGGCGTCCCTGTTTTCGCGGCGGCTGGCGCGGTTCACGATGGTGTGGGGGTTGGTCGGGGTGGTGGCGTTCGTGATGCGGTTTGGCGGGGCGGTGATCGAGCGGCGGTTCTTTCCGGAGCGGGATTTGTGGTTTCTGGGGACGCCTGCGGCGTGGACGGGCGGTCAGTGGACGACGATGCTGCTGGCCGGGGCGTTGGTGCTGGCGTTGTATGGCGCGGTGTGGGCGGTGGTGCGGAATGTTCGGATCCCGCGGACACGGCTGACGGACATTTCGGTGGGGCTGGTGGTGGCGGAGGGGTTGATCGGGCTGATGGCGTGGACGCTTGTGCCGACGTCATCGCCTTTGGCGCCGGTGGCGATGACGCACTTTGCGGCGGCGTTGTTCCTGCCGTGGAATCTGTGGCAGGCGATCCGGCCGATGCTGGTGCTGCTGGGCGCGAACGCGTTGTTCACGCTGTTGTTTGCGCCGCATGGGGAGGCGGAGACGTGGGTGAGCCTGGCGCTGAGTCCGGCGCTGGGGATTCCGGGCGCGGTGGTGGCGTGGCTGAAGCATTCGAGGCGGATCGAGGCGTACAAGCTGAAGGCGTTGGCGCGGCGGTACGGGGAGTTCCGGCGGGAGCTGCTGGACGCGCGGAAGATCCACGAGTCGCTATTCCCGCAGGCGATCACGGACGGGCCGATCTGCTTCTGGTACGAGTATGAGCCGATGCGGTCGATCGGTGGGGACTTCGTGTTTGCGCACTGCCCGAAGGAGTTCGGGGGTCGGAAGATGTCGGTGGTGCTGGTGGATGTGACGGGGCACGGGATTCCGGCGGCGCTGACGGTGAACCGGCTGCACGGGGAGCTTGAGCGTGTGTTCGCGGAAAATCCGCTGGCGCCGCCGGGGGATGTGCTGGAACTGCTGAACCGGTACATTCATTTGACGCTGGCGAAGCACTCGATTTATGCGACGGCGTTGTGCGTTCGGATTGACTGTGATTCGGACACGCTGGAGTATGCGAGCGGTGGGCATCCGCCGGCGTTCGTGCGGGCGGTGGATGGGACGGTGCACGAGATCGAGAGCACGGCATTTGTGCTCGGGGTGTGCCCGCATCCGGAGTTTCAGGCGGAGCCTCGGTCGCTGAGATTTGGGCCCGGTGATGCGTTGATCGCGTACACGGACGGGGCGATGGAGGCGAGGGACGATCGTGGGCGGATGCTGGGGGTGTGCGGGATGCGGTCGCTGGTGGCGACGGCGCAGTCGCCGCTGGGGATGATGTCGAGGCGGACGCTGTCGAACCGGGTGATCGAGCACCGGTGCGGGATCTGGACGCGGGGGATTCTGGAGGCGGTGGAGCATCATCGTTCCGGGGTGGCGGACGATGACACGCTGGTGGTGGAGATCACCCGGCCTTTGGGCGTGGAGACAGCGGCGGTGCCGGCGGGAGGCCGAGAGGTACCGCGAGCGGATGGGTGATGCGGACGGGCCGAGCGGCTGGGAGCGGGGTTACATGACGCCCGGGAGCCCGTGCTGGCGGCGGAGCGTGGAGAGCTGCCCGGCGTGCCAACCTTCGTGCCAGATGGCCATTTCGGCGGCGTGGAGGCCGTCGCGGAGCCAGTCCATCTTGGCGTCGGGCTTGGCGAGCGGGTCTTTGGTGTTTCGGAGTGCGTTGACGAGGCGTTGGTGGCCGGCGTTGTAGAGGGTGATGAGTTTGGCGAGGGAGGGGTAGTCCTTGGGGTTGGCGGAGGGCTTGGACCCGCCGCCGAAGGTGGCGTTGAGCTTTGCGGAGGGGCCGGCCTTTTTGTCGAGGACGGAGGCGAACCACTCTGCGCTGGTGCCGAGATGGCCAAGGGTCCAGAGGGGGTGGTTGTCGGCGGGGGAGAACTGGTGGGCGAGTTTGTTCTTGGGCCAATCGGTGAGGAGCTTCAGGGTCATCTCACGGGCGAAGTCGAGGGAAGTGATGGCGTGCTCCATGGCGGCCTTGGCGTCGAAGGGGGCGCTCTTGGCGGGCCGTGCCGAACGGGCGGCGGGCTTGGCGCGGCGAGCGGAGGCGCGGGGGGCTTTGCGGGTGGACTTCTTGGCCATGGATGGGGCTCCTTGAGAGGAAGTTGTAGGTGGGGTGAAGGGGCTTGGGTTTTCGGACGATGGAGACGACGGGGCGGCCGGGGGTGTCGGAGTGGGGACTATCCTTGGGCCCGTTGGAGAGGATTCGAACAGGGAAGGAACACGGCATGGCGTCCACACTGCAGATTGCGCTGGCGGCGGGCGACGGGATTGGTCCTGAGATCATGGCGGCGACGCTGGAGCTGTTCAAAGCGGCGGGGGTGATGAAGCAGGCGGACTTTGTGCCTGTGGAGATGGGGGCGACGGAGTTTGCCAAGGGCAACTCGCGGGGGATGTCGGAGCAGGCGATCCGGACGGTGGAGGACTGCGGGATCCTGTTCAAGGGCCCGATGGAGACGCCCAAGGGCGGGGGCGGGAAGAGCATCAACGTGACAGCGCGGAAGCTGTGGAACGCGTACGCGAACTACCGGGTGTTCAAGACGCTGCCGGGCGTGGAGACGGTGTACTCGAAGGCGGGCGTGTCGATCGACATGACGATTGTCCGGGAGAACATCGAGGATACGTACGGGGGCGTGGAGCACCGGCTTTCGAACGACATGGTGCAGTGCAAGCGGCTGATTTCGGCGCCTGGGTGTGACGAGGTTCATCGGTTCGCGTACCAGACGGCGCGGAAGCTGAAGATCGGGAAGGTGCACTGCGGGCACAAAGCCAACATCATGAAGATGACGGACGGGCTGTTCCTGGAGCGGTTCAAGACGGTGGGGAAGGACTTTCCGGAGATCGAGCAGGCGGACGTGATCGTTGATGCGTTGTGCATGAACCTGGTGATGAAGCCTCAGCAGTACAAGATGGTGGTGCTGCCGAATCTGCAGGGCGACATCGTGTCGGACCTAGTGGCGGGGCTGGTTGGCGGGCTGGGCTTTGCGCCGTCGGCGAACATCGGGAATCATATTTCGATCTTTGAGGCGGTGCACGGGACGGCGCCGGATATCGCGGGCAAGGGCGTGGCGAACCCGACGAGCCTGATTTTGTCGGGGCTGATGCTGCTGAGGCATGTGTGTCTGTTCAGGGAGGCTGCGGCGATCGAGAACGCGCTTCTGGCGACGCTTGAGAGCGGTGTGCACACGGGGGACTTTGGGGACAAGAGCAAGCCCGCGGTGGGGACGTCGGCGTTTACGCGGGCGGTGATGGACAATCTTGGGAACCTGCCGAAGACGGTGGCGGCGGTGCCGGAGGCGGCGGAGGGGGACCACTGTTTCATGAGGCCGCCGCGGCCGACGGGTCAGCAGGTGATCCGGACGTTCAAGAACATCGTGACGCAGGTGGTGGGGTGCGATATCTATCTGGATACGACGCTGAGTCCGCTGTCGTTGGCGGAGGAGATGACGCGAGCGTGCCAGGACACGCCGTTCAAGTTGTCGCTGATTTCGAACCGTGGTACGCAGGTGTGGCCGACGGGATCGGTGTACACGGAGTGCGTGGATTACTACCGGGTGCGGTTTGAGCTGAAGGACGGGGTGTCGCCGGGCGCGTTCGGGCAGAGCCGGTGCGTGGCGTTGATGGACAAGATCGCGGAGGCGTTCACGGTGTGCTCGTATGAGCTGCTGCGGACGTTCGATGGGGTGAAGGGGTACAGCCTGGCGCAGGGTCAGTGAGCGGCCGGGCGTGGTGTCCTGAGCATGAGCCAAAGACAACGCCCGCGGGGAAGGCCTCGCGGGCGTTTTTCATTGTGTGAGGAAGGATCGGGCTCAGGCGAGGGCGGCGGCGCCGGAGATGATCTCGGTGAGCTCGGTGGTGATCTGGGCCTGGCGGGCGCGGTTGAACTTGCGGGTGTAGAGCTTGCCCATCTTGCCGGCGGCGTCGGTGGCGGACTTCATGGCGACCATGCGTGCGATGTGCTCGCTGACGACGGCGTCGTTGAAGCCCTGGAAGAGGACGGCGCGGACGGCGGCGGGGAGCAGATCGTCGAGAAGCTGGCGTGCGCTGGGGGTGAACTCGTAGGGGACCTTGGCGGCGGGCGCGGGGGTCGGGTCGTCGCTCTTCTTCTGCGAACGGGCGAGCTGCGACGCGGCGTCGGGGCTGAAGGGGAGGAGCTGGAGGACGGCTGGGGCCTGCTTGCCGGCGGAGATGAAGCGCATGTAGATGACGTTGACGGCGGAGATTTCGCCGCTTGAGAATCGTTCGATGTAGGAATCGGCGAGGGCGCGGACAGCGTCGTAGGAGGGCTTGTCGCCGAAGGTGTGGGACTTGGCGATCTTGATGCCGTTGAAGCGGAGGAAGGCGACGCCCTTCTTGCCGACGAGCTCGATGCTGCCGGCCTTGGCGGCGGGGTTGGCGCGAAGGAAGGCCATGGCGGTGCGGAGCACGTTGCTGTTGTACGCGCCGCAGAGGCCGCGGTCGGAGGTGATGATGAGGGTGAGAGGCTGTGCGTTCTTGGCCTTGTCGGCGTCGGAGCCGAAGAGCGGATGGCTGACGCCTTCGACGCTGGCGGCGAGATCGGCGACGAGCTGGAAGAGCGCCTCGGTGTAGGGCTTGCTGGCGGTGGCTCGCTGCTGAGCGGCGGCGAACTTGGCGGTGGCGATCATCTGCATCGTTTTGGTGATGCGGCGGATGTTGCCGACGGCTTTGATGCGCTTCTTGATCTCGCGTGTCTTGGCCATAAGGAGGCGACTATAGGCTTGGGGCGTGGCGGGGACGGGGTTGATCAGGGTTTGTTTGGGATGGGATCGAGGGGATCGAGGACGAGGCCATCGTGGGCGGGCTCGATGCCTAGGGGGAGTTCGGCGGCGAACTCGGCGTGCAAGACGTCGTGCGACATGTGGATGAAGAAGGTTCGCCTCGCGGCGACGCGGTCGGCGATGGAGAGGGCCTGGTCGACGCAGAGGTGGGTGGGGTGCTTGCGGTGACGGAGGCAGTCGAGGACGAGGGTTGAGAGGCCGGAGAGGAGTCCCCAACTTTCGGGGGGTATTCCAGAAACGTCGGTGCAGTAGGCGAGTGGGAGCCAGGGTGCGGCGAGGCGGGCGGCGGGATCGGGGTCGATGCGAAAGCCGAGGATGGGGAGTTTGCCGTGGAGGAGGCGGATGGGTGTGAAGCGCAGGCCGTGGAGTGAGATGGGGGGGAGGGAGGCTGGGATGCGGTGAGGGATGACGGAGGCGACGAAGGAGTCGTTGATGTTTCGGGAGGGGTCGAAGATGTGCTGGTAGACGCGTTCGAGGAACTTCATGGTGTGGTCTTCGGCGAAGAGGGAGATGGGCGCGCGTTGGACGGCGTTGAAGCGGCGGATCTCGTCGAGGCCGAAGGTGTGATCGACGTGGTTGTGGGTGAAGAAGATGGCGTCGCAGCGGGCGAGCTTTGCGCGGAGGGCCTGGGCGCGGAGGTCTGGGCCGGCGTCGAGGAGGACGCAGCGGTCGTGGCCGAGGTGATCGGTCCAGCGGATGGCGGCGGAGGTTCGGAGGCGTTGGTCGCGCGGGTCGGAGCTGGTGCAGACGCGGCAATCGCAGCCGATGTTGGGCACGCCTGCGGAGGTGCCGGTGCCGAGGAATTCGAACCGCATGGGTGAGGCTATGTCGTCAGGCGGCGTTGGGGCGTTCGAAGTCGACGATGGCGCGGAGGATGGCGCGTTGGCGGAGGAGAGCGAGGGCGTCGGGGGCTTGTTCGAGGCGGAGTCGGCGGCCGAGGAAGGGGTCGAGATCGACGGCGTGGGAGGCGATGGCGTCGAGACCTTCGCGCAGGTTGGTGGAGGAGCAGGGGAGGATGGCGACCTCGCGGTCGATGAGGGTCATGAGGTCAGCGGGCCAGACGCCGTCGCGTGTGAAGCCGGTGGGAGGGCCTTTGACGACGACGGTGCCGCGGGGTCTGACGAGACGGGCGGCGAGCCCGAGGCCTGCGGGGGAGCCTGTGCAGTCGAGGACGATGGTCTGGTCGGCGCGTCGGCCGGCTTCGGACTCGTGGCGGTGCTTGATGCCCCAGCGTTCGCAGAGTGAGAAGCGATCGGGATGTCGGCCGAGAAGGCGGACGGAGGCGTTTTTGCGTGCGAGGATCTGGGCGGCGAGGAGGCCGATGGGTCCGTCGCCGAGAACGGTGACGAAGGTCTTTCCCTCGACGCGGACGGCGTGGGTGAGCTGGATGGCGGCGCCGACGGTGACGGCGAGGCAGGCTTTGTCGTCGTCGAGAGTGTTGGGGATGGGGATGAGGTTTCGTGCGGGGACGACGAGGCGGTCGGCCAGTGCGCCCTGCGGCGTGGAGAGCCCGATGACGCGACGGGCGGCGCAGTGCCAGGCGAGTCCTGCGCGGCAGAGGGCGCAGGCGGCGCAGGAGACGACGGGGTGGATGGCGACGCGGGCGTTTTCGAGCTGCTTCCAGTCCGGGCGGCCGTTGTGTTCGATGCGTTCGACGACGCCGACCGCTTCGTGGCCGAGGGTTCGCCCATCGGCGGCGGAGAGTCCTGCGAGCGCTTCGACGGAGGTGAGGGAGGCTCGGCGGATGCGGACGAGGGCTTCGCCCGGGGCGAGCGGTGGGAGCTCGGCCAGCGGATCGATGGTGGGCTTTCCTCCGAGCATCCGCAGGGCGCGCACAGTGTCCTCCACCCCCGGGATCGGCCGCGTGGGGAGTGGGGTTGAGTGCGTGGTGTCGTTATCGGGAGCCGGTGGGCGCGATGGTGAGGGGCATACCGGCTGGGGTGGAGGAGGACTCGTTGACGGGTTTGGGGATGAAGGGGAGTCGCTCGATGATCCAGAGGTCGCGGGAGTAGGCGGGGAAGGTGAAGAGGGAGCCGGCGGCGAAGGGTTCGCGGCGGCCCTGGAGCCAGGCGAGCCAGGCGGCGCGGTCGTAGCCGAAGTCCTGTCCGGTGGTGACGCGGAGGGATTCGAGGGCGTTGTGGTTGACGGCGAGGCGGGAGTCGCCGAGGGCTTCGATGAGCCCTTGGAGGACGTCGGGTCGGCGGTACTGGGCGAGTGCGATGGCGGCTTCGGCGCGAACGTCAGGGTCGACCTCGCCGCCGGCGCGTCGGGTGAGCCCGGGCTCGCGGAGTGCGGTGAGGAGTGGGTCGATGGCGGCGGGGCTGTGGATGCGTTGGAGAGCGCGGGCGGCTTCCTTGCGGACGCCGACGTCGGCATCGGTGAGACGGCGGACGAGGAGGGGGACGTGTTCGGGGCTGCCGTGGCGGCCGAGAGCGCGGCATGCTGCGGCGCGAACGGAGGCTTCTTCGTCTTCGGAGTTGGCGGCGTACAGGGCGACGTTGACGGGGTCGCTGCCGGCGGGGGAGACGGAGAGCTGCAGGGTGCCGCGGAAGCGGTTGTCGCTGTCGAAGGGATCCTGTGCGTTGGCGGCGATGTTGGCGAAGTTGGGTTCGGCGAAGAGAAGGTCGAGGACGCTTTCGGAGGGGTTGTTGGGATCGGCCTGGAGTCCGGTGCATCCCGGGAGTGTGAGGGCGATGGTGCCGAGCGTGGCGAGGCAAAGGGCTCGATTCATGGGATTGCCCCTTCGGCCGCGGGGTTGCGGAGGGCGACGGGGTTGCCGAGGATCTCGCGGAGGATGATGGCCCGGCGGAGGTCGGCTGGGGAGAGAGAGCCGGAGATGGCGGGGTCGGGGAGGGAGCGTTTGGCGTTCGCGGCGGCGGCGGCAATCGCGGCCTGGGGGCTGCCCTTGACGGCGGGTTCGGCGTAGACGGCGGCGGTAGCGCGTGCCGCGGCGGCGCGAGCGGCGGAATCGGCACGGTCGAGCAGGGCACGGCGTTCGACTTCTCGGCGTTCGTCGGCCTGGCGGAGGAGCGCCTGCTCGTTGGCGGCGGCTTCCTGTCGCTGGGCTGCCTCCTGGCGGGCGCGAGCTTCCTGACGGGCGCGTCGGCGTTCCTCGGCCTGTCGGCGCTGGGCGTTGGTGTCGTCGGTGGCGTCGCGCGGGATGGGCGTGGTCGGCGCGGATCTGGCTTCGGCTGGCGGTTGGGCCGAGCGACGTTGAGCGGCGCGGCGGCGGAGCTCTTCGAGCTGCTTTTGGCGGGCGGCGGCGATTTCTTCGAGTCGGCGTTCGCGGGAGGATTGCAGCGGGGGCTGGGCGACCGGAGTAGAGGCGTTCTGAGAGGCGATGGGGCGTCCGGTGCGGAGCGCTTCGAGTTCGGAGGCCTGCATGGCTTCACGGGCCTTCTTGGCGGCGCGCTGGGCCTGGAGCTGGGCGATGATCCATTGGAGGAACCCGCTGCCGAGCAGGAGGATCACGACGAGGTTCTGCAGGCCGATGTTTTGCTGGATCCACTGCCACATGTCGGGGGGAGTGTATCGGGGTGGACCGCGGGGTGGTGGAAGGGCGTACGCTTGGTCGGTCAAGCCCCTGGCCGAACGGCGAGGGAGGTCGGCGTTTTTGCCGGCGACGAACATGTTTGAGCGGCTTACCGACGCGTTTCAGGGGTTGTATCGCCGGCTGGCGGGTCAGAACGCGATCAGCGAATCGAATGTGCGTGAGGCGATGGTCGAGGTGCGTTCGGCACTGATCGACGCGGACGTGCACGTGGAGGTGGTGGAGGCGTTCTGTGATCGGGTGCTCAAGGCGTCGGTCGGTCGGGAGGTGTCCAAGACGCTGCGCCCGGAGCAGGAGATGATCGGGATCGTGCACGAGGAGCTGGTGCGGTTCCTCGGGGGCGTGCCCAAGAGCGAGGAAGAGGCGAGGCAGGCGGCGGCGGAACTGGCGGGGCCTTTGACGGCGGGGCTGACGCCGGGTGGGGCGGGTGGTGGGCTTGGGGCGAGCGGCGGCGTGGCGGGCCAGATGTCGGGGCGTGCGCCGGGGTTGCCCGGAGCGGGTATGCCGGGCGGTTTTGGGGGGCTGTCGAAGACCGAGCCGATCATGCGGGTCTCGCCCGGGCCGACGGTGGTGATGATGTGCGGGTTGCAGGGATCGGGAAAGACGACGACGTGCGGGAAGTTGGCGGCGTTTCTGAAGAAGCGCGGTCGGAGCGTGATGCTGGTTGCGGCGGACTTGCAGAGGCCGGCGGCGGTGGAGCAGCTCGAGATCGTGGCGAAGCAGGTGCAGGCGGAGGCGCCGGGGGGCGGGAGCGTCACGTTCTATGGGGAGCCGGACAAGTCGGCGGAGTATGGGAAAGCGGTGGGGGTGGCGGTGCAGGTGTGCCAGCGGGCGTTGGCGGAGGCGAGAGCCCGGGGCGTCGACACGGTGATTTTGGACACGGCGGGTCGGCTGCACGTCAATGACGAGCTGATGGGGGAACTTGGGGCGGTGCGGAAGGTGCTGGTGCCGCACCACATTTTCCTGGTCGTGGACGCGATGACCGGGCAGGATGCGGTGAATTCGGCGAAGTCGTTCCACGAGAAGCTGGACGTGGACGGGATCGTGCTGACGAAGTTCGACAGCGACACGCGCGGCGGCGCGGCGTTGTCGGTGAAGCATGTGACGGGCGCGCCGATCCGGTTCGTGGGTATGGGTGAGAAGATCGATGCGCTGGAGGAGTTCCACGCGGATCGGTTCGCGGGGCGGATTCTCGGGATGGGCGACGTGCTGGCGCTGGTGGAGAAGGCGCACGAGCAGGTGAGCCAGGAGGAAGCGGAGCGGCTGCAGGAGAAGATCTCGCGTGGCGAGATGACGATGGACGACTTCCTCAAGCAGCTCAAGACGCTGCGGCGGATGGGGCCGATGCGTCATCTGCTGGGGCTCTTGCCCGGCGTGGGGCCGATGCTGAAGAACGTGAACATCGACGAGAAGCAGCTCGATCGCGTGGAGGCGATGATCAACTCGATGACGAAGGTGGAGCGGTCGAGACCGGGCGAGATCGACTTCTCGCGTCGGAAGCGCATCGCGAAGGGGTCGGGGGTGAAGCCGGAGGATGTGGGGCAGTTGGTGAAGCAGTTCGAGATGATCTCGACGCTGAGCCGAACGATGGCGGGGATGAGCGGGAAGGACAAGGTCGACGCGGTGAAGGCGGCGGCGTCGAGCAAGGGGGGGCTGAACGGGCTGCTGCCCGGGCTGTCGGGGATGCCGGGGGTTCGGACGAAGGGGTCGAGCTACACGCCGAGCATCAAGGATCGGTTCGAGAAGCGGAAGAAGCGTTGAGCGGGCGTCAGTCGGCGAAGAGTGCGGGGAGGCGAACGACGCGCGAGCCGGCGGCGTCGGCGACGGCCATGCTCCCGCCGGGATGGAGGCAGGCCCCGCCCCAGGCGCCGTCGTTGCGCAGGGCGTAGAAGCTGGCGTTGAAGTTGGGGCGTCCCTTGGCGTCGCGGAGGCGTTTTTCCTTGGTGTTATCGGCGATTTTCTTGGCGGTGGCGAGGGCGGCTTCGGCGGGGGTGAGGCCTCGTTCCATGAGCATGACGATGGTGTGAGCGGCGAGGTTGGTGATGCAGGATTCGCCGCGACCTGTGCAACCGGCGGCGCCAACGGCGTTGTCGCAGTAGTTGCCCGCGCCGATGATGGGCGAATCGCCGACGCGACCCGAGATCTTCCAGGAGAGGCCGCTGGTGCTGGTGCAGGAGGCGACGTCCTTGTCGGGGGTGACGATGGAGCAGTGGACGGTGCCGTAGGTGAAGGCGGGGTCCTTCGATGCGGCGAGTTGTCCTGGCTGTTCGAAGGGTTTGCCCTTGGGGGTGTCTCGTTCGTCGTCGTTGAGCCAGTCGTCGTTCTTGCTCATGTTCTCGCGCCAGCGTTGCCACTCGCGGCGGGCGTTTTCGGTGAGGAGGTTTTCTTCCTTGAAGCCCATGCTGGTGGCGAAGCGGAGGGCGCCTTCGCCGACGAGGAGGCAGTGGTCGGTACGTCGGAGGACGAGAAGGGCGACCTGAGCGGGGTTGCGGATGTTGCGGAGGGAGGCGACGGCGCCGGACTTGTGCGTGGGCCCGTACATGACGGAGGCATCGAGTTCGACGATGCCGTCGGCGTTGGGGAGGCCGCCGAGGCCGACGGACATGTCTTCGGGGTCGTCTTCGATGATGGCGACGCCTTGAACGATGCAATCGGCGGGGTCGAAACCCTGGTCGAGGAGTTGGCGTGCTCGTGTGACGGAGCGGAGGCCGTTGCCGGAGGCGATGGAGCATGGGCCGCGATGGGCGTCGCCCATGGGTTCGCCGGAGGCACCTGGAGCGCCGCGCCAGGGTTCGCCGGCGGAGGTGGGCTGGGCGTGTGAGGTGTGCGTGATCGCTGAGGCGGCTGCAGCGGCACCGCTGGCGAGGACCATCCGGCGAGAGAGAGGGTTCATCCCGCGAGCATACCGCCGAGCGGGGTTGCGCTGCGCGAGTAGACGACGTGGGGGACCCATTGCCCGTTGAGGAGGACGGAGGCGGTTTCGTTGGGGGCGTGGGTCATGCCGGCGTGTTCTGCGACGCGGAGGCTCGGGGTGTTCTGGGCGTGGATGAGTGCGGTAACGCGGGTGAGGCCCAGGCCGCCGTGTCCGGTGTCGAGGGCGAATTGGACGAGCGCGGAGACGCCTTCGCTGCCGAGCCCGAGGCGACCGACGTCGGAGCGGATCCACCATCCGGCTTCGGCGGTTTCTTCGAGGCCGTGCTCGATGTTGCAGAGGTTGAAACAGCCGACGAAGTCGCCCGAGGGAGTGAAGGCGCCGCGTCGCCAGGCTTTGCCGCTGGCGGAACCGGCGTGGCAGAGGGCGAGTTGGCGTCGGAAGACATCTTCGTCTCGGTCGCCGGGGTGCCAGAGGTCGTAGTAGCGGGAGAGTTCGTCGCGGCTTTGGGCGATGGCTTCGAGGAAGGACGAGCGGTCTTTGTCGACGATGGGCCTGAGTTCGAGCCTGGAGGTTCGGACGAGTTCGGGCCCGAGAATCTCGACGGGACGTGCGGGGAGGATCCGGGCGAGCCGATCGCGGAGCGACAGCGGGGGGCGATCGCGGTGCGTGTTGGGACGGGGCTCGTCCATGGTGCCCCAGCTATCGGCGGAAGGTGGGCGCGGTTCCGCAGTTTGCGGGGGTGTCCGTGGACGTCCGGGTGGGAGTTATCTGCTTGAGGAGGGCTGACGGGGGCTGGGGGGAAGCCGGGATTACTCGACGGTGACGCTTTTGGCGAGGTTTCGCGGCTTGTCGACGTCGTGACCGCGCACGACGGCGGCGTGGTAGGCCATGAGCTGGAGGGGAACGACAGCCAGGAGTGGCGAGAGGGGTTCGGGGATGTCGGGGATGTAGAGAACGTCCTCGGCGTACTTCTTGATCTGCTCGTCGCCCTCGGTGGCGACGGCGATGACGTGCCCGCCTCGGGATTTGACTTCCTGAATGTTGGACATGACTTTTTCGTACTGCCTGCCCTTGTTGGCGATGAAGACGGCGGGCATGCCCTCGTTGATGAGGGCGATGGGGCCGTGCTTCATTTCGGCGGCGGGCATGCCTTCGGCGTGGATGTAGGAGATTTCCTTGAGCTTCAGTGCGCCTTCGAGGGCTGTGGGGTAGTTGTACCCGCGACCGAGGAAGAGCCAGTTCTCGCGGTGGCAGTATTTTTCGGTGACGGCGCGGATCTTGTGGTCCTGCTCGAGGATGCGCTCGATTTTGGAGGGGACGGTTTCGAGCTGGAGGAGCAGTTCGGCGCACTGGTCGGCGGACATGAAGCGTCGGCGGGCGAGGTAGAGGGAGATGAGGGTGAGGACGGCGACCTGCCCGGTGAAGGCCTTGGTCGAGGCGACACCAATCTCGGGACCGACGCGAAGGTAGACGCCCGCGTCGGTCTCGCGGGAGATTGTGGAGCCGACCACGTTGATGACGCCCAATGAGAGGGCGCCGCGGTCCTTGGCCTCGTGCAGTGCGGCGAGCGTGTCGGCGGTCTCGCCGGACTGGCTGACGGCGATGGCGACGGTGTTCTCTTCGATGATGGGGTTGCGGTAGCGGAACTCGGAGGCGTACTCAGCCACGGCGGGGACCTTGACGAGGTCTTCGAGGAGATACTCGCCGATCATGGCGGCGTGGAGCGCGGTGCCCTGTCCGAGGAGGACGAACTTCTTGGCCTTGGTGAGTTCCTTGGCGAAGGCGGAGACGCCGCCGAGCACGACCTTTCCTTCGCGGTCGTCGATGCGGCCGCGGAAGCAGTTGGTGAGCGCTTTGGGCTGCTCGAAGATCTCCTTCTGCATGAAGTGGGCGTAGCCGCCGAGTTCGATCTCCTGGAGTTCGAGTTCGAGCTGCATGATCTTGGGGGAGACCGGGGTGTTGTTGGTATCGGAGGTCTTGAAGCCGTCGCGCGTGATTTTGACGACGTTGTAGTCGTCGAGGGAGAAAGCCTGGGTGGTGTGGGCGACGATGGCGGAGGGATCGGAGGCGACGATGTATTCGCCGTTGCCGACGCCGACCATCAGGGGCGAGCCCTTGCGGGCGACGACGAGTGTGCCGGGTTCTTTGGCGCACATGACGGCGATGGCGTAGGCGCCGGTGACTTCGCGGAGTGCGGCCTGGACGGCGGCTTCGAGGTCTCCCTCGTAGAGCTCGGAGACGAGCATGGAGATGACTTCGGTGTCGGTCTGGGAGGAGAAGGTGTGCCCGCGTTCTTCGAGCCAGGTCTTGAGGGCGGCGTAGTTTTCGATGATGCCGTTGTGGATGACGGCGATGCCGTGGCGATCGTCCTTGTGGGGGTGTGCGTTGATTTCGGTGACGCCGCCGTGGGTTGCCCAGCGGGTGTGGGCGATGCCGACGGATCCTCGGAGGCCGCCGATGGACTCGAGCCGGTCTTCGACGTTGCTGACGCGTCCGACGGCGCGGACGACGTGGAGCCCATCGGATTCGATGGTGGCGACGCCGGCGGAGTCGTAGCCGCGGTATTCAAGGCGTTTGAGCCCTTCGATGAGGATGTTCTGGGCCGGCTTGTTCCCGATGTAGGCGACGATCCCGCACATGGTTGGTCCTCGTTTCGGTCTTCCGTCCCCCGAGCATCGTACGTGCGGGGGGAGGTCTCTCCTACTGATCGGTCGGCGGCCGGGTTCGCGTTGTGTGTGGGGCGAGTGTTGCGTGGACACCCTTGCGGGGGGGCGTCACAGGCCGTATCGTCTTACTAGACGGGCCCGAGGTTCTGGGGCGTTGGTGACCAACGTGAGCGCCCGGGTCGTCTGCTGCGAGCGTACGCCATGGCGAAGAAAGCACGATCGGCCGCCGGGAAGGGGAAGGGTTCGCGCGGGGGCAAGGGGGCATCGGGCGGGCCGACGACCTCGGCCAGAGCGGGCGGAAAGACCAAGGCGTCGGGGTCCAAGGGTGTGGGCAAGCCGGCGCGGGGTGCGGGTGCGAAGGGTGCCAAAGTCGCTGCTGCGATGAAGCCGGGGAGGGCGGTTGCCGCGAAGAAGGGCGTGGGCAAGGTGTCTGCGAAGAAGGCGGAGGTTGTGGAAGCGGGTGCGGCATCGGCGGAGACTGGGGCGAAGAAGGTGTCGCGCCGATCGGGAGGGGCGACGGCCAAGCCCGCGGCGGGAACGTCGCTGAAGGTGGCGGGGATCTCGAACGCGGCGGTGCATCAGGCGACGGGCAAGGGCTGGACGGAATGGCTCAGCATTCTGGACCGGGCCGGCGCGGCGGATCGTGATCACCGGGGGATCGTGGCGCTGGTGGCGGAGCACGGCGTGGGTGATTGGTGGAGCCAGCAGGTGACGGTGGGGTATGAGCAGGCGCGGGGCAAGCGGGAGGCGAATCAGGCGGCGGATGGGTTTCAGGTGAGCGTGAGCAAGACGATCGCGGCGCCGGCGCCGAAGCTGTATGCCGCGTTCATGGAGCCGACGCTGCGTGATCGTTGGTTGTCGGGTTCGCCGATCGAGGTTCGTTCGTCGAAGGATGACAAGAGCGTGCGTGCGACGTGGACGACGCCGGGACACGACGAGGGGACGAGCGTGGAGGCGACGTTTGACGCGCGGGATGGCGGGCGCACGATGGTGCGGATCGACCATCGGCGATTGGCGGACGCCGAGGCTGTGAAGCGGTCGCGTGTGTACTGGGCGTCGAGGCTTGAGAATCTTCGGGCGATTCTGGAACGTCCCGCGACGTCGTGAACAGTCGGTTCTGGATGAAGGGGTTCAGGGGTTGAGGTCGCTGGTGATCCAGGCGCCGGAGGCGTCGCGGCGGCGGACAACGAATCGCTCGCCTGCGGCGAGAGGAACCTTGATGTCGCCGCGGACGAACGCGACGAGTTCGCCGTTCCACCAGATTTCGGCTGAGGCGTCGGTGCCGAGGGGCGGCGCGACGTCGACGGGTGTTTTGTAGAAGCGGGTGACGTTGTGGGCGGGGACGTAGGTAATGGAGCGGTCCCAGACGAGGGGGAAGTGGCGATCGGCCTGCCTGGTGACGGCGGCGTAGACCATGTGCTCGGGCTTGTCGGGGTCGGTCTGTTCGCGGCAGCGTTCGTTGACCCAGTCGCCGTCGCGGGGGTCGCTGCCGGTGCCGCCGACGTTGTACCAGCGGCGGACGAAGCGGTCGCCCTCGATGGGCCCGCCCCAAACCTCGACCCAGTTGTGATTGCCTTCGATTTTGGTCCAGAGTGGGACGCCGACGATTCGGGCGGGGATCCCGACGGCGCGGCAGACGTCGGCGAGGAGAATGCTGAGCCCGGTGCACGAGGCGTAGCCGGCGGCGATGGATTCGGAGGGGCTCTGGTCGGGCTTGGGGCGTTTGGTGGCGTGGTAATGGACGTTGAGGGTGTTGTTGAGGGTGTCGTTGAGCCACTTGGTGGCCTCGATGGGGTCGCGGAAGGACCAGGCCTTTTCGCGGAATCGTTCGAAGAAGCCTGTGCGCCAGTCTTCGCGTTTCTCGTTGAGGTGCGCGAGGGGGAGGATGTACTGGCGGAAATGGGCCTGGCTGATGGTCGATCCCCAGGGGGATTCCTTCCAGGCGCGGTGCGCGAGGCGAACGTTGCTGAGGAGGAGGTCGGCCTTGAGCTCGCGGAGGTCGCGGTCGGGCATGGTGCGGATGAGGAACCAGAGCGACTCGCGTTCTTCGCCGGAGAGTTGGGCGAGGGCCGACTCGAACTCGGCGGCGTTGGGGCCGGCGCGGGTCAGGGCGTCGCGGACGGCCTGCGCTTCGGCCTGATCGGCGGGGAGCGGGGGTGAGGCGGGCACCTGGACGGTGACCTCGGCGGAGAACATGAGCTTGGGGTCGCCGCGTTCTTCGAGGGTTTGCGCGAGGGTCTTGAGGCTTCGCGCGATCATGCCCGAGAAGGCCTGGGAGCCGTTGACGACGATGGAGACGGGCTTGTCGAGGTCGAGGAGGCGATCGTCGAGGCGGACGGTGACGGAGGGGAGCCCGCCGCGAACATCGAGGGTGATGGTCTGCCCGTCGACGCGGGCGTCGATGGACTGCGGGCGGTTCTCCCAGGCTGGTTGCGTGCCATGGGGGATGGGCTGGTCGAGCTTGAGCCAGTAACGATGGGTCTGGGCTGGGCCGGATTGAGTCCAGACGATTCGGCGCGGGACGGGGTTGCGGACGCGGGCGAGCATCCAGGCGGTGGAGGATCGGTCGTCGATGGCGTGGCCTTTGCCGGGGTGTTCGACGAACTCGATCTGGTAGGGCGAGTCCTGCGGGAAGGGGTCATTGGCGGCGAGGGAACGCAGCCGCTCGGCCCAGGTTCGTGCCAGGCCGATGCGGTCAAAGCCGGGGTCTTTCTCGCCGACCTGCAGGTTCATGGGGAGGTTTCGGAGATTCTCGGCGGGAGCGCGGTCGAGCATTTCGCCCGCGGCGGCGACGGAGAAGGCGGCGAAGCGGTCGGCCATGTTGGGGGCGAGCCGGTTGGCGCCGTAGCCGCCCTCGGAGTAGCCCATGAGGTAGATGCGATCGGGGTCGGCCTTGTGGAAGAGGATGGCGGCGCGGACGAGCCGATCGAAGAGGTCGTAGTTGTGGGCGGCGTGCCAGAGCCCGGGGCCGTCGATCGCGGCGCGGGGGAAGATGGCGACTCCATCGGGCTGGTATCGGCCTTGCTGGTTCTGCCATTGGCGGTCGTTGATGTCCTTGGCGACGTTGCCCCCGCCGTGGAGGGAGATCGTGGTGGGCCAGCCACGCGGGGGGAGCGGCCCGCGCTGCTGGAGGACGTACGGCATGGAGGCGTTGCCGACAGTGATCGCGCCGGCCTCGACCATGCTCTTCAAGGCGGATTGCATCGGACCCGGTGCGGCGGCGTAGGCCTGCCACATGGCGTCGCGATAACGCTGAGCGTCGGCCTTAGTGACGGGGGCGGCTGGGTTCCAAGGTGCGGCGGCGTCGATGCGGTCATTGGGATGGCGAGTGAAGTAGGCCCGCAGGGCGTTGGGCTCGGGGGGCTGGAGGCGGGGCGATTCATCGGCGGCGGCGGCGCGTGCGTCACTCTTGTTGCGCTTGTAGACGCGGACGTAGTCGGCCTGGAAGCGGTCGGGGAGGGTCGCGGTGCGGATGTCGCCGGCCCAATCGCCGATCTCGCAGCTCAGCACGAGGTACTGGGGGCGTTTGGAGATGGCTTTGGTGGTGCGCCAGGTCTCTTTGCCGTCGACGAAGAAGACGATCTCGGTGGGTGTCCACTCGGCGGCGACGGTGTGCCACGACTCGCCGAAGCCTTTGATGGGGATGTTGGTGTGGTCGCGCTGGTGGTGCGGGGTCTTGGCGTCCCAGTGGATCGTGTGGAGCGCACGGTTGCGGTAGGTGGGCGTGGCGAGGTACTCGATGATGTCGATCTCGACGCCGGATCGCGCGGGGTCGTGTGTGGGCTTGCCCATGGTGGGGGTGTTGATCCAGAAAGCGGACCAGAAGCCGGGCTGGGTCTGGAACTTGAGGCGTGCCTCGAAGTAGCCGTAGGTGGTCTCGAACTTGCGTTCGGTGGTGAGCATGGCGGAGAGGAAGCGATCTTCGCGGACGCCTTGGGCGTTGAGGCGGGGCTGTTTGGAGATGGTGATGGAGAGGACGCCGTCGGCGACGGAGACGGCGTCGCGGGAGTTGAAACCGTCGCGGTACTTGCCCTGGAGCCAGAACCCCCACTTGGACTCGTCGAGCGAGGTGCCGTTGAACTCGTCGGCCCAATAGAGCTGGTACTCGTCGCGCAGGGCGGACCCATCGGCACGAACCGCGTTGGGGGTGGGTTTGGGGGGCGGCGTGGGGGTGGTGGCGTCGGCGGAGGGAAGAGTGTGGGCGCACGAAGCAAGGGCGATGGGCAGGGCGAGCAAGTGGAGCGATGAACGCAGCGTTCGCATGATGGGACTGTACTGTGCGGGGCGGCGGCGGGTTTGTCGAGAGCCGAGGGTTCCGGTGCCGATGGAGGTATACTCGGGTTGGTTCGGAACAGGTTTGGGATACGACGAAGGAGGCATCGTTTATGGCAGGGAATGGCACGTTGGCGATGGGCGTTCTGGGGCTGGCGGTGGCGTGTGCGGCGGTGGTGGCGCAGCCTGCGCCGGTGCGAGAGAAGCCGACGGGCGTGGCGCCCACGCAGCCCGAGGGTCGGCCGGTGCAGCCGACGGCCCCTCCGGCGGGTCAGAGGCCCGCGGCGGTGGACAGCGCGAGGGCGCTCGAGCAGGCGATGAAGATCATGAATCGCTCGATGAAGAACCTCGAGGCGAACATCGACAAGGCGGATCAGAAAGAGGCGAATCTCGCGGACATCTCGCAGATGCAGAGCGCGTGCGTGGGCGCGAAGCGGATGAAGCCCTCGAACATCAAGGATCCTTCCGAGAAGGGCCAGGAGGCGTACCGCCGGTCGCACATCACGCTGCTGAAGATGCTGATCGAGCTGGAGGAGCAGGTCCTGGACGGGAAGACGGCCGAGGCGAAGGCCACGCTCGGCAAGATCAAGTCGCACAAGGACGCTGCGCACAAGGAATTTGAGAAGGACGAGCCGCAGGCCCCGGCCGTTCGCTGAGACAGACGCACGCGAATCGAACGGCACGCGCGTCCGGCGACGGGCGCGCGTGCTGTCATTCCGGGGCGTGCCGTGTTTCTTGATCAGACGTCGCAGATGGCGAACGCCTCGCGAAGCGAGGTCAGCGGGTCCTTGCGGGGCATGAATTCCTGCCCGAGGAACCCTGTGTAGCCGGTGGCGACGATGGCGCTGCAGATGCCCTTGTAGTTGAGTTCCTGCGAATCGTCGAACTCGTTTCGGCCCGGGTTCCCGGCGGTGTGGTAGTGGCCGATGGCTTTGTGGTGCTTCTGGATCGTGGCGATGACGTCGCCCTCCATGATCTGCATGTGGTAGATGTCGTAGAGAAGGCGGAAGCGGTCGGAGCCGACTTCGTTCACGAGGTTCGCGCCCCACTCGGTGCGGTCGCACTGGTAGTCGCGGTGGTCACGGCGTGAGTTGAGGAGCTCCATCACGATCGTGACGCCGAGTTTCTCCGCGAGGGGGACGATCCGCTTGAGCCCGGCGGCGCAGTTCTTGAGGCCATCGGCGTCGGAGAGGCCGTTGCGGTTCCCGGAGAAGACGATCTGGGCGGGGATGCCGGCCTCCTTGACGAGCGGGAGGCGTTCTTCGAGTTCCTTGATGATCGAGTCGTGATGTTCGACGCGGTTGAACCCGCGCGGGATGGTGTTGGAGGGAACGAACGAGGCGACGGCGCAGGTGAGCCCGGCCTTGGCGACCACAGGCCACTCGTCGGGGTTGAGCAGCTCGATCGACTGGTAGCCGATGTCCTTGGCGTGCTGGGCGAGCTGGTCGAGCTTGAAGGAGCCGAAACACCAGCGGCAGATCGACTGCTTGAGTCGGTTCTTGGGTTGTGGCATGGTCTCGGAGGCTGAGGCATTGGCGGCGGGGATGGCGGACATGGTGACGCCCGTGGCGGCGGCGGCGCGGAAAAACTCTCGGCGGTGCATGGGTGTGCTCCTGCGGTTCGGGCGTGAGCCTACCGCGCGGGGGCATGCCGCGGTGGAGGGATCTGGCCTCAGTTGAAGTGGGGTTGAAGCGGGGTTGGGGCGGCCGTGTTGGATCGGTCAGGGCTTGGGCAGACCGACCTGCACGAGCTTGCGCTGGCGGATCTCTGCGGAGCCGAGCTGGCCGCAGGCGCCCATGAGGTCGCGGCCTTTGGTTCGGCGGCGCTTCACGTAGACGTTGTGGGCGTTGAGGAGATCGATGAAGCGATCGACGGCTTCTTCGGTTGGGGCGGGCCAGGGGCTGTTTCGGCGGGGGTTGTAGGGGATGAGATTGATCATCACGCGGGGCACGCCGCGGAGTGTTTCGTGCTGGTAGTGGGCGTTGATGGGGGCGACGAAGTCGGCGATCTCTTTGGCGTGATGCGGGAGGTCGTTGACGTCCGGGATCAGGACGTACTCGATGCAGAGCTTGCCCCCGCCGTAGATGGGGAACTGGAGCAGGGCGGCCTGGAGTTCGGCCATGTTCCAGCGGCGGTTGATGGGCATCAGGTCGGAACGGACCTCGTCGTTCGGGGCGTTGAGGGAGATCGCGAGGTTGAGACGGCGCCATCCGGGCTGGTGGATGTGCTCCGCGAGGCGGAGGATGCCGTCGACCCGCCCGACGGTGGAGATGGTGATTTTGGAGATGGGCATCCCCGCGCCGTTGTTGTCCTTGAGGACATCGATCGCCTGCAGCACGTTGTCGAGGTTGTCCATGGGCTCGCCCATGCCCATGAAGACCATGTTGGCGGGGCGGATGCCCACGGCGTGCGTGGCGGCGAACCACTGGGCGACGATCTCGTGGGGTTCGAGGTGTCGGATGAGCCCCATCTGGGCGGTTTCGCAGAATCGGCAGCCCATGGCGCACCCGACCTGGCTGCTGACGCAGAGGGTGTGTGTGAGTCGGCGTTTGCGGCCGATCATGGGGATGAGGACGCTCTCGGTGGCGAGTTGGTCGAAGGTGCGGGTGCCGTGGAGCGAGCCGGGGATGCCGAGTGTGGTGCCGGGGACTCGGAGGGAGAACTTGAGGACATCGCCCTCGGGGCACTGGTCGCGCAGGAGCGTGGCGACGGCGGGGGTCTCGAAGTGGGGAACGGCCTGGCGGAGTCCCTCAAGATTGGCGGACCGGAAAAGGCGTCGATAGGCCAGCAGCGCTCCCGGGGCACCGCCGATGCGGTCGAGAATGATGCGACCGGCGTAGGCCTTGATGAATTGATCGGAGGTGAGGCCGAGCGGATGAGGGAGAGAGTCGCCCGGTGTTGTTGGGGTTGCGTTCGAAAGGGATGGATCGGGCGGTGTCATGGTGGAGGGCGTTCGTGGGGACCAACGGGGCCTGCGGAGGCGGTTCGAAGGGAAGTCTAGGGGGATGCGGGTGTTGTGGAGGGATGAGGAATCGGTATAGTGCGGGGGTGGATGGCCCGAGCGGGTTCGAGCGTCGAGTTCTCGGCGTGCCGTTCGGGCCGGGGTGAGTGGGCGCGAGGAGGCCGGTGATGGTTCGTCGAAGCGCGTTCACGTTGATCGAGCTGCTGGTGGTGATCGCGATCGTGGCGATGCTGGTGGGGCTGCTGCTGCCCGCGCTGGGAAAGGCGAGGGAGATTGCTCGCGAGGTGAAGTGCCTGAGCAACATCCGCGAGTTGTCGTGGACGTCGCTGTTCTACGCGAACGACTACAAGGAACAGGTGTGGATCATTGCGCCGCGGATGCCCAACGGCGGGGTCCGCAACACGGCGAACTGGTCGGGCAACGCTTGGTGGGCGCGGATCGAGGATCGGGCCGCTCCGAATGATCCGCGGCGTGATACTCCGGGATGGGCGTTCCAGTACGCGGCGAACGTGCCACAGATCGCGGAGTGTCCGACGAACAAGCGGAACCGGGGCAACTACTCGGCCAACAGCAACAACATGTGGAACTCGGACGTGGGGATTCTGTTCGACTACACGATGCCGGGTGAGTTGGAGGGAGCGAGGAACTACATCAAGCCGCAGGTGGCGTATCTGCCGCCGGACGGGACGCTGGAGGGAGTGATCCGGTTGACGAACGTGCAGGTGGTGAACCGGCTTGTGCCGATGCCGGGGCTGCCGATCTTCGTGGAGGAGAGCACGCCGGTGTACAACGACA
The DNA here is from genome assembly GCA_002343325.1 of Phycisphaerales bacterium UBA2396. GTDB lineage: Bacteria > Planctomycetota > Phycisphaerae > Phycisphaerales > UBA1924 > UBA2396. The sequence continues at coordinate 42,465 of DDSG01000029.1, read as the reverse complement.
CGTACGTCGACGGGCTGTGGGGGAACTATGACCAGGTGACGCGGCGGCACAGCAAGGGCGGGCACGTGGCGAACCTGGACAACACGGTGTATCTGTTCAAGGCACCGACCGGGCCGCGGGAAGTGGCCCCCGGGGATGCGGCCCGCGATTTCAACGCGAACCACCTGTACATCAACATGAAGGGCACGAAGCAGGATTGGTACCGCTTGTACCGCTTCGGGGCGGTCAAGTGGGGTTGGGTCAACAACCCCCGCGTCGGTCAGTAAGACTGATGTGCGAAGTTCATCGCTGGGAGGGGGCCTGCGGCGGCGTGTTCGGCCGTGCTGGCGGGGTCTTCTCGTCATCGGCGATCATGCGGTCCAGCATGGTGCCGATGAGGGCGGTGTTGGCCTGTGACGTGTCGGCGCCCGACCCGTTGATGAGGATGCGCGGCGTGATCTGAATGTTGCGCTCGCCCACGACCTTGAGCAGCTCGATGAGGGCGGCGTTGGACTTGCCGATCTGTTCGGCGATCAGGCGGTAGGCGTCGGCCTGGGCCTTGGCCTTGATCTCGGTGGCCTCGGCCTCGCCCTCGGCCTCCTTGACCCGCTTCTTCATCGTTTCGTCGGCGATCTTGACCTCGTAGGTCGCCGTGGCGAGGCGTTTCTCTTCCTCGGCCTCCTGCGTCGCCTTGGCGAGGAGCTTCTTCTGCTCGGCCGCCTTCTGCTGCTCCTGAATCGTCACCTGCTCCTGCTTGGCGATTTCGCGCTGCGTCTGGGTTTCGAGGAGTTTGCCGAGGGTCTGCTGGTCGCCCACGTTGCCGATGCGGACGGCGCTGATGGAGACGCCGAAGACTGCCATCTGCTGGCGGAGCATGGTGAGGGACTGGCTTTCCTGGTGAGAGCGCTGCTGCACGTAATCGAGCGCGCGGACGGATTCGGCGTTGTTGCGGAAGATCGCGCGGACCGCGGAGTTGAGGACGTTGCGGAAACGCTCGCCCTCGTCGTCGCCGAGCTTTGCGACCACGATCGGCGCGTTCTGCGGCTCGACGTAGTACTCGACCCGGACGTCGACAGGGAACTGGAATCCGTCGGACGTGGTGACGCGGATCTCGCGCTCGTCGGTCTGCAGGGTCTTGCTGTCCGTCGTGTCGGAGGAGACGGGGTTCCCGCTGTGGGCGGCGGTGTAGTGGGCGATCATCTGGGTGGTCCAGATCTCGGTGACCTCGAAGGCGTCGGTGTTGATGGCGTACTTGCCCGGGAGGAGCGGGGCGGCGCGGATGCCCATCTCGCCCTCGTCTCCGAGACGCAGGAGCTTCTCCTCGGGGAGCTTGGTGCCGTCGGCGGCGGGATCGGCCGCGCCCGCGACGCCGCGAACGATCACCGACGCCGGCTTGCCGAAGTTGCTCTTGAGCACGGCGACCTCGCCGGGCTTGACCTCGGTCTGCTTGACCGTGCGCACCTTGTAGAGCTCGGTGTTGAGTCGGTACTTGCCGGGCTTGAGAACGCTGGTCTGCTTGCCCTTGAAGCCCTTGCCCGCGGTCAGGAAGTGCTCGGCGTCGAGCATCTGCTGGAACTGCGTCTCGCTCCACTCGGGCGCGAAGAGCTCGCCCGTCGGGACGGGGAGCCCGTCGGCCGTTTCGATGATGCCCACCTCGTCGGACTTGATCTCGGTGAGGGGGACCGTGCGGACTTCGAAGATGATCGGCCAGTAGCCCAGGTGCCAGCCCGGGGCGAGCGTGCGGGCCTGGATGCCCATCTCGCCGCTGGTGGCGATGATCTTGCTCCCATCGAGCCGGGCACCGAAGGCGTTCTTTGAGATGATCCCGACCTTGTCCGGGCTGACGTAGACGATCGACCCGGCAAGGAACCCAAGGATGATGAAGAGAAGCCCGACGAACGCCCCGGCCTTGCGGACCGCCTGGCTCTCGGACTTGAGCGAGGCCGCCGTCACCGCGACGGCCAGCAGGACACCGATCAGAAGCGAGATCAACGCCATCGTGCACCCCTTTCGAGCGACGGGGAACCTCCCCCAGTCGCGGGATCATAGGGGAACGGGTCGGCCGGGTTTCGCGATGTTCGGCGTTCAGTTGAACCTAGGATGGGCCCGATTCTGCAGGCGGTGGGGGGGAGGTACTTGGTATGGCGTGGCTTCGCGTGGTGGATGCTCTGAAGGCTCCGGTCGGGTCGTCGGTGACGGTCAAGGGCTGGTTGCGGACGCGGCGGGACAGCAAGGCCGAGGGCGGGCTGTCGTTCCTGTCCGTGCACGACGGGACGTGCTTTGACGCGATCCAGGCGGTGGCGAAGGCGGACCTGCCCAACTACGCGGGCGAGGTCGCCAAGCTGACCACGCACTGCTCGGTCGAAGTGGACGGCACGATCGTTCAGAACCCCAAGGGGGGGAACGAGATCCAGGCGACGGCGGTGCGTGTGATGGGCGTGGTGGACGACCCGGACCACTACCCGATCCAGCCCAAGCCGCATTCCTTTGAGTATCTCCGCGAGCATCAGCACCTGCGCGTGCGGACGAACACCTTCGGGGCGGTGGCGCGGATGCGGCACTGCCTGAGCATGGCGGTGCACCGGTTCTTCCACGAGCGTGGGTTCTACTACGTCCACACGCCGATCATCACGGGGAGCGACTGCGAGGGCGCGGGGCAGATGTTCCGCGTGAGCACGCTCGACATGGTGAACTGCCCGCGTGTGAGGCCCGAAGGCGCCAAGCCCGACGCCCCGGTTCCCCCGGGTGCTCCGGTCGACTTTGGTCAGGATTTCTTCGGCAAGGAGACCCACCTGACAGTCAGCGGGCAGCTCAACGTCGAGACGTACTGCTGCGCCCTGTCGCGGGTGTACACCTTCGGCCCGACGTTCCGCGCCGAGAACAGCAACACGAGCCGGCATCTGGCCGAGTTCTGGATGATCGAGCCGGAGATCGCCTTCGCGAACCTGCACGACGATTCGGTGCTGGCCGAGGAGTTCATCAAGTATCTCATCCGCACGAGCCTCGCCGAGCGGGCCGACGACATGAAGTTCTTCGACGAACGGATCGAGAAGGGGCTGCTCCAGCGGCTCACGCACGTGCTGGAAACCCCCTTCGTGCGCGTGTCGTACACCGAAGCGATCCGCGTGCTCGAGAAGGCGATCGCCGGCGGGCGGAAGTTCGAGTACCCGGTCAAGTGGGGCACCGACCTGCAGAGCGAGCACGAGCGATTCCTGACCGAGGAGCACTACAAGGGCCCGGTCATCCTGATGAACTACCCCAAGCAGATCAAGGCGTTCTACATGCGCTGCAACGACCCGGGGACCGACGGCTTCGGCGGGTCGGCCCCGGGAGACACCGTCGCCGCCATGGACGTTCTGGTCCCGGGCGTCGGCGAGATTATCGGCGGCAGCCAGCGCGAGGAACGCCTCGACCGCCTCGACGCCCGCATCACCGAGATGGGTCTGCCCATCAAGGAATACTGGTGGTACCGCGACCTGCGCCGCTACGGCACCGTGCCGCACGCGGGCTTTGGGCTCGGGTTCGAGCGGGCGATGATGTTTATCACGGGGATGCAGAACGTCCGCGACGTGATCCCCTTCCCGCGGGTGCCGAAGCTGGCGGAGTTCTGAGCGAGGTGTCGGTGATCCCAGGGTCGTCCGGCGAAGATCGTTCGAAATGTGGAGAGATTGTCCGGCGCGAGCAGATCGTGGTTGCGGACGCCGCCTCGGCGAGCCATACTGATGCCAGTGGTCGAGTCCCGGCAGCCGGGCCTCTCCTTGTGTGGTCGGGCGTGGCCTGAGCCGCCTTCGTTCTGAAGGAGGTGTCGCGTGGCCGAGCATGTGTACCGTCCGCAGCATTCCAATCTGGTGCCCAACACGGGGGCGACGCCGACGGCGGCGGGGGGAGGGCCGACAGGTCCCGGGGTCGCGTCCGGTGCAGGAGTGGGGGCTGGGGTGGGCTCCTCGATCGGCGTGTCGAAGATCCACAGCCTGTCGTCGGCAAAGGTCGAGAGCGTCGAGTCTCGGTGGAAGCGGCCTCTCAACAAGGACGGGGCCGGCGCCACGCACGTGCGCACGTTCGTGGGCTCGCTGTCGCAGCAGGGGCTCGAATATCTGGACCGGCACATCAACGAGTGGCTCGACACGCACCCGGACGCGGAGGTGAAGTTCGCCACGCTGCAGGTGGGCGACATGCCGACGGCGACGGGGCGCGAGCCGGCCCTGATCGCGCAGGTCTGGATCTGATCGCGAGTGGGTGGTGAGATCGGCGTGGTTTATGTGCGTGGCGTCGCGGGGCGACAGGATGTTGCGTGCGCACAGGAAGGGCTACGCTCGACCCATGCTCTCACCGCAGAATCTGTTGTACCTGGCACTGGCCTTGCTGGCCGGGGTGGCGACGGCCCTTCAACCCGCCATCAACGCGAAGTTCGCCCAGCACGCGGGGGCAAAGGTCTATGGTGGGGTGATCAACTTCGCGGTCGGCTTGCTCGCGATGCTCGTGGTGACGGCGGCGTTCCGCCCGGGCGTGCCTCGGGCCGAGTCGCTCGGCGCGGGGCCCTGGTGGATGTGGGCGGGAGGGCTTTGCGGGGCGTTTTTCGTCACGCTCGCGCTCGTGCTGGTGCCCAAGGTCGGCGCGGCGAACTACCTTGCCGCGATGATCGTCGGGCAGTTGATCGCGTCGATGGTGCTCGACCACTACGGGCTGCTCGGGCTGGCGGTGCGCGAGATCTCGGTGCAGCGGGTCGCCGGGGTGGCGCTCATGCTCGGGGGGCTGGTGCTGATCAAGCGCGGTTAGCGGCGGGCGGCGTCGCGTTCGAGGGTGGCCTCGTGGCTCGGGTTGGCGTTCAGCGCGGCCAGCAGGGCGTCGTTGGTCGCCGGGGCGTCGGCGGCGAGCGTGACGAAGGCACGCTTCTCATTGAGCTTGACCTCGACCTTTGCGACGCCCGGCACGCCATTGAGCACTTCGGTCACGTCCTCGACGCAGCCCAGGCACGACATCCCCGCGACGCGATAGACCGCGACGTTGGGAGGCAGCGAATCGAGGCTCGTCATTCGGGGCGTTTCGGCGCTGTCCTTGTGGCACGCGGGCAGGACAAAGGCGACGCCGAGCGAAACAGCAGCGAGGATGAGGTTGCGCATGGAGAACACTAGGTGGTTGCCAGGGGGACGATCTCGCCCGGGGAGGCGAGGATGATGCGGGGTGCCTGTGGGAGGGGCAGCGGTGCTGCCGCGGCTTCCAGAAGCCGGCGGACGGGCTCGTCCGGGGGTTCGTTGCTGAGATTGAAGGTGGAGTGGTGGACGGGGAGCAGGGCTCGGGCGGGCATCGAGGTGGCCATCGACCAGACCTGCTCGGGGTTGGCGTGGGCGTGGATCCACGGGTCGTAGGCGGCGATGCCGAAGATCGCCAGATCGATCGGCCCCAAGCTGTCGAAGGCGGAGGTCATCGCGGTATCGCCCGCGAAGAGCACTCGTGAGCCATCGGCCTCGAGCAGATAGCTGTTGTACCCGCGGTGAACATCCCAGATGTGCCGGGCGCCCCAGTGCTTGGGCCGAAGGGCGGTGATCCGAAGCCCTTGAACTTCGATCGTGCTTCCCCAATGGAGCTCGCTGATGGATGAGAAGCCCCGGGGGATCAGCCTGCTCGTTCGGCGGGCGGTGATCACGCGGGTCTGGCTCGCGGGCGAGCCCGCCAGTGCCGCCAGCGTGGGGCGATCGAGATGGTCGTAGTGGGCGTGCGAGATGAGCACGAGGTCGGGGGATGGGAGCGAGCCCGCCGAGGCGACGGCGGGGGAGAGCCGGTGTGCGCCGAAGGTGCGGCCTGCGAGCCTGGGCCCCACCACGTGCGAGAGCACCGGGTCGGTGAGGATGGTGAGCCCCCCGAGCCTGAGCATGACCGAGCAATGCCCGAGCCAGCACGCGGCCGACAGACCGGATGGCAAGGCGAGCTGACGCCACGACTCGGCGAGTTGATCGGCGGCCAGCGGCGGCGGGGTCTCTCGCAGCGAACGCGAGAGCGAGGCGGGGTAGCGTCGCATCGCGGATCGTGCCGCGGAGGAGAGGAACTTCGCTCGCCCAAGAATCCCGGGTCTGCGCTTGGATGGGTCGCTGTCTCCCACGCGGGATCGTACGTCAGAGCACCGGGGAGGCGAGGCTCGCGAGCCGGCTTGCCAGGCGCACGTGGAACGCCCGCTTGGCGAAACGGTCCGCGTTGATCCGGCGCGAGCCGGCGAAGTCCCCGGCGAGCATCGCCTCGACCGCCCTGGCGAAGGGCGGGTGATCGGTCACGGCGGAGATCTCAAAGTTGATCCGCATGGACCGGTTGTCGAGGTTGGCGGTTCCGACCACGGCGGTGTCGTCGCTGAGCATGACCTTCTGGTGCATGAACCCGTTGATGTGCTCGTGGATACGGATCCCCAGCGGGAACAAATCCTCGAGGTAGGCTCGGGCGGCAAGATCGACCAGACGGTTGTCGCCCCGCGCGGGGATCAGCAGCGCCACGTCAACCCCGCGCAGAGCGGCGGCCTGGATCGCGGCCACGATCGCCGGGTCCGGAACAAAGTAAGGCGTCGCGATCCAGAGGCGTGTCCGGGCCGCGTGGATCAGATGGACAAAGGCGAGCAGACATCCTTCCACCTCGTCGGCGGGCCCCGTCGCGAGAATGCCGACACGGGCATCGTCTGGCGTCGAGACCGGGTCGGGCCAGCAGAGGTCGGGCAGCTTGCGAGTGCAGCAGTACCAGTCCTCGACGAACGAGAGCTGCACCGATCGTGCCGCCGGCCCTTCGATGCTCATGTGCGTGTCGCGCCAAGGACCGAACGTGGGGTTCTTGCCCAGATACTCATCGCCGACGTTGTGCCCGCCGACGAAGGCGGTCTGCCCGTCGACGATGACGATCTTGCGGTGATTGCGGAAGTTGAGCTGAACGCGGAGCCGCGGCGCCCGGCTCGGTCTGAACTCCTGCGCGTGCACCCCGGCGTCGCGCAGGTCCTGCACGTACCGGCGGCCCAGCGATGCCGACCCCAGCCCGTCGTACAGGAAGTAGACGTGAACGCCTCGTCGGGCGGCGTCGATCATCGCCGCCTTGAGCCGCCCGCCCAGCCCGTCGTCCCGCACGATATAGAACTGCACCGCGACGGAGCGCGTTGCGTGGGCGATGGCGGCGAAAATCGTGTCAAAGGTCGCCTCGCCGTTCATCAGCAGATTCACCGTGTTCCCACGAACCACCGGCAGGAACAGCGCGTCCTGGCCTTGTTCCGTCGCCTTGGGACCCAGCGCGACGCGATACGGCGTGAGCTGCTCGGCGTACCGGTTCGCCAGGCGGTTCAGCGCCGACACGCCACGCCGACGTGCCTTGACATACCCCGCGAAGCGCCGCGATCCGAAAACGATGTACATCGGGATCGTGATCGGGGCGAACGCCAGCAGCCCGGCCACCCACGCCACCGTGCCCTGGGGCGTGCGGCCTTTCATCACCGCGTCCATCGCCAGCAGGAGCGCGACCAGCTCGACGAGGAGATAGGACGCCGCGAAGATGGCCGCGAAGTTCTCGGGGGGCACGCGGGCAGTCTATCGCGGGGTACTGTTCCCCGGCATGACGTCCAGATTCCCGATCATCGTGGGGCCCACTGCCGGCGGCAAGAGCGCGCTGGCGGTCGAGGTTGCTCGCGTGCTCGCCGCCGCCGGACGCCACGCCGAGATCATCTCGGCGGATTCGGTCCATATCTTCCGTGGGATGGATATCGGCTCCGCCAAACCCACCCCCGAGGAACGCGGCGGGAACGTGCACCACCTGATCGACATCTGCGATCCCGCGGGCCCGCCGTTTACCGTCCATGACTGGCTCGCGGAGGCCAACCGCCTCATCGACTCCCTCCGCGCTCAGGGCGTCGTGCCCATCGTCGTCGGCGGGACTCACCTCTACATCAAGTCTCTTCTCGAAGGGATGTTCGACGGCCCGGGGGCGGACGAAGCCCTCCGCGACGAGTTGCGCGGTGTGGGGCTGCCCGGCCTGCGTGCCGAGCTGGAGCGGATCGATCCCGCGGCCGCCCGGAGAATCCACCCCAACGACGAGCGTCGGACGATCCGGGCGATCGAGGTGTACCGGCTGACCGGACGGGCGATCTCCGAGCATCAGGCCCAGTGGGACCGCGAGGATCGTGTCCGCCGTGACGCGGTGCTCGTCGGGCTGGAGTGGGGGATCGAGGAGATCAACCGGCGGATCAACGCCCGCGTGCGAACGATGATCGAGCAAGGCCTGGTCGGCGAGGTGCGGTCGCTGCACGCCGCCGGACGGCTCGGAACCCAGGCACGCGAAGCGCTCGGGTACAAGCAGATCGTCGATCACCTCGAAGGACGCTGCACTCTTGACGAGGCGGTCGAAGCGATCAAGATCGAAACGCGCCGATTCGGCAAGAACCAGCGCACCTGGCTACGCCGTCTGAAGCGCACGCCCGCGAGCCTATGGATCGACGCGCAGCACGTGCCGCGGGAGCTGTGGGCGGGGCTTGTGGTGCGGGCGATGGACGAATCGCCCGGCGAGTGATCCTCGCGACCTTAGAGCAGCCGCTTGCGCAGCACGCCCAGCAGCGTCTCGGGCTCAAGGTACTTCTCGGGCGGGCGAAAATAGACCTCGGCGACCTTGTCGGAGGTCTGGCTCGGCAGGATCGAGACGCGGGCCTCGATCGCCTTGGATTGCCCCGACGGCACCGCCGCGAGCTTCTCGGCCAGGGGTTTGGCGTTGGTCGTCAGGAAGACCACGTCCTTGTCGCGGATGCTGACGGACTTGACCGCGAGCTGCGCGCACGCCGCCCGCAGTTCCGCGAGCAGGAAGAGCCGAACGGTGGGCTTGGGCGGGTCGCCGTACGCATCGGCGAGATCGCTGCGGACCTTGTCGAGCGCTTCCTTCGACATGGCTGTCGCCAGGCGCCGGTAGGCCTCAAGGCGTCGCTGGTCGCTGGGGATGTACGCCTTGGGGATCGTGCCGGAGATGCCGATTTCGATGCTCGTCCGGCTGGCGACGGTCGGCGGCGCCTCGTTGCGCAGGTCTCGCACGGCGGCATCGAGCAACTGGCAGTACATCTCGTACCCGACCGCCGCGATGTGCCCGCTCTGCTCGGGCCCCAGGATGTTCCCCGCGCCGCGGATCTCCAGGTCGCGCATCGCGATCTTGAACCCCGCGCCCAGCATCGAGTACTGCTCGATCGCCTGCAGCCGCTTCTTCGCCGGCTCGGTCAGTGGGCGGTCCTCGGGCAGAAGCAGGTAGCAGTACGCCCGGTGCTTCGAACGCCCAACCCGCCCTCGCAACTGGTGAAGCTCCGCGAGCCCGAACCGGTCCGCGTCCGCGATGATCATTGTGTTGGCGCTGGGGATGTCGATCCCGCTCTCGATGATCGTTGTCGAGACGAGAATGTCCGCCTCGCCGCGGATGAAGCTCAGCATGACCTTCTCGAGTTCTACGCCGTCCATCTGCCCGTGCCCGAAGACCACCCGGGCCTCGGGCGCGAGCGAGCGCACTTTGTCGGCGACCTCTCGGATGTTGTGGACCCGGTTGTGGACGAAGAAGACCTGCCCCTCGCGCGCGAGTTCTCGGCGGATCGCCTGCTGGATCCGCCGCTCGTTGTAAGGCAGCACCTCCGTCACGATCGCGCGTCGATCGACCGGTGCCGTCGTGAGGTTGCTGATGTCGCGGATCCCCAATAGCGCCATGTGCAGCGTGCGGGGGATGGGCGTCGCGGAAAGCGTCAGCACGTCCGCGGTCAGCCTCAGGCGGAGCAGCCGCTCCTTGTGCTCGACCCCGAACCGCTGCTCCTCGTCCACGATCACGAGCCCCAGGTCGCTGAAACGCACGTCCTCGGAGAGCACCCGGTGCGTCCCGATGAGCACGTCGACCTGCCCTTTCCGCGTCGCCTCCACGATCTCGCGGACCTCTCTGGGCTCCTTGAACCGCGAGAGCGATTCGACGCGGAAGGGGTACCCCGCGAAGCGAGAGCGGAACGTCCGCTCGTGCTGCTCGGCGAGCACCGTGGTCGGCACGAGCACGGCGACCTGCTTGCCGAACTCCGCCGCCTTGAACGCCGCCCGGATCGCCACTTCCGTCTTCCCGAATCCAACGTCGCCGCAGACAAGCCGATCCATGGGCTTGCTCTTGCCCATGTCGGCCTTGATCGCGGCGAGCGCGGCGAGCTGGTCCTCCGTCTCCTCGTAGGGAAACTCCTCCTCGAACTCCGCCTGCCACGGCGTGTCGGGCGGGTACGCGACGCCGGGCATGTGCTCGCGCGTCGCCCGCACGCGCAGAAGTTCGCCCGCCAGATCGCGCACGGATTCCCCGACCCGGTCCTTCTGCGATTGCCACCGCGTTCCTCCAAGAGTCGACAGTGGGGGTTTGCCGTGGAATCCGCCGACGTACTTCTGGATCAGATCGATCTGCGTCGCGGGCACATAGAGCTTGCTCTTGCCGGCGAACTCAAGAACCAGGTACTCCTGCTCGTCCTGTTCCTTCCTTGGCTTGCCGCCCGTCGAGGGAAGGTCGCGCGGCTTCATCAGCGCCAGCCCGCTCAGCAGCGCGATCCCGTGGTCGGCGTGCACCACGTGATCCCCGATCGACAGATCGAGGAACGTGTCCATCGCCCGCCCCGCGGAGATCCTCCCCCCACGACGCCGAACCGTGAACCGGTTCAGCAGCTCGTGATACGGGATGATCCACAGCGTCCGATCGTTCTCGATCCCCCAGCCGAACCCTTCGTGCACGTAGGCGATGAGCGCCTCCGGGCGGACGGTCGGCTCCGTCGCGTGCTGCGCCAGCAACTCGCCGAATCGCTGGTGCTCTCCCTCGTTCTGACAACAGACGACGACCCGCCCGTCCTGCCCGAGCGAAACCAGCTCTTGAATCGCCTCGGCAAGTTCCTTGCTGAAAGGCTGCACAGGCCTCGCGGGAAGCTCGACCAGCGCGTCCGCCTGGGCCGACCCGGCCGAGAACCGGTTGATCTCCACCAGCGCGTGAGCGTGCTTCTGAAGCGATGCCAGCACCGCGGGCGGGCCGAACAGCCCGCGATCGTCGGTCGCCCGTTCGAAGTACCCCCGCGCCTGCTCGACGATCTCGGCCAGCTCACTCAGAACGACCACCACACCCTTGGGCAGCAGGCTCGGGAACAGAACGCCCGCCTCGCTCTGCACCGCCCTTGGATCCGCCGCGACCAGGTCGATCGACGGCAGCGATCGGTCCGATCCCATCGTGTCCAGATCGATCTCGGTGATCTTCTCGAGTGTGTCCCCGAAGAAGTCGAGGCGCACCGGGACGCCCTTGCCCCCCGCGCCGCCGGTGGGGGGGAAGATGTCCAGGATCCCGCCCCGAACGGCGAACTCCCCGATCTCTTCGATCACCTCCCGCCGCTGATACCCCGCGTGCTCCAGCCACCGCACCAGGTCCGACATCGGGGCATCTCGCCCGGCCGCGAGTGTTCGCGAGAGCGTCGGCACCGACGTGGGCGTGGGCACCGCCTGCATCAACGCCTGCACGGGCGTGACCAGAACCTCCGGCATCGGGCCCTGGGTTGCCGTGCGCACGCACACCAGCCGCTCGGCGAACAGGTCCAACGCGCCCGCCGACTCGCCGGGAAGACCTTCGAGCGCGGGCAGCCTTTGGGCCCCGATCCCCGCCGAAAGAAGTTCGTCCACCGCCTCGTCGGCCTCGTCGAGGTGGGCCACCACCAGCAGCACCGGCCGTCCCGTCTCACGAGCCATCGCCCCGGCGATCAGGTGTGTCGCCGAGCCCGCCGACCCGCGAGCGACCGACCGCATGCCCTCCCCGGCCGCGCGTGCAAGGGCCCGCACCCCCGGCAACTCCCTCAGCATGTCGAGCGGCGTCTTCATCGATCGTGATGCCCGGGAAAGCCCGGGGTAGCTCGGGCCCGCGCGTACATCCTCGGCCGCGCGGCACGCCCGCCCGGTCCGTCGTCCCAGTGTTCCTCCCCACGATATCGCCCATGCCGCCCTCGTGCGTCCAGTATCCTGCCCGCATCACTCAGGAGACGCAGCATGATGTCCGAACGAACGGTCCTACTGCTCATCACGATCACCGCAACAGCATGGCTCGCCGGCTGCTCGGGCGCAGGACCCAAGCCCGTCCAACCCGCGACCCCGGAACAGCAGGCCCAATTGCTCGACCGCTTCAAAGCACTCGAAGGCGAGTGGACCATGCCCGACGAGAAGGGCGTCCCTCAGCTCGCCGCCGTCTTCAAGGTGACGTCCGCCGGGTTTGCCGTCCGCGAGGTCATGTTCCCCGGAACGCCCCACGAAATGACGAACATGTACCACATGGACGGGCAAAGCCTGGTCATGACCCACTACTGCGCCATCGGCAACCAGCCGCGCATGCGCGCAACCAGCGCTCAGGGCAACCGCGTCGAATTCGGGCCCGACAGCATCACCAACTTCCTCCCCACGCACGAGGGCTACATGGGCAGCGTCGTCGTTGAGTTCAAGAACGATAACGAGGTCACCTACTTCTGGAAGCACCTCAACCGCGAGGGCAAGTCCGACGCAGCCCACGATCCAGCGTTCGTCCTGACGCGAAGGAGGTAACGTCGCCTTTACGGCCCGACGGTGACCAAAGGCCTGATCCGCGCGAGTTTCGCCGGGCCGATCCCGGGAACCCGATCGAGTTCCTCGATGCTCCGGAACCGCCCGTGCTTCGTGCGATGCTCGATGATCGCCCGCGCGGTCGCCTCGCCCACGCCCGGCAACAGGTCGAGCTCCGCCACGCCCGCCGCGTTCAGATCGATCAACCCTCCGCCCGCCGCGCCCGCGTCCTCGCGTGTGCTCTTGCTTTGGTCGCTCCGGGCGGCCTCGGGCCCGGCGACGGATCCGGCACCCGGATCCATCTCCTCGGCCACTTCCAACGCGGGTGGCGCGACGCGTCCGCTCGAGAGCGACCACACCAGTCCGACCGACGAGGATCCGAGCAGAAAGCCCGCCGCCAACCATCGCGCGGGCCCGTGCGTCCACGACGTCGCTTCGCTGCCGCGCGTCGCGGGCTTGGCGAGTGACAAGGGCTCGGTTGAAGTGGTCTGCGTCACGGCCGCTCAGTGTACCGCACGACCTAGAACGCGCCAAAGTTCGGAATGCCCGCCGGCGCACGCCCGGCCCGCATCGCGGCTCGAGCCTGCATCCAACGCTCCAGCACGGGCTTGGGCTGCCCGCCCGCGTTCACCAGCCCGCCCCCGGGCATCTCCGCGTACCCCGACCCCGCCGGATCCGCCAATTGCTGCCAGCACACCGACTGCACATAAGGCTTGGCCAGCATGATCCCCAGCGCCTGGCTCGTCCAGTCCGCCTGGCCCGCCTCGCTCCACCCCGCACGCCAGCTCCCACCGTGCACCGGCCGATCACTCTCGGCGTCCGGCTCGGCCGAGCTCGCCGTGCTCGGGACGCCCACCGCCGTGATCGCCAGCGGGCGATTGAACTGGGCGTACCGGTCCAGCATCGACGACAGGCTCATCAGGTCGCGCGTGGTCCGCCCCGAGGCGCCCTGCCCCATCGCCACCCGGACGCCCAGTGCGTCAACGTTCACGCCCACCTGCATCAACGCGTCCGCGTACAGCAGCGGCGGGATCGACCGCTTCCGCGCGGCGTGATACTCGCCCCAAGGTTCGTCGATTGCGAGCTGAATCCGCCCCTGCGGGTGCAGCTTCCGCACCACCGCCGTCGCCACCCGCGTCAGGTCGATGATCTGATCCACCGACAGGTTGAAGTCGCTGTTGACGTGCAGCCCCGAGGCCACCGTCCACCGCGAGACCGTCCGGCGATACCGCGTCACCACCTGCTGCAGGTGCTCGACCACCAGGTCGCGCAGCGTCTCGTAGTCGTTCTCCCAGATGAAAAGCCACTCGGGCAGGCACGCCGCCCGGAAATCAAGCAGAGGCCCCGCCACGACGGGCAGCTTCGCGCTGCGGATCGCCCACTCGATCCACCGGTCCGTGTTGCCAAAGGCGTACTTGCCCTCGCCCGGCTCCATCTCCGACCAGCGCATGGGCACCGCGACAAAGTCTGCCGCCGCCGCCACCGCCTTGTGCAAAGGCTCGGCGAACTGCGTCGGCTCGACGCAGATCCCCATCGATGCCAGCCCGGGCAGCACCACCCCGGTGTGGCTCGAGAGCGCAATCGCCGCGCCCTGCGCGGGCGTCTCCGCCGTCAGCTTCGTGTACGTCCGGACCGCCTCGGCATACCCCTGCCCCGTCAGCCGACCCGGGAACTGCTTCTCCGCGTCGAGCAAGGCCAGCCGCTCGCCCGCGTCCACCGCGAGCGACAACGCCTCCCACGCCAGCCGATCCGCCTCGGCCCGAGGGTCCAGCTCCGCCGTGGGCGCCCGGTGCGCCGCCACCAGCGACGCCGTGAACCGCTGACGCGCGGCCTCGAACTGCCTGAGCACCATCTCCGCCGGCCCAAAGTCGAACAGCCCCCATTCCTCCAGCTTGTTGAGGAACAGCATGATCTGCCGACGCGCCAACTCCAGCGAGAGCAGGTAAGGTTCGTCCCGATTCGGCAAAAGTGCCGTCTGCAACGTCAGCCGCCCCAGCGAGCCCGACCCGCTCGGGCTGGGCACCTCCACCTGAACGCACAGCCCCGTCGAGTCCGGCACCGACCGCTTCACCCCGATCACCCCACGCTCGAACGTGATCTCCGACTGCACCGGCAGATCATCCGGCCCGAACGCGTGCATCGACCCGACCGCTTCCGCGGTCGCGGGTTGTCCTGTCCGGTCAAGAACAATGAAGGTCGGCATAGGCGGTCGGCAACGCTCCGGGTCGGGCTTCTATTGTCCCCACCTGACGCCCCGACGCAAGTTGCCCCGGACATTTCCCCGCACGCAGGGGGTGCCGCTACCCTGCGGCATGCCCGCCCAGCACTCCCCACCCCCCGTCCTTTCCACCGATCTCGATCTCCCGCTTGTCCGCCGTGGCAAGGTCCGGGACGTCTATGAACTGCCCGACGCCAACGGCGGCTCACGCCTCCTCATCGTCGCCTCCGACCGCATCAGCGCCTTCGACGTGGTCATGCCCACCCCCATCGTCGGCAAGGGTGCTCTGCTGACCGATATGGCCGTCTTCTGGCTGCGCTTCGTCGAACGCCGCGGGATCTGCCAAACCCACCTCCTCTCCACCGATCCCGCCGAAGTCCCCGCCCACGCCTTCAAGTCAGGAGGCACCACCCGCGAGCAACTCGCCGGCCGCATCATGATCGGCCGTCGCTGCCGCGTCATCCCCATCGAGTGCGTCGTTCGCGGCTACCTCGAAGGCTCCGGCTGGAAGGAATACCGTGCCACCGGGGCTGTGTGCGGCGTGTCGCTCCCCCCGGGGCTCCGCCAGTGCGACAAACTCCCCGAACCCATCTTCACCCCCGCCACCAAGGAAGACGCCGGAAAGCACGATGAGAACATCACCTTCGATCGGGCCGCCTCGCTCGTGGGCTTGCCCCTGATGGAAGAACTTCGTCGCCTCAGCCTCGCCATCTATCAGGCCGCCGCCGCCCACGCCGAATCACGCGGCATCATCATCGCCGACACGAAGTTCGAGTTCGGGCTCGTCGAGGGTTCACAAACCCCCATCCTCATCGACGAGGCGCTGACCCCCGACAGCTCGCGGTTCTGGCCCAGGGAGACCTATCGCCCCGGCGGCCCGCAGGCCAGCTACGACAAGCAGTTCCTCCGCGAACATCTTGAAACCCTCGTCGATGCCGGGTCCTGGAACAAGCAGTCCCCGGGCCCGCTGCTCCCGCCCGAAGTCGTCGAGGGGACCCGCCGCCGCTACGCCGCCGCCCGCGATGCGCTCACCGCCGGTTCCACTCCGGGCCCCGCAACCGCGTAGTGTTGTGCACCCTCCCGAGGAGCCGATCGGCACGATGAGCACATTCCAACAAGGCAACGAACCCAACGAACCCGGCTCGCACGTCTTCGAACGCCGCATCATCCTGCTCAAGCGTCGCCTTGTGCGCGAGGCCACGCTCGCCATCGGCATGCTCGAGTCCGCGCTCGACGCCCTCTGGACTCTCGACACCGCCGGCGCCAAGCTCGTCCGCCAGGAGGACGACCAGGTCGACCGCGAGGAGGTCGCCATCGAGCAGGAGGGCTTCGAGATCCTCGCCCTCCAGCACGCCTTCGCACGCGACTTCCGCACCATCACTTTCGTCCTCAAGGTCAACGCCGACATCGAGCGCGTCGCCGATCACGCCACCGGGATCGCCAAGATCGCCAACCGCATCGCCAAAAAGCTCCCCCCGGGCGTGGTGCCCCAGTGGCCCACCGCGTTGCGCGATCTCGGCCAGCGATTGCCCATGCAGTGCCACGAGCTGCTCCGCGCCGTGCTCGACGAGGACGCCCAGGCCGCCAGCCGGCTCGTTGAGGC
This sequence comes from Phycisphaerales bacterium UBA2396, assembly GCA_002343325.1. Lineage (GTDB taxonomy): Bacteria > Planctomycetota > Phycisphaerae > Phycisphaerales > UBA1924 > UBA2396. Next base: position 26,108 of record DDSG01000029.1, on the reverse strand, counting down.
CGACGAAACCATCGATCAGCTCGACCGGCGCCTTTTCGAGGAAGTCATCGAGATGATGAAGGCCGAGGGCAAGACCGACGCCGCCCTCGCCATCGGGCTCCACATCGCGCGTGTCGGACGCGAACTCGAACGCGTCGGCGATCTCATGAAGAACATCGCCGAGGACCTCATCTACCTCGTGACCGGCAAAATCGTCCGCCACCGCGACAAGTCAGCGCCCCCCGCCGCCGGCGTCTGACCCCGCCGCCGGGCCCACGCTCGCCCCGCCCCCGCGAGCAGCTTCCTCCATCAGCCGTCCCGCCAGACGCGCCCAACCCGCCGCCGCGGCGTCGTCCCGCGTCGCTGTCCACGACGCGTCCATCGTGCTCGGGCCCAGCAGATCCTGAAACCCCGCCGTCGCTGCATTCAGCCTCAGCGTCGCGCCGTTGAACTCCACCCGCATCTCCTCCGAGCCGATCGCTTCCTTGGGCAGAAAGAAGCCTCCCCCGCCATATACCCCGACCTGCCCGCCCGCCAGCACGAACTGCCGAAGCGTGAAACTGCACGCCGAATCCGCGATCGGCGTCCGCCCAGCCCGCGGCCGAATGAACACGTGCAGATGCACCAGCGTCCCCTCGAGCGTCGTCCAATCGGCCTCCGGTGCGTTCGCCGGCAGGTCCGTCAGGTAGATATCCGCCGTGCTCCGGTCCGTCGCCCGATACACCACCGCCCGCACCGTCGGCATCAGCGCCGTGTTCGTCCCCGTCGAGCGGGTCACCAGCCGATCACTCGACACCACGCCGCAACCCCCGATCACACACGCGACCGACATCAGCATCAGCCCCGCGCCCCACCCCGCTGCTCCGCCGCTGTCGTTCGTTCTCATGCCGAAACCCTAGCCGAACCCGATCGCCCCAGCACGATTCCCACGGGAACCCGCACGCCGCTCGCTCGTACTATCGCACTGGGCCCCTTCCAGATCGGAGTTCCCCAATGAACACGCGCGGTTACCTGCCCTTGCTCTTTGCCGCGGGTCTGTCGCTCCTCCCTGCGATTCCCGCCTTCGCACAATCCAAGAACAACAACTCTGGCTTCAACCTCAGCGGCTCGTACACCGGCCGCAAATGGAGCCTCGGCTTCAACCTCAACAACAACATCAACTGGGGCAGCACCTGCACCGGCCAAACCACCATCTGGTCCAACGGCTCCGGCTGGCTCAACAACGGCTGGGCCGGCGGATGGGGCTACCCCGTCTACTACCAACGCGAATGGAACCGCCAATACCCGCAGGTCACGGGCTTCATCCCGCGAACCTCCGACGCCAACCTCGTCCCCGGCATGAACGCCGCCGTCATGAAGCAGATCCGCGAGGAACTGGACAAGCAACCCCCGCCCCCTCCACCTCCCCCGATCGAGCAAGCCCGGACCGCGGTTCGTCAGAGGAACTTCGACGAGGCACGTACCCAGTTTCGGATCCACCTGAAGGAGAATCCGAGCGATCTCGACGCCACCCGCCAGTACGGGGCGGCCCTGCTCGAATCCAAGCAGCTCGACGACGCCGTCGCCCTGTGGCGGGAGATCTACCGGAAGGACCCGACCTTGGTCGATCGCCCGTTCGAGGGATCTTCAACCGGTCAGGACGCCGGCCGGATCCGCGACATGGTCGTCGAGGCGACCAAGCACGCGAACCGGACCAAGTCGGCGTCGGCGTGGCTCGCCGTGGTCGTTCTGCTTCAGAGCGAGGGACGCCTCGCGCTGGCGACCAAGCCCCTTGAACGGGCGAGAGAGGCCGGGTTGGAGCGTGAGATCGCGGACCGATTCGCGGCGGCGATCGCCGCGGTCGATCCGCGCAGGAATAAACCGGCGGACATCAAGCCACAGGAAGCGGCGGCACCAAAGTCGCCGCCGCAGCCCGGCCCGGGTTCTCCAGAACAGGGTGTGAAGTAAGGCGTGGGAGGGGGATGTGGGTGTCAGAACAGAGTGGGAGGGTTGTTTGCCGAGGGGTGGAGGGCTAGTGTTGAGGCCCCTCTCTTCGGGCGCGTGCCCGGGGTGACAATCAGGGTGGAACCGTCAGAACCACCGAGCCGGCGGCCCTCGAAGCCAGGGGCCGCGGTTGGACCGGGCAATCCCGTTCCACGGCCGGTGGGAGGTGAGGACAATGGCCAAGAAAGAAGTCATCAACGTTTTCAAGGTGATGGCGCCCGGTGGGCAGGCGACGCCTGCACCGCCTCTGGGTCCCGTGCTGGGCTCCAAGGGTGTCAACCCCGGGCAGTTCACGCAGAAGTTCAACGCGGCGACGCAGGCCTTTAAGGGCAAGATCGTTGTGGCGTTGGTCACGCTGTACAGCGACAAGAGCTTCGAGCTTGAGATCAAGTCGAGCCCGGCGAGCGTCCTGATCAAGGAAGCGGCGGGCGTCGAGAAGGGCTCGGGCGTCCCGAACAAGAACAAGGTCGGGAAGATCACCAAGAGCCAGTGCAAGAAGATCGCCGACGTGAAGGCGGCGGACCTGAACGCCGGGTCACCCGAGGCGGCCATCCGCATCATCGAGGGCACGGCCCGTTCGATGGGCATTACCGTGGTGGAGGGCTGAACCCATGTCGCGAATCAACAAGCGAGCAAAGGCGAACGCGGCCCTGGTCCCGGCTCAGTCTCTGCCGGCCTCGGAAGCGGTGCAGGCGCTGAAGAAGTTCAAGGCGCCCAAGTTCGATCAGACCGTGAACATCTGCATGCACCTGGGCGTTGACCCGGCGCAGGCGGATCAGGCGTTGCGTGGTTCGATCAGCCTGCCCAAGGGCATCGGCAAGACGAAGCGCGTGGTGGCCTTCTGCCAGAGCGACATCGCCCCCAAGGCGATGGCGGCGGGCGCGATCAAGGCCGGCGGCGAAGAGCTGGTGGCGGAGATCGAGAAGGGCTGGATGGACTTTGACGTTGCGGTCGCGTCGCCCGACATGATGCGCATCGTGTCGCGTCTGGGTAAGGTCCTGGGCCCCAAGGGCCTGATGCCCAGCCCCAAGGCCGGCACAGTGTCGACGAACGTCCCCGAGGCGGTGAAGGAGTACGCGGCCGGCAAGGTCGAGTACCGCACCGACAAGGGCGGGAACGTCCATGCGGTGGTGGGGAAGATGAGCTTCGCCCCCGAGGCGCTCGCCGAGAACATCGAGCACTTCATCAAGGCCATCGAGAAGATTCGTCCTTCGACGGTGAAGGGGACGTACATCAAGAAGGTCGTGGTGAGCGGGGCGATGACGCCGAGTGTTCAGATCAAGTACGTGTCCGCAGTGGCTGCCGAGTAACGCACAAGCGCCGGCTCGGCGCCGCGAGGTGAACCATGTCCAAGACCATCAAGTCCATCATGATGCGGGATTACAAGTCCCGCCTGGGCGAGAGCAGCGACGGGCTGCTGATCGGGATCCGCGGGCTGAAGTCCAAGGATCAGGTCAAGCTGCGCAGCGAGCTCTCGAAGAAGAAGATCCGCGTGACGGTCGTCCGCAACGCGCTTGCCGCCAAGGTGTTCGAGGGGACGGGGCTTTCCCCGCTCGCCGGGCTCCTGGGCGGATCCAGCGCGGTGGCGTACGGCGGTCAGTCCGTCGTTGAGATCGCCCGCGAAGTCTGCAAGTTCGTCGAGAAGATGCCCGCCCTTGAGCTCAAGGGCGCGGTGCTCGACGGGACGCTCTACTCCGGCAAGGCCGGCGTGACCGAGCTGTCCAAGTTCCCCACGCGGGACGAGGCGATCGGGCAGGCGGTCACCCTGGTCATCAGCCCCGGGCGCAAGCTCCTGGGCGCGATCAAGGGCCCCGGCTCGAACGTCGCGGGGATCGTCAAGGCCATCGAGCAGAAGCTCGAAAAGGGCGAGACGATCGCGAAGGTTGGTTGATCAGGTCGGCCGATCCGGATGGGTCGGTCGATCCGCAGTGGTTGGTTTGCAAGCAGATCAGCTCCCGACTGGCCCGGCGTGTCCGGGGTAAAGGCCGAGTGTTTCGGCCCCTCTCAGGAGTGTTCGACGCGGGGGGCATCCTCCGCGGCAGGAAAGGAAGTTTCCATGTCCGACGTTGCTACGCACATCGCTGAACTGGGTGACAAACTCGCCGGCCTGTCCCTCAAGGACGCGGTCGAGCTCGGGAAGTACATGAAGGACAAGTACGGCATCGAGGCCGCCGCGGGCGGTGGTGTCGTTGTCGCGGCCGCTGCTGCTGCCGCTCCCAAGGCCGAGGAGAAGACCTCCTTCGACGTGATCCTCAAGGCGGTCGACGCCGCCAAGAAGATCGGCGTCATCAAGGTCGTCCGCGAGGCGACGGGCCTGGGTCTGGCGGAGGCGAAGGCCTTCGTGGACGCCCCGGGCAAGGCCGTCAAGCAGGGCGTCGACAAGGCCGAGGCCGAGAAGCTCCAGAAGACCCTCACCGAGGCCGGCGCCACCGTCGAGCTCGCCTGAGTTTCTGCCCCAACAAGGCACACAAAACCCCGGGATATCCCGGGGTTTTTTCATTTCCGCGGCGTTTCGGTCGTCCGAGAACGGCTTGCTCGTGGGATTGAGCTGGCAGCGGCGGTGAGGAGTTGCTGGGGACTTCATGAATCGCTTGACACCTTCTCAGGGGTCGGATAGATTGACACAGCCCGAGGGAGAGAGGGACAAGACCCGCGCGCGTTGCGCGGCCCACTCCTTCGAGCATGAGGTTTGTTGGCCCCCGCCATGTGGCGTGGGGTTCGCTCTTTGAAGGAGAGGTAGACATGACTCGTTTGCTCGCTCTCGTTTCCGTGGCCGGTCTCGCCGGCGTCGCTGTCGCCAACCCCACCACGTCCGGCCAGGGCGCGGTCACGGGTGGCGCGTCGCAGCGTTCGACGATCATCGATCAGCAGCCTGCCGGCACGGGCATCGGCCGCGTCTCGCAGGCCTTCGGCGACTTCCCTGATTTCTCGACGCTCGGTTTCGATGATTTCACCCTGTCGTCCGCGTACAACCTGACGTCGCTGACGGTCTACGGCGTCGAGGCGGGCGACGGCAGCTTTAATGCCGCGGTCCGCTACGCGATCGTGGACGTGGCGAGCAACACGCCCGGCGTGGTCTACGCTGCCGGCGTTGGCGTTCAGGTCGGCTCGGACCTCCAGTTCGACCTCACCGGCGTGACGCTCGGCGCGGGCACGTACTGGCTGGCGGCGTGGGTTGACCGCCCCTTCACCGGCGGTGGTCAGTGGTTCTGGGCCGAGGCGGCCACCGCCAACGGCAGCGAGTCGTTCTTCCACAACCCGGGTGGTGGTTTCGGCTTCGGGACGAACCCGACTGCTGGTACGGCCATCTTCGGCGGGCCCTCCGATCTGGCCTTCACCCTGTCGGGCGATGTCGTCCCGGCCCCGAGCGCTCTGGCCCTTCTGGGTCTGGGCGGTCTGGTCGCCAGCCGTCGTCGTCGCTGAGCACCGCTTCGCGGGATCAACACCCTGATCTCGTGAGCAACGCTAGCATTCTGCCGGGCCGATCCGAAAGGGTCGGCCCGGTTTGTTTTTGTTTGGGTAACTGCGGGACTCGGTCCGAAGTGGCACGTGCTTTGCCGAAAAGTTCAAGAATTGTTGTCGATTCCGCTCGCGGGGGTGCTTAGACTGGTGGGTTCTGCCGATTGGGGCGGCCTTCCGTACCCGCAGGCGAACGAATCAGCGGCGGCGATCCTGGGCAAGCACCACTGACTCGGTACGGCAGCGGGCGTGACACTTCGAACGATCTGACGACACGGTTTGCATCGACCGCGGCGGAGTTCTCTCCGCCGGCGGCATGCATCGTTTCTGGCGAGGGCAAGCATGACGGCTCAAAAGACGTTCTATCCGAACAATCCGGTCCCGGCTTCGATCCTGCGGAACTTCGCGAAGGCGGGCGACGCCTTGCCGGTCCCGGACCTGACGCAGGTTCAGTTGGACGCGTACACGCGGTTCCTGCAGCTCGAGAAGGGCCCGGAGGAGCGGAACACCCAGATCGGGCTTGAGTCGCTGCTTCGGGAGGTGTTCCCGATCAAGTCGTACGACGAGACGATGAGCCTGGAGTACCTGGCTTACACGCTGGAAGAGCCGCGGTACACCCCGGACGAGTGTCGCGAGCTTCGGCTGACGTACGGTCGGCCGTTCAAGATCACGGTGATGCTCAAGCGTGAGGGTCGGCCGGACATGGCCCAGGAGGACATCTACCTGGGCGAGTTCCCGATCATGATGGGCGGCGGCGAGTTTATCGTGAACGGTGCCGAGCGCGTGATCGTGAGCCAGTTGCACCGTTCGCCGGGCGTGGACTTCTCGATTCTCAGCAGCGAAGGCGACCGCCCGCTGCACTCGGCCCGCGTGATCCCCGAGCGTGGGTCGTGGATCGAGCTCGAGGTGACGAAGAAGGACGTTCTGGCGATGCGGATCGACCAGAGCACGAAGCTGACGGCGACGACGTTCCTGCGGTGCCTGGACGAGTCGGTGAGCACGACGGAAGCGCTGCTGAGCCTGTTCTACGAGATCAGCGAGATCAAGGCGGAGGCGGTTCGGCCGGAGCACTGGGCGGCCGAGAGCATCATCGACAAGGAGACGGGCGAGGAGATCGTGCACGTCGGTCGTCAGATCGGCGAGGAGGCGGCGGCGAAGATCACGGCGAGCAGCCTGAAGACGGTCCGCGTGATCCAGAACCCGTCGGACGTGCTGATCCTGAACACGGTGGCGGAGGAGAAGCTCGAGCAGTTCGAGGCGGACACCGAGTACGAGCGGGCGATGCTGAAGATCTACAGCAAGCTCCGCCCGGGGAACCCGCCGCAGGTCGAGAAGGCGAAGCAGTTGTTCATCGAGAAGTTCTTCGATGACACGCGGTATCGCCTGGGCCGCGTGGGTCGTTTCCGGATCAACCGCAAGTTCGATCTGAACGTTCCCGAGGACGCGATGTTCATCCGGAGCGAGGACTTCCTGCGGGTGGTGACGTACCTGCTGGATCTGCGTTCGAACCGGACGGACCCCAAGACGCAGCGGCCGGCGGCGGTGGTGGACGATATCGACCACCTGGGCAACCGCCGTCTGCGGACGTTGGACGAGCTGGCGGTGGAGGAGCTTCGCAAGGGCTTCCTGAAGCTCAAGCGGACGGTCCAGGAGCGCATGAGCGTCAAGGACCCGGAGGAGCTCACGAAGATCGCGGACCTGGTGAACAGCAAGAGCATCAGCAGCGCGATCGACTTCTTCTTCGGGCGCAGCGAACTGTCGCAGGTCGTTGACCAGACCAACCCGCTGTCGTCGCTGGTTCACGAGCGTCGTCTGTCGGCGCTGGGGCCGGGCGGCCTGAACCGCAAGCGGGCGGGCTTTGAGGTTCGCGACGTGCACATCTCGCACTACGGGCGCATCTGCCCGATCGAGACGCCGGAAGGCACGAACATCGGTCTGATCGCAAGCCTTGGGATTTACGCGAGCATCGACGATTACGGGTTCATCCGGACGCCGTACCGCGAGGTGAAGGGCGGGAAGGCCACGGGCGAGATCGTGTACCTCCGCGCGGACGAGGAGATGAAGGCGGTTCTGGCGCCGTGCGACGCGATCGAGAGCGAAGGCCGCCTGCGGAAGGGGATGATCCTCGCCCGCGTGAACAGCGAGCTGGCGGAGATCGACAGCAGCCAGGCGGAGTATCTGGACATCAGCCCGAAGCAGATCGTGGGCATCTCGGCGGCGCTCATCCCGTTCCTTGAGCACGACGACGCGAACCGTGCGCTGATGGGTTCGAACATGCAGCGTCAGGCCGTGCCGCTGATCCGTCCCGAGCCGCCCTGCGTGGCGACGGGGATCGAGAAGGCGGTGGGGACGAACACGGGCATGATCGTCAAGGCGAAGAACGCCGGGACGGTGACGTTCGTGGACAGCGAGCGCGTGATCATCGACAACTCCGACGAGTACGTGCTGCGGAAGTTCGCAGGGCTGAATGAGCGGACGTGCCAGAACCAGCGTCCGGTGGTCAAGCTCGGGCAGAAGGTCGAGAAGGGGCAGATCCTCGCGGACGGCGCGAGCACGTTCCAGGGCGAGCTGTCGATCGGCAAGAACGCGCTGGTGGCGTTCATGACCTTCGACGGGTACAACTTCGAGGACGCGATCGTGATCAACGAGCGTCTGGTGCGGGACGACGTCTTCACGTCGATCCACATCGACGCGTACGACGTTGAGATCCGCGAGACGAAGCTGGGGCGTGAGGAGTTCACGCGAGACATCCCGAACGTGTCGGAGAAGCAGCTCCGCAACCTGGACGAGTTCGGCGTGGTCCGCATCGGGACGCGTGTCGGCCCGGGCGACATCCTGGTGGGCAAGGTGAGCCCCAAGGCCAAGACCGAGCTGACGCCGGAAGAGAAGCTGCTGCACGCGATCTTCGGGCGTGCCGGCGAGGACGTGAAGAACGACTCGCTCGAGGTGCCGGCGGGCGTCGAGGGCGTGGTGATCGGCGCCCGGAAGTTCTCGCGTCGTCTGCACATGAACGAGGAGCAGAAGAAGACGCTCAAGAAGGACATCGCCGACTACGAGAAGGTGATGGACGAGAAGTCCATCGCGCTGTTCCGGCAGATGTCGACGCTGATGAGCGAGGCGGTGGGCACGCCCATCGTCGACCCCAACACCCGCCAGAAGGTCGGTGCGAGCGACATCCCCGAGGTCATCCTCGAACAGATCAAGACGTTTGATCTCAAGTGGGTGAAGGGGAGCAAGGAGACCAAGGGCGAGGCCGAGAAGCTCTATTCGCAGTTCTGGCCCCGCATCCAGGCGGTGATCGCCGAGAAGGCCCGCAAGGTCAGCCACATGAAGCGTGGCGACGAGCTGCCGAGCGGCGTGCTCGAGATGGTGAAGGTGTACATCGCGACCAAGCGCACGCTGAGCGTCGGCGACAAGATGGCGGGTCGCCACGGGAACAAGGGCGTGATCGCCCGCGTGGTGCCCGAAGAAGACATGCCGTTCATGGAAGACGGAACCCCCGTGGACGTCTGCCTGAACCCGCTGGGCGTGCCGAGCCGAATGAACGTCGGGCAGCTTCTTGAGACGCACCTGGGCTGGGCGGCGAAGGTGCTGGGCTTCCAGGCGGTGACCCCGGTCTTCGACGGCGGGAGCGAGGACGAGGTTCACCACGCGGTGGACGAGGCGAACAAGCACGTCGCCGCGAAGCTTGCCGAGTACGAGCGGACGGCGACGTACCCGCACCACCGCGAGCTGCTGGCCCGCATGCCCCGAGGCGGGAAGATTCAGTTGATCGACGGGCGCAGCGGCGAGCCGTTCAACCAGCGGACGACGGTGGGCTACATGTATCTGCTGAAGCTGCACCACCTGGTGGACGACAAGATCCACGCCCGCGCGACGGGCCCGTACAGCCTGATCACGCAGCAGCCCCTGGGCGGCAAGGCCCGCACGGGCGGCCAGCGCTTCGGCGAAATGGAAGTGTGGGCGCTGGAGGCGTACGGGGCGGCGTACATCCTGCAGGAACTGCTGACCGTCAAGTCGGACGACGTGGAAGGTCGTACGAAGATCTACGAGAGCATGGTGAAGGGCACGAACAAGCTCGAGGCGGGGATGCCCGTCGCGTTCGACGTGCTCTGCAACGAGCTCAAGGGCCTGGGTCTGAACGTGACCCTGGAGAAGAAGAAGACGGAGGGTGGGAGCCTTCTGTAAGGCTTGCCCATCGATCAAACGACCCCGGTAGCAGACGCCAACGAACCCAGAGAACCCGGCCGATCAGGCTGAGCAGGCAAGGAACGAACCATGGCTGAGACCGTGTATGAACGCGTGAATGACTACACCGCGGTGAAGGTGACGCTCGCGTCGCCCAACGACATCCGCGCGTGGTCGTACGGCGAGGTGAAAAAGCCCGAGACGATCAACTACCGCACGTACCGCCCCGAGAAGGACGGGCTCTTCTGTGAGCGCATCTTCGGGCCCGAGCGCGATTACGAGTGTGCCTGCGGGAAGTACCGCGGGACGAAGTACAAGGGGATCATCTGTGACCGCTGCGGCGTGAAGGTGACGCACTCGCGAGTCCGCCGCAAGCGCATGGGGCACATCAACCTCGCCAGCCCCGTCGTTCACATCTGGTTCTTCAAGAGCATGCCGAGCCGGCTGGGCACGCTGCTGGCGATGAAGACGAGCGATCTTGAGAAGGTGATCTACTACCAGGATTACGTGGTCACCGATCCGGGCGACACGGAGCTGAAGTTCAAGCAGGTGCTGACGGAGGACGAGCACCGGCAGTACGTGGAGAAGTACGGGAACGCGTTCCGCGCGACGATGGGCGCCGACGCCGCCCGCGAACTGATCGAGAAGACCAACCTCGAAGAGCTCGCGACGCAGCTCCGCCAGGAGCTCCACGACACCAAGAGCAAGCAGAAGATCAAGGACCTCTCGAAGCGGCTCAAGCTCGTCGAGCAGATCAGGAAGAGCGAGAACGACCCGTCCTGGCTCATCATGGACGTCGTGCCCGTGATCCCGCCGGACCTGCGTCCGCTGGTCCTGCTGGAGAGCGGCAACTTCGCGACGAGCGACCTGAACGACCTGTACCGGCGCATCATCAACCGCAACAACCGCCTCAAGAAGCTGATGGACCTCAACGCGCCCGAGGTCATCATCCGCAACGAGAAGCGGATGCTCCAGCAGGCGGTTGACGCCTTGTTCGACAACGGCCGCTGCCGCCGCCCGGTCCTGGGCAGCAGCAACCGCCCGCTCAAGTCGCTGACGGACATGATCAAGGGCAAGCAGGGCCGATTCCGCGAGAACCTGCTCGGCAAGCGCGTCGACTACTCCGCGCGTTCGGTCATCGTCGTCGGCCCCGAGCTCAAGCTGCACCAGTGCGGCCTGCCCAAGAAGATCGCGCTGGAGCTCTACCAGCCCTTCATCATCCGCAAGCTGAAGGAGCACGGGCTGGCCGACACGATCAAGAGCGCCAAGCGCATGCTCGAGCGCCGCGATCCGGCCGTGTGGGACATTCTCGAAGAGGTCATCTACCAGCACCCGGTGCTGCTCAACCGCGCTCCGACGCTCCACCGAATGGGCATCCAGGCCTTCGAGCCCGTGCTGGTGGAAGGCAACGCGATCCGCATCCACCCGCTGGTCTGCGGCGGGTTCAACGCCGACTTCGACGGCGACCAGATGGCGGTGCACCTGCCTCTGTCCGTTGAGGCCCAGGCCGAGGCCCACGTGCTGATGCTCAGCACGCACAACGTCTTCTCGCCCGCGAACGGCAAGCCGATCATCTCGGCGTCGCAGGACATCGTCATGGGCGTGTACTTCATCACGTTCATGATGCCCGATGAAGTGCCGGTCGAGAAGCTCCCGACGTTCATGAGCCGCCGCGAGGCAATCATGGCGTACGACCACGGGCGGATCCGCCTGCAGCAGCGGATCGCGCTGCGCCTCGACCAGTTCGAGCACATCGTCGAGGATCAGTCCGGCGCGGCGAAGGAACTGCCGAAGAACAAGCGCATCGTCACCACCGTCGGTCGCGTGCTCTTCAGCGACATTCTCGAGGCAGAGATGCCCTTCTACAACTGTTCGCTGGGCAAGAAGGGGTGCGCCCGCGTCATCGACGACGTGTATCTCTACTGCGGCCGCCCGGCGACGATCGACCTCCTCGACCGCATGAAGGAAGTCGGGTTCAAGCAGTCCACCCTGGCCGGCCTGTCGTTCGGCATCACCGACCTGCGCATCCCCAAGGAGAAGCAGGCCCTTCTCGACGAAGCCCAGCAGAAGGTCAACCGGGTCGAGAAGAACTACGACCGCGGCATCATCACCGCCCGCGAGCGGTACAACCAGCTCCTCGACATCTGGTCTCACTGCCGCGAGCAGGTGACCAAGAAGCTCGTCGAGACCCTCAAGAACGACCGCCGCGACGACGACGGCAACGAACTGCCCGTCGATGACAAGAAAGCCCGCTTCTACCTCAACCCGGTGTACCTCATGGGTGACTCGGGCGCCCGCGGCAACATCAGCCAGATGATGCAGCTCGCCGGCATGCGAGGCCTGATGGCCAAGCCCTCCGGCGAGATCATCGAGACCCCCATCCGCTCGAACTTCCGCGAGGGTCTGACGATCCTCGAGTACTTCTCCTCGACGCACGGTGCGCGTAAGGGTCTGGCCGACACGGCGCTCAAGACCGCCGACTCGGGCTACCTCACCCGCAAGCTCTGCGACGTGGCGCAGTCCGTCATCATCGGCGAGTTCGACTGCGGGTCGAAGCGCGGCGTGCGCAAGCGCGCGGTCTACAAGGGCGACCAGATCGACGTGCCGCTCCGCGACCATCTCGTGGGCCGCGTCAGCGTCAACACGATCGTCAACCCCAAGACCGGCGAAGTGCTCGTCAGCGAGAACGAGATCATCACCGCCGAGGCCGCCAAGAAGGTCGAGGACATGGGCGTGCAGGAAGTCTTCGTCCGCAGCCCGCTCACTAGCGAGAGCCAGTTCGGCTGTTCGGTGCTCGATTACGGCATCGATATGTCGACTGGTAAGCCCGTCGAGCCGGGTCTGGCGGTCGGGATCATCGCGGCCCAGTCGATCGGCGAGCCCGGCACGCAGCTCACGATGCGTACGTTCCACACCGGCGGTATCGGCCAGCGCACCGCCGAGCAGACCGAACACCGGGCGACCAACTCCGGCAAGATTGAGCTGCGTGACTGCGGCGAAGTGCCCACGAAGGACGACGAAGGCCACGACGTCATGGTCGTCCTCCGCCGCAACGCGGAGATCGCGGTCCTTGATTCGGCCGGACGGGAGCTCGAGAAGTTCAAGCCCCCGTACGGGTCGTACGTGCTCGTCAAGACGGGCGAGGAGATCAAGAAGGGCGCCCCGCTGGTCAAGTGGGACCCGCACCGCGCCCCGATCCTCGCCGAGAAGGAAGGTACCGTGCAGTTCGTCGACATCGAGGTCGGCGAGACGGTGCGTGAGGAAGACGCGGGCCGTGGCCAGAAGGCTCTCGTGGTCATCGAGCACAAGGGCGAGAAGCATCCCGCGATCAACATCCTCGACGCCCAGGGCAACATCCTGGACTTCCACTACCTGCCCGCTCGGGCACGACTGGAGGTCAAGGACGGGCAGGCGATCAAGGCCGGCTCGATGCTCGCGCGTCAGCCGCGCGGAGCCGCGGGTTCACAGGACATCGTCGGCGGCTTGCCCCGCGTCACGGAGATCTTCGAGGCCCGCAAGCCCAAGGACCCGGCCGTCATGGCCGAGATCACCGGGCGGGTCGAGATCATCTCCGACAAGCGCAAGGGCAAGATGACCATCCGGGTCATCTCCGACGCGGGGATCGAGAAGGATCACCACGTCGACGCGTCCAAGACCCTCCTCGTCCACACGGGCGACTACGTGCAGGCGGGCGACCGCCTCACGGAAGGCCCGCTGGTCCCGCACGACATCCTGCGGATCAAGGGCGAGGAAGCCCTGTGGGAGTACATGCTCGATGAGGTGCAGAACGTGTACCGCGCGCAGGGCGTGGTGATCAACGACAAGCACATCGAGTTGATCCTCGCGCAGATGATCCGCAAGGTGAAGATCGAGAACCCGGGCGACACGGATCTGCTCCCGCAGGAAGTCGTCGACAAGTACGTCTTCAAGCAGAAGAACAACCAGATCGCTCAGATGTACCGGATCACCGAGGTCGGTGGCACGGACCTGCCTCTGAACGCTCTGGTCACCAAGGAAGAGATCAAGGAAGCCAACGCCCGGGCCGAGGCCGTCGGCAAGGACGGGGCCAAGGCCAAGCGTGCCAAGCCCGCGTCGGGCCGAACCCTGCTGCTCGGGATCACCAAGGCCGCCCTCTCCTCCGACTCGTTCCTCTCGGGCGCGTCCTTCCAGGAGTCCACCAAGGTGCTCACCGAGGCCTCCCTCAAGGGCGCGATGGACACGCTCGTCGGCCTCAAGGAGAACGTGTTGCTCGGACACCTCATCCCGGCCGGCACCGGCTTCCGCCCGTACCAGGAGATCAAGGTCAATCTGCTCGCCGAGCCCCCGGCCGACCCGGAACTCGAGGGCGACGACTTCTCCGATGAGATCGCCCAGGTGCAGTTCCCCGCGAGCGCCGTGCCCGCCGAGCCCACCGTCGGCGGCTGATCGGCCCGAGTCAATCACACGCCGGCCCGCGCTCTCTCGCGCGGGCCGGCTTTCTTTTTGGTTCCGGTCACTCCGGCCGCCTCAGCATCAGAGTCGAACTGCTCACCGCGGCTGAGGCTGCTGTGACAACTCCGCCATCAGTTCCTTGATCGTCTCTTCCAGCCGACGGATCGCGCCGGGATGAACGCCCTCGGATCGGAAGTCCTCCGTCCACATCACGGGCAGCGTGTCGACTTGCCTGCGGATCGCCACCTGGATGTACGGCACGCACAGTCCGCACCGACCGCCACAGCCGGTACGCGAATGCAGCGTGCCGATCGTTCGCAGCGATTCGGGCAGCGAGTAGTACAGCGAACGCAACGCCTCAAACGTCACGTCGAAGCAGACGCACTTCGTCACAGCCTGTTGTTCATGGTCCCCGGGCACGTACCCAATATATCGGAACGAAAGCGCTCACATCCAGAGCGAACATTAGAAGGAGAATATCAGAGTAGTTGATCGTTTATGCATGTGCCACGGCCGACAGGCGACGAATCCAGACCTCGCTGTCTGCTGGGCTCATCACAGGTTGGATCGATTCGCCCGTGATCGCGGCTCGCGCTATATAGGGCCTGCACGTCCCACAACCCGTGCCCGCGAGCGTGCGATCGCAGAGTTCGGCGAGCGACACAGGCAAACCCCGCGCACGCATTGCGCGTGCTTCTCTCGCGACATGTTCCAGCGGCACTTCCTTGCACACGCAACGGGTCACGGGCATCGCTTCTTCCTTCCGAACGGATGGGGCAAACACCCCTCGTCAATCTCTCGGTCAATTCCCCGCGAAGGGGGAGGGCGGCGTCGTCTGGTTCTGTGCCGTTGGACGTCTCTCTCCAACCAGCAGGGCGACCACGACCCGCCGCACCTCTCCCCGCGCCATGGGCACGAGCACGAACAGCCCGCGTCGAAGCGGCTATCGAGAACGGCGGCGCATGAACCACGCCGCCAAGGGGAGGATCGCCGCGGGTGCCGGCACTGGGGTGACGGCGGCGAAGCCGTCGATCTCCGGGATGCCGACCGCGTCGATCGCGTTGGAGATGCGCACATAGCTCACACTGCCGAGCCCGTACGCACCGATGTCGATCCCGAGACCGCCGCCTGAGCCGTCGTAGGCCGCCGCGAGTTCTTCTCTGGTCATGCCGATCCAGTTGAGCTGCGGGTTGACGGGCTTGGTGAAGTCGGTGGGCCCTGTGCCCTGGTCGCTGCCGAACTGCAGATCGGTGATGCCGACGAAGCCGAGCGTGGGGAATCCACCCTCGGCGGTGAGCCCGGTGACGGCGATCCAGGTGTTGCCATCGGCCGACAGCTCGATCTGGCCGCCCTCGTCGAAGAGCCCGGTGAGCCGGCCGTTGGAGTCGGTGATGAAGAACTGGTTGCCGAAAACGAGCAGGTCGATGCCGAAGGGATTGAGGGGGTTGTCGAGGATCGCTTCGTCGAAGGCGACGACGAGCGAGCCGCCGCGGCCGACGCTGACCACGTCGGTGCTCCAGTAAGGCGTGTTGAAGGGGGTGACGGTGTCGCCGAAGTAGTTGACGCGTGTGGGCGAGCCGATGGCGGTCGTGGGGTCGTCGTACCCCGCAGCGACGCCTTCGCCCGCAACATACGAGACAACTCGGTCGGCAAACGGATCCGCCCCAAGCGTCGAGCCAGCCAGGCCCAAAGAAACCACGACAGCGATTCGAAGCATGACCAAACCAATCCTCGGGCGCGCGCACGCGACCGACGTTCCGTGCCCGCTCGCGCGCAGGCAGGCCCCTGACCGGTACGCCGGGGCCAATCGGGAATCGGGGTGGAGTGGGTGCGCGTGCCGAGGGGAACCGGCACCGCTGCCCGACTGCCCCTTTCCGGCACCACGGGGTGCCAGATCGCGAGGGCCGCTCGGCTCGACGCGTGCTCCGGCACGCGCGGCGTCAGGCAGGTCTTCCGGCTCCGGGCTCGGCAACCCCCACCTTCCCAGGCTCGCCCTGTGGCGTGCCCAGTGGTGCGGCACTTCGCTCTGAAGTGCCCTCGTGGGGTTGCGTCCACACCCGTTACGGCGGCGCGTCCGCGGTGGAATCGGCCATGCTCGGCCTCACCACGCTTCCCTTTTCATCCCGGCGGCGAACTCCGCCCCGGGAACCTTCGGCACCCGCAGCGTACCGCGTCGGCAGCCCGTGTCAAGACTGCCCGAAGGTTGCCCGGACCCGCGCGTCAGACTGGGGGATTTCTCGAAGCCGACGACCTTCCTCAGCGGGCGGCGTAGTCCTGCAGGGCGGCCACGCCCCAGCCGGTCTCCCGCAGGGCCACAATCGCCCGAACCATCGCCTGTGCTGCCGGTACCGTGCTCAGCATCGGCACGTTGAGACGAACCGCGGTCGCCCGGATCTTCCCCTCGTCCGTGAGGTACCCCGTGCGGGTCGGCGTGTTGATGATCAGGGAGATCTGCTTGTTCGCCATCAGGTCGAGCACGTTGGGGCGGGCACCCGTCGCGATCTTCTGAAGACGGCTCACGGGCGTGCCGGATTGCTCGATCGAGTCCGCGGTGCCGCCGGTGGCATAGATCGTAAAGCCCATCCCCGAGAGTGTCCGCGCGGCGGCGGCGATCAGGGGCTTGTCCTCGTCCCGCACCGAGATGAACACCCCGCCCCGGGCCGGGTCGGTCGGAATGTCCATCCCGCCCGCCATCTGGCTCTTGGCAAAGGCGATCGGGAATGAGCGGTCGATGCCCATGACCTCGCCCGTCGAACGCATCTCGGGCCCGAGCACAAAGTCAACCCCGGGGAACTTGGCGAAGGGGAACACCGACTCCTTCACCGCGTACGCCCCAACGAGGTTGGTCTCTCGGGCGCCGAGCTCCCGCAGCGACTTGCCCATCATCACCTTCGCCGCGATGGCAGGCCAGGGCACGTGCACCGCCTTGGAGATGAACGGCACGGTGCGGCTCGCCCGGGGATTGACCTCCAGGATGTAGACCTTGTCGGCCTCGCTCCCGGGCTCCCCGTGCTTGATCGCAAGCTGCAGGTTCATCAGCCCCCGCACGCCCAGTTCCTTGGCGAGCGCGGTTCCAATGCGCTTGATCTCTTCCACCAGCGCGGGCTTGAGCGAGTACGCGGGGATCGACATCGCCGAGTCGCCCGAGTGGATGCCCGCGTGCTCGATGTGCTCCATGAGCCCCGAGATGATCGCGGTCTCCCCATCGGCAACCACGTCGACATCCACCTCCGTCGCGGACGAGAGGAACTTGTCGATCAGCACGGGCGCCCCGTCAAGGTCCGAGACCTTCAGCGCGTTCTGGATGAACGCCCGGATCGCACGCTCGTCGCTGCAGATTTCCATTCCTCGGCCGCCCAGCACGTAGCTCGGTCGCAGCAGCACCGGATACCCGATGCTGTTGGCGATCTTCACCGCTTCGTCGATCGATCGGGCGATGCCCGCCGGCGGGCGGTGAAGCCTGAGCTTCTCGAGCACGGTATCGAATCTGTCGCGGTCCTCGGCCAGATCGATCGAGTCGACACTGGTGCCGATGATCGGGACGCCCGCCTTGACGAGCCCCTGCGCGAGGTTGAGCGGCGTCTGCCCCCCGAACTGCACGATCGTCCCGTGAATATGCCCGCCCGGCGCGGCGAGCGAGCGCCCGTTGAGACGCTCGATGATGTTCACCGTGTCCTCGAGCGTCAGCGGCTCGAAGAACAGCAGATCGCTCGTGTCGTAGTCCGTGCTGACGGTTTCGGGGTTGGAGTTGATCATCACCGACTCGAACCCGAGATCCTTCGCCGCGAACGCCGCGTGCACGCAGCAGTAATCGAACTCGATCCCCTGCCCGATGCGGTTGGGACCGCCGCCGAGAATGACGACCTTCCTGCGGTCGCTCACGCGGATCTCGTCGTCCCCGCGGAACTCACCCGCGCCAAGAGCGTTCGACCCGCGCTCGTACGTCGAGTAGTAGTAGGGGGTGACCGCCTCGAACTCGGCCGCGCACGTGTCCACCAGCTTGAAGACAGGCTCGATCCCCAGCTTCTTGCGATGCTCGCGCACCTGAAGGATCGTCTCGGGCGAGATTTTCCCGAGGTAGAGGTTGGCGAGCTGAGCGTCGGCGTACCCGAGCTGCTTGGCCTCGAACAGGACCTCCGCCGGCACGTCGTCCAGCGTGCGATAGTTGCACAGCGTGTCCTCGAAACGCACGAGCTGCTGGATCTGATCCAGGAAGAACGGGTCGATGTGCGTGAGGGAGTGGATCTTCTCGATCGTCCACCCCATTTTCAGCGCGTATCGCACGTAGTACAGCCGTCCTTGGCTCGGCACGGCGAGCTTCCGCGAGAGCTTGTCGGCGGGGATGGGCCACTCGATCGGCGATCCGTCGGCCGTGCGAAGCCCGTTGGGGCTCGCCTCGCCGTCCTTGTTCGCCGCGGCCAAGGGGTTGCCCATCACATCGAGCACCAACTGTCCGTGCTCCACCGCACGCATCGCGGCGAGCCACTTGTCGTTGCGGTCAAGCCCAAGCCCGAACCGCTTGACGTCCATCGATCGGATCACCTTCTGCAGGCTTTCCTTGAGGGTCCGGCCGATCGCCATCGCCTCGCCCACGCTCTTCATCTGCGTGGTCAGCGTTTCGTCGGCCTCGGGGAACTTCTCGAACGTCCAGCGGGGCATCTTCGTGACGACATAGTCGATCGTCGGCTCGAAGCACGCGGACGTGTTTCCCGTGATGTCGTTCTTGAGCTCGTCGAGCGTGTACCCAACCGCGAGCTTGGCCGCGATCTTCGCGATGGGGAATCCAGTCGCCTTCGACGCCAGAGCCGACGATCGCGACACCCGCGGGTTCATCTCGATGACGACCATCTCGAAGGGCTTCTTCCCGTCCGGGCCCGGCTTGGGGTTCGGGTTCACGCCGAACTGCACGTTGCTCCCGCCCGTTTCGACGCCGACGGCCCGCATGATGGCGAACGCCGCGTCGCGCATCTGCTGGTATTCCTTGTCGGTCAGCGTCAGGATCGGCGCGACCGTGATCGAGTCACCCGTGTGCACGCCCATCGCGTCGATGTTCTCGATCCCGCAGACGATGATGCAGTTGTCCTTGCGATCGCGGACGACCTCCAGCTCGTATTCCTTCCACCCGATCACCGACTGGTCGATCTGGATCTGCCCGATCATCGACGCCGCCAGCCCTCGCGTGCAGATGTCGCGGAATTCCTCGCGGTTGTAAGCGATCCCGCCGCCCGTGCCTCCCAGCGTGAACGCCGGGCGGATGATCGCGGGGAGCCCGATCTCATCGAGAAACGCGAACGCGTCGTCGAGCGTGTTGACCGTCTTGGCCTTGGGAAGCGTCAGCCCGATCTTCTCGCAGATCTCCTTGAAGATCTGCCGATCCTCGGCCCGGTGGATGACCTCGCGGTTCGCGCCGATCATCTCGATCCCGTGCTTCTGAAGCGTCCCGTCGTCCCAGAGTTTGCACGCCGTGTTCAGGGCGGTCTGCCCCCCCAGCGTGGGGAGCACCGCATCGATCCGGTGGTATCCGGGTTCCCCGAGCCGGGCCTTCTCGTTCTCCAGCTCGATGATCTTGCGGACCGCCTCGGGCGTAATCGGCTCGATGTACGTCCGGTCGCTGAACGCCGGGTCCGTCATGATCGTCGCCGGGTTGCTGTTCACCAGGACGATCCGGTACCCCTCCTGTTTCAGAGCTTTGCACGCCTGCGTGCCCGAGTAGTCAAACTCGCAGCCCTGCCCGATCACGATCGGGCCCGACCCGATCACGAGGATGGTCTTCAGATCAGTGCGCTTCGGCATGGGAATCCCCGGCGAGGAAGGTGCGGCACGCAAGCGCGACGGCGCGGGTTTACGTCACCACGACCCGCCCGTTCGGCGCAAACTGGGACAGAATAGTCCCCAACGCACGACGACTCCACCACGCACCAACAAAATCAGTGCCGCCCCGCTCCCGATCGGTCGTGCTCAAGCCATGACAGCCCGAACGCAACGGCAATCTCCAGATCCGGGAAGGCCGCCATCGGGTCCAGCGGCCCGCCGGCCCCGCTCAGCGCCGCGTACTGCTCCCGATCCACGCCCGCCAGCAGCAGCCGCCGACCCGTCTGGTTCATCCGCCGCACCAGCGCCACCAGCTCCGATGCCGAGTCCTGATCGAGCATCGTCACGTCCGTGAGATCGAGCACAACCAGCCGGATCCGCGCCGGCAGCCGCTCCGCCCATCCGACCAAGTCCGGGAGCCGATGGGGCGCCTTCGCCCGCGCACGGTCCCGCCGGAGGTGGTACACCGCCAGCTCCGGCGGCAGCCGCAGGGACGCATCGCCGACCAGGTCGCTCGATTCGATCTCCACGATCGGCCGCGCAAGATCCTGCGCGATGATCCACAACAGGAACAGCACCGGCGGGAACATGGCGTGCCTCGGGATGGTGTCGAACGCCAGGGTCCCCAGCCCCGCCCCCATGGCGAACGACCCCATGATCGACGCCAGCAGCGCGAGCCGACGCACCGACACGTGCCGCCGAAGTTCCCACAATGTGCCCATCGAGGGCTTCCGGGCCGCGTCCCACGCCGCCATCGCAAACTGCGCCGCCTCGGCCCCCAGATCCGTCAGCACCCCGGTGACGTGCGTCGTGCGCACCACCCCCGCGCTGATACGCGTGATCGTCGCGTTCTGAAGCCCCATCGCCGCCGACGCCAGCCCCGTCAGCACGTACGTCCACGCCGGCACTTCGGGGTCCTGCACCTCGACCCCGACCGCAAACCCGGCGAGCAGCACCGCTTCCATCGCCATCGGCAGCACATACACCGATTCCCAGTTGCGACGCCTGCCCACCTCCGTCGCCAACCCCGACAAGAACGCTCCGAGCATGAACGTGGCGAGCAGGAAGAACCCGAAAGTCACCAGCGACCACGTCGACCCCGCGCCCCGCAACGCCTCGACGACATCACGCCCCAGGTTGCTGGTCGTCCCGCTCACGTGGCTCGTCACGTGCCCGCACGTCAGAATTGTCAGAATGTTCGTATAGCCCGCCACCCAGGCCAGCGTGATCGCCAGACGGGCCTGCTGAGAAAATGAGTGGGCTTGGGCGACAAACACGGCACGCTCGCGACGGCATCCCGGGACGGACGCAAACACGTCCGGCCCGCCCGCCCGAACCCTCGTGCATTATCGACCCGCCACAGGCTTCGGCTTCGATGACAAGGATCCACTCTTTTGTGGGGGCTTCGCTGGGGTCGTGGGCTTCGGCGTCGCCGCGGCGATGGGTGGCGAGGCCGCTCGGGCGGGGCCGGCCTTTGCCACGCTTGTCGGCGTGACCGATTTGGGCCTCATCGCCGCGGATCGGCCCGTGCTCGCTTTGGGCTTGCTGGGAGAGCGATACTGCACCGCTTTCCCGCTGTCCCACACCGTCGCCAGCGTGCGCGACGAGCCCGCAGAAGTCGATCGCGTCGCGGCCGGGGCTTTGCCCGGAGAGGTCGTGCCCCGGACCGTCGTCGTGCGCACAAGGCTCTGCGATGCCCCCGCCGTCGTGGAAACCTGCGGCGATTTCGGCGCCACCGTGTTCGTTGGCATCGCGATCAGGGTGCTCGATCGCACCGACGCCGACGACGCGAGCGACCGCACGGGCTCCGCGGGTCGGGCGGCGGCGGCGTGCGTTCGCTTTGCCAGCGTGGGCCTGGGGATGTTGGCCTGCACCCATCGATCAACTCCTCGAGGCGGGCGCGCGTGCGACAGCGTCCCCAGATCGATCAGCGAGGTCAGGCTCGTCGGGGGCTTTGCCTCCGCCGGGGCTCCCCCTCCGACCAGCGAGGGCGCCGAGGCCGCGGCAAGCCCCGGGATCAGCACGGCAAGAACGGCGAATCGACGTCGCAAGGAAACCTCCCGTCCGACGGTTCACTCTCTCGAACGCGGGCACCCCGTGACGAGCCCCAGCCCGCGGTCGGTCTCGCTGATGTTGGGTCTGTAGCCTCTGACGCGTCTGGCCGGGGGGCTCCCAGCCGGTTACAGGCCCGAAGCGAGGGCCGCGTCCCGTCGCCCACGTCCGAGTACGCTGGTGATGCATGTCGAACGGCACCATCGCGATCCTGACGGCCGGGGGTGATTGTCCGGGGCTCAACGCGGTCATTCGCGCCGTCGCCAAACCCCTGCTCGCCGCCGGTCGGCGCGTCCTCGGGGTCGAAGACGGCTTCCTCGGGCTGATCGAAGACCGCCTCCGCCCGCTCGAATTCCCGACCGTCTCCGGCATCCTTGCGCTCGGCGGGACCATCCTCGGATCTTCGAACAAAAGCAACCCGCTCCGCTTTGCCACCGGCGTCAATCCCGACGGGTCGGTCGTGCTTAGCGACGTTTCGCCCCGCGTCTTCGCCACGCTCGACAAGCACGATGTTCGCGGCATCGTCGTCGTCGGCGGCGACGGCTCGATGTCGTGCGCCACGGAACTCCGCCGCGCCGGCCTCGCTCGTGGGATCGATCTGAAGTTCGTCGGGGTTCCCAAGACCATCGACAACGACATCGTCGGGACGGACGTGACCTTCGGGTTTGCCTCCGCGGTCGCCACCGCCGCCGACGCGATCGATCGCCTTCGCACCACCGCGGCCAGCCATCACCGCGTGATGGTCGTCGAGCTCATGGGCCGAAACGCCGGATGGATCGCGCTGCACGCGGGCGTGGCGGGCGGGGCCGACATCATCCTTGTTCCCGAGATTGCCTGGACGTTCGAGAACGTCGCCGCCAGGATTCTCGAGCGTCGCCAGCTCGGCCTCCGATACTCGATCGTCGCCGCCGCCGAGGGAGCCGCGCCCCGCGGCGGGCGCCAGGTCATCGCCAAGGTCGATCCGACGATGCCCGACCCGATCCGCCTCGGGGGTATCGGCGCCTTGCTCGCCTCCGAGATCGAACGCCGCACACGCATCGAAGCACGCTGCGTCGTCCTGGGTCACATGCAGCGGGGCGGGTCGCCTGTGGCGGTCGATCGCGTGCTCGCGACACAACTCGGCGTCGCCGCCGCCAAGGCCGTCCTCAGCGAGCGGTGGGGGGGGCTTGTCGTTGTGCGGGCCGGGCAGCTCGCGGAGATTCCGATCGAATCCGTCGCGGAGCGGCAGCGGCTGATCCCGCCCGACGATCCCACCCTGGCCGCCGCTCGAGCCGTGCAGACGAGCTTCGGCGACGAGCCCTGCTGAAACCGGCCGTTCGGCAAGCCCATGAAGGTCACCGTCGTGGAGGTGCGCATGAATCAGATCGACCCGGGTTCGGACGGGGTGGTGGGCGGGTGCCTGCCTTGGGCGGTCCGCATCGCTGTCACGCTGTTCGTGGTGCCGTTCTTTGTGGTGGGGTTCGGGCTGCTCTTCGGCGGCGGGATGTTCGGGGGCGTTGGGTCCTTCGGGAGCCTGTTCGGCCTCCCCTTCATCGCGATCCCCGCGCTGATGCTGTTCGTCGTCTGGACGGCCAAGCCCGCCGCGGGCCCTTTGGGCAGGAAGGGCCCTTTCTTTGCACCGGAAGTGGGCCGCCGCTGGTGCGCCTACTGCGGGCGAGAGCGGGAGGTCTCGACGCAATCGTGTCCGTCTTGCGGGGCCCACGAGACGACCGATAACTCGTGAGTGGTTTCGGGCGTGGTTGGTCGTAAGTTGTTGGAACCATGAAGTTTTCGTCTTGATGGGTGCTTGCCGTCGCGGCCCGGCTATCGGCGGTGTACACTGATGCCCCGCCGACGAGAGACCGGCGGACTTTCCATCCCTCGGAAACGAGGGCGAGGCCAATCCAGAGATAGGAGGAATCCATGAAGTTCTGTGCAGCAGTGTGTGGTGTGGTTGCCGTCGCTTCGGCCGCCAACGCCGGTGTCATCACCTCGTACAACCTCACGGGCCAGCCCGGCACGCAGGCGTCGGTCGCTGGCACGGGCACGACCAACGTGACGGCCGCCTCGCTGACGCGCGGCGCCGGGCTCACGGGCGTCGGCGCCGCGAACTCGATGAACGCCAGCGGGTGGACCCAGGGCGCCGATGACTTCTTCTCGTTCGGCTTCACGGTTGACTCGGGCTTTGCCGTCAACCTCGACAAGCTCTACATCGGCACGCGTTCCTCGGCCCAGGGCCCCGGCACGATGGGCCTGTTCTACTCGGGCGACGGCTTCGCCACCGCCCTCACCACGTTCAACCAGGCTCCGGGCGGGAACTTCGTCAACGCGATCATCGACCTCAGCGGTCTGTCCGGCCTGACCGGCTCGGTCGAGTTCCGTCTCATGCAGATCGGTACCGTCGCTGCCAACGGCGGCTCGACGAGCAGCGGCGGCACGTTCCGCGTCACTGCCTACTTCGAGAACGGCGCCTTCAACCGTGACCTGCAGCTCACGGGCGAGGTCGTTCCGGCCCCCAGCGCCCTCGCGCTGCTCGGCCTGGGCGGGCTCGTCGCCGCCCGCCGCCGTCGCTGAGCGATTCCTTCGCTCTCGCAGACTCTGTAAACACGCACGCCCCGGTCCTTTCGGCCGGGGCGTGTTGTTTTTCGGCGGGTTCGTTCGGCAGTGACGAACGCCGTTCCCCGCGTCGCGCCACCGCACGAGCGCTCAGCGGGACTTCTTCTTGGCCGACTTTTTCGCGGCGGGCTTCGCGCCGACCTTTTTGGCGACCTTCTTGGCCGCGGGCTTGGCCGCGGGCTTGGCCGCGGGTTTCGCGGCGGGCTTGGCCTTGGCCGCCTTGGGGCCCAGGAAACCAGCTTTGGCGTAGGTGCTGAGCCCGTCACGGATCATCGTGTCCAGGTGCGACAGCAATTCCGGATTCGTCCGAACGAAGTGGAAGCAGCTCTTCCCGTCCAGGTGCGTCTTGAGCTCCGGCGGCAGCTTCTCGAGCAGCGCCGGGTGCGTCGATATGGGCATGAAGTAGAAGCCCACCTTGGTTGTCTGGCTCATCACCGAGGCGAAGAACTGGGCCTTGCCCGTTTCGTCCGGCTCGGGGCAGTTGAGCGAGTAGTTCCCTTTCGGGTGGGGTCGGTCCGTCTGGACGATAAGCCGGTCCGCGTGCTTGCTGAGCACAGCGCGGAGATCGCCGAACACCGCCGCCAGGTCGTGCGCCATGCATCGCTCCCATCCCGGCCCAATTGCCGGTGTGACAGGGTACACTCGCTTCGGGCGGCGGGCCGACCGGGGAACCCGATGTTCAAGCTCGAGACTTGGGAACTGCTCAGCTACGTCGTGACGGTGGTCGGGCTGCCCTTTGCCATCTTCGTCTTTCTCCTCGACAAGCGCAAGCAAAGGCTGATCGAGGAGGAGGAGATCTACCAGCGGCTCAGCGACGAGTACACCAAGTTCATGAGGCTGGTCATGGACAACGCCGACTTGCGTCTGCTCAGCCGCGAGATTCCCCCGGGTCTCAGCGAGGAGCAACTCGAGCGAAAGAAGGGCCTGTTCAACATTCTCGTGGCGCTCTTCGAGCGGTCGTACATCCTCGTCTGGGAGGAGCGCATGAGCCCCCAGACCCGCCGGCTGTGGCAGTCCTGGGAGGACTACATGCGGGATTGGTGCCGCCGAAAGGACTTCCGCGAAGCGCTCCCCGAACTGCTGCGTGGCGAGGACGAGTCGTTCGCGGCCCATATCTCGCGGATCGCGAAGCAAGAGGCTCGGAACGAAAAATAACCTATTGAGGGGGTTCAATAAAAAACGAGTGCACTCGTCGTCGGAGTGGGCTAGACTTGGGTGTCAGTGAATCGGCCTCCCGCAGTCGGGAGGCGTCTCTGCGGCCGACGCTTCGCTCCTGCCCGAGTCCAAGCACCGGTATCTGATCTCGCGGGCAGAAATGTAGGAAGCGTTCGATGAAGATTTACGTTGGTAACCTGCCGTTCAGCACGACCGAGGCCGAGCTCCGCCAGATGTTCGAGGCGCACGGCGAAGTGTCGTCGGCGACCCTGGTGATGGACCGCGAGACCGGTCGTCCCCGCGGGTTCGGGTTTGTTGAGATGAACGACGACGGCCAGGCCCGCGCCGCGATGGAGGCCCTCAACGGCCAGAACATCGCCGGCCGTGACCTGACGGTCAACGAGGCCCGCCCGCGTGAGGATCGCGGCGGCTTCGGTGGCGGCGGCGGCGGCGGT